>NZ_DIMK01000039.1:0-148491 GCF_002425525.1 Pseudomonas sp. UBA5568 | reverse complement strand
GGCGAACAAGGCCGCGGCTTTGCGGTGGTAGCCGATGAGGTGCGCACGCTTGCCGGCCGTACACAAACGTCTGCCAACGAAATCCAGGAAATGATCACCCATCTACGCGAGGCATCGTACGCTGCGGTCACCACCATGCAGCACGGTGCGCAGCGCACTCGCGAGTCGGTGCAGCAGGCCGTGGGCGTGGCCACGACCCTGGGCACCACCGTGGGTAGTTTCGACGACATCGTCCAGCGCGCCCAGCAGATCGCCGTCGCCGCCCAGGAGCAGAGCCACGTGACGCAGGAAATCAACGAGCTGGCGGTACGGATCCATGCGGCCAGTGAAGAAGGCGCCCGGGATGCGAGTACGCTCAGGGAGTTGGGCAAGGGGATGCAGTCGATTTCGGCGCGGCTGGGTGGGTTGAGTCGCGGCGGTCGTTAGGGCTTGGGCTTGGGCTTGGCAGCCAAGCATTGAGTGAAAGGCTGTTATCCAATGCAAATGGGGCCGCTAAGCGGCCCCGTCCCTTCCGGCCTCCTGTAAGGGAGCCGAAAGCGCTTCAGCGCAATAGCTCGGTGGCCAACACGCTGTTGCTAAATGGCGTGGATCACGCCCACGCTATTCCAAAAGCAGCCTTTCGTCTGCGTCGTCTCAATAGCCAATCTCGGCCAGTCGAGCAAATGCATGGTAGTGGCTATGAGATCAAGGGTGATTCATGGCGCCTGAGTTGGGAACCCATACTGGCTTGAATGAGCCAGCAGAAGCTGGCTCTTTCTTTTCTAGAGAACTACTTCAGGATCGGGATCTCAGCCAATCTACCCTTGAGCGTGATGGCGTCTCACGGCAGGTGCTCGGTGATACCCAAACCAACCACATCAGTCGCCTTGGATACACCGTTGATTAATCGCACGCCTTGGGCGACGCTCATTTTCCCTGCAGGGAAGCCTCGTAAGGGTCGCAGGCCGGGTTAGGCTCGCCGAAGAAGACCGAGCGACACTCAGTCGGATCCAGGACATCCAGATCGAATTGGATGGCCGGATGCTTGATCTCGTTGACGCGGTTCCACTCCAGCACGCTTGCACTAGATAAGATCTGCGCTTCTGGCGGCGCAACGTTCAGGCTATAGCGCTCGATGAACTCAGCCCCCTGACATGTCAGACCATCGTTCCGCAGCCATGCGAACATCACCTTCTTCGGTCAATATGCACCTTCACCTGCGCAGCGAGTGGGGTGTTTTATAAGTACCATGGAAACATCAATTACCCAGCGCTCTTGCTACACGAGCGACCCGTTGAATTTGCCTTGGTTCAACCGGCGCGCCGCCAGCCAAACGACACCCCCATCATGCATCAGCACTTGCATTCGGGAAGTAGCGACAGGCCTTTATCTTGAAGATAACCGTTAATGACCGCGAGCCTCGCGCAGGTCAGTGGATGCTATTCCAGTAGGTGCCGGAATGTCATGTTCGTGATGTCTTCAGGTATCGGGGCCCTCAGGGTAAGGCGGTCAGGCGTCATCACACTGCAGGACTTGACCGGCGACTTCCTCTCCGCGGCCATTACGCTAACACGGCGGTTAATCAACTGATATTTTTGCCAGTATGAAAATCTATAAGGGCGCATTACGTTAGGTACGACGAAAGACAGACTTGAAAACCTAGACAGGCTGCACGCGTCTATTTTTCAATGAGTTCGATTTTGTCTTCTGCGTCATTAACAATGACGCTGGGGCATGAAAATACTGTCTTTTTCCACAGCTGTAACATTCATCAACAGGATAGAGGTGT
Source organism: Pseudomonas sp. UBA5568 (assembly GCF_002425525.1). NCBI lineage: Bacteria > Pseudomonadati > Pseudomonadota > Gammaproteobacteria > Pseudomonadales > Pseudomonadaceae > Pseudomonas > Pseudomonas sp. UBA5568. The sequence goes on along the minus strand of NZ_DIMK01000039.1, from coordinate 146,723 downwards.
CTTATGGGAAAGCGAAGAGAGTCTGCCTTTAAACTTTACTTTGGCTATGACGAGAATAACTCTAAAGCCATTGTGAGGTTCACCGATGATGATGGGCTAGGTATCGGTCTTGACGGTGGCGATGTAGCCAAGACGACGGCGGGTGCAATCTACAATAAGGACAGATATGGACGCGCCTTTCGCACAGATCACACCGAAGGCAAATTAAGGTCTACGTTATGGGTTGAAGTTGTAGACAGCTGGGAAAAAGACGGTAACTGGGGTGGTTACCTTAAGGTTGCCTGCGAGCACTTGAAGGGTCAGTACATCGATAGCACAAAAGGATGGGTGAGGCCCTACAGTAAAAAGTTCGACCCCGTGACGTTCGTCGACAAGGGCGATTATTACGAGATCTGGCAAAGAGAGCCTGGGACGGGTAGGCCATTGAGTATTGAGGGGGGGGTCTTGAGGTTCATGGATGACAAGACGAATATTGGCCATTGGAATATCAAGGACTAAATAGCAAAGACCCGTGTTCCGCCTGGGTAGTTCGTTAATCTAAAAGCCTCTGAATCGTTGGGCTATTTATTCAAAAAGATAACGAACTACCCGTTCAGGGCACTCGTGTGGTGCTTCATAAGTATCATGGAAACATCATTTGCCCAGCGCGCTTGCTGCACGAGCGACTGAGAGGAGGCTGTCACCAGCCTTCTCATGCCACCGGAATGGTTTCGGAGTCTGGTTGACGTTTCCAAGTAGTGCTCAATCGATGCTTCTAGATCTTGACGCTAACCTGTGCCTGCCGCTTGATCCATTTCTCGCTCAGCGTTGAGAAAAAGCGCTCGACCCCATTCAGGCACGAGGCCGGAGTCGGTGTGAAGTGCATGTTGTAGCGCGGACGCGCCGCGAGCCAGGCCCTGACTTTCGATACAGTGTCAATACTGAGGCAAACGACATGGTATTGAGCGTCATGCATGGCATTAGATGCAGTCAATACCCCGTACCATGTCACACAAACACCGTGCTTGGCGATGCAGAACTCTATCCGAATTTGCCAAACGCAAAAAGCCAAAAGCCCGCAATTACGCGGGCTTCAGGGCATTTTTTGCTAGATCGTGCCGGGCTATACCGGACGCAGGATCACTCCCACTCAATCGTCGCCGGCGGCTTGCTCGACACGTCGTAGGTCACCCGCGAGATACCGTCGATCTCGTTGATGATACGGCCGCTCACGGTTTCCAGCAGTTCGTAAGGCAGATGAGCCCAACGCGCGGTCATGAAGTCCACGGTCTCGACGGCGCGCAGGGCGACGACCCAGGCGTAGCGACGGCCGTCACCGACCACACCAACCGATTTCACTGGCTGGAACACCACGAAGGCCTGGCTGGTCTTGTGGTACCAATCAGCCTTGCGCAGCTCTTCGATGAAGATATGGTCCGCGCGACGCAGAATGTCGGCGTATTCTTTCTTCACTTCACCCAGGATGCGCACACCCAGGCCCGGGCCTGGGAATGGGTGGCGGTAGACCATGTCGTAGGGCAGGCCGAGTTCCAGGCCGATCTTGCGCACTTCATCCTTGAACAGCTCACGCAGTGGTTCGACCAGCTTGAGGTTCATTTCCTCCGGCAGGCCACCGACGTTGTGGTGGGACTTGATCACGTGGGCCTTGCCACTCTTGGCGCCAGCCGATTCGATCACGTCCGGGTAGATGGTGCCCTGGGCGAGGAACTGGATGTTCGGCAGCTTGCTGGCCTCGGCATCGAAGATGTCGATGAAGGTGCGGCCGATGATCTTGCGCTTCTTCTCCGGGTCGGCTTCGCCGGCCAGGTTGTCGAGGAACTGCTGTTCAGCGTCGGCACGGATCACCTTGACGCCCATGTTCTCCTTGAACATGGCCATCACCTGGTCACCCTCGTGCAGGCGCAGCAGGCCGTTGTCGACGAAGACGCAGGTCAGCTGGTCGCCGATGGCGCGGTGCAGCAGGGCCGCGACCACCGAACTGTCCACGCCGCCGGACAAGCCGAGCAGGACGTTGGCCGAACCCACTTGCTCACGCACCTGGGCGATGGCGTCCTCGACGATGTTGGACGGGGTCCACAGGGCTTCACAGCCGCAGATGTCCTGCACGAAACGGGACAGGATGCGACCGCCCTGTTTGGTGTGGGTCACTTCCGGGTGGAACTGCACGCCGTAATAGCCGCGCGTGTCGTCGAACATGCCGGCGATCGGGCAGCTCGGGGTGCTGGCCAGTACGTGGAAACCGGTCGGCAGCTGGGTGACCTTGTCACCGTGGCTCATCCACACGTCCAGGCCCAGTACGCCGTCGGCGTCGATATGGTCCTCGATGCCGTCGAGCAGGCGGCTCTTGCCGACCACGTCCACGCGGGCATAACCGAACTCACGCAGGTCGGACCCTTCGACCTTGCCGCCCATCTGTTCGGACATGGTCTGCATGCCGTAGCAGATGCCCAGCACAGGCACGTTCAGGTCGAACACGGCCTGGGGTGCACGGGGGCTGTTGGCTTCGTGAACCGACTCGGGGCCACCGGCGAGGATGATGCCGCGCGGGTTGAATTCGCGGATCGCTTCATCGTCCATGTCGAACGGGTGCAGTTCGCAGTACACGCCGATCTCGCGCACGCGGCGGGCGATCAGCTGGGTGTACTGGGAGCCGAAATCGAGGATGAGGATCCGGTGAGCGTGAATATCGAGGGCCATGGGGAATCTCTGATTCAGCTGCGAGCTTGAAGCTGCAAGCTGCAAGTTGATCGGGGAAAACGCAGTGGCTGCGCGAACGCAGCCACCGTCTGGAGCTTACCGCTGAGCAATCAGCCAACCCGGTAGTTGGGGGCTTCCTTGGTGATCTGCACGTCGTGGACGTGGGACTCGGCCATGCCGGCGCCCGTGATGCGTACGAATTCCGGCTTGGTGCGCATCTCTTCGATGGTGGCACTGCCGGTGTAGCCCATGGACGAACGCAGGCCGCCCATCAGCTGGTGAATGATCGCGGCCAGTGCGCCCTTGTACGGCACGCGGCCTTCGATACCTTCGGGGACCAGCTTCTCGGCACCGGCCGAGGAGTCCTGGAAGTAACGGTCGGAGGAGCCTTGCGACTGCGCCATGGCGCCCAGCGAACCCATGCCACGGTAGGCCTTGTAGGAGCGGCCCTGGAACAGTTCGACTTCGCCCGGCGCTTCTTCGGTACCGGCGAACATCGAACCCATCATCACGCAGCTGGCACCGGCGACGATGGCCTTGGACAGGTCACCGGAGAAGCGGATGCCGCCGTCGGCGATCAATGGCACACCGGTGCCTTCAAGGGCGGCGGCGACGTTGGCGATGGCGCTGATCTGCGGCACGCCGACACCGGCCACGATACGGGTGGTGCAGATCGAGCCAGGGCCGATACCGACCTTGACCGCGTCCGCGCCGGCTTCGGCCAGGGCCTTGGCAGCCGCGCCGGTGGCGATGTTGCCGCCGATCACCTGCACCTGCGGGTAGGTTTGCTTGACCCAGCGCACGCGCTCGATCACGCCCTTGGAGTGCCCGTGAGCGGTGTCGACCACGACCACGTCCACGCCAGCGGCGACCAGGGCGGCAACACGCTCGCCGGTGTCCTTGCCGGTGCCGACAGCAGCGCCAACGCGCAGACGACCCTGGTCGTCCTTGCTGGCCAGTGGGTAGGCCTTGGCCTTCTCGATGTCCTTGACGGTCATCATGCCCTTGAGGCTGAAGTGCTCGTCGACGATCAGCACTTTCTCGAGGCGGTGCTTGTGCAGCAGCTCGCGCACCTCGTTCTTGTCCGCGCCCTCGCGGACGGTGACCAGGCGTTCCTTGGGCGTCATCACTTCGCGGACCCTGGCGTCCAGGCGGCTTTCGAAGCGCACGTCGCGGGAGGTCACGATACCGACCAGGTCACCGTTTTCCAGCACGGGCACGCCGGAAATGTTGTTCAGGCGCGTCAGGTCGAACAGATCACGCACGGTGGCGTCGGCCTCGATGGTGATCGGGTCCTTGACCACGCCAGCCTCGAACTTCTTGACCTTGCGCACTTCGCCGGCCTGTTGCTCGATGGTCATGTTCTTGTGGATGATGCCGATGCCGCCTTCCTGGGCCATGGCGATGGCCAGGCGCGCTTCGGTGACGGTGTCCATGGCAGCGGAGACCAGCGGGATGTTCAGCTCGATGCCACGGGTCAAACGGGTCTTGAGACTGACTTCATTGGGCAGTACCTCGGAATAACCAGGTACAAGGAGAATATCGTCGAAGGTCAGGGCTTCTTGGCTGATACGCAACATCGCGGGGGCTCCCGGGCGGGAAAAATGGAAGCGCGCCATTATACTCATGCGTGCCGTGCCACTCAATGTAAATCAAGCCTGAAGTTACAAGTGGCCGTTGCTGCCCTGCGCGCTACCGCCCTGCCCGGCCGCTCGTCAGGCGAGCCGGACCTGCACCACCGCCACCGGTTGGTCCAGCCAATCGGCGAAGCTGTCGATGAACGCCTGGGTGAACCCGGCATCGCCCCAGTTGTTGAAGATGAAGCCCAGGTTGGAAAAGGCACAGGGTTGCAGGAACAGAAAGCCGTTGATGTCGTCTTCGAACCCGCACAGCGGGCACGTGAAGTTGTCGCTGACCCCAGGCATCCACTCTTCCAGGCTGTCGAACAACGGCTCGCCCACTTCCCGCCGGCACTGCGGGCAGCCTGCCTCTTCCTTGAAGCCCTCGGTGGGCGTATAGATGCAGCGCTTGAGCATCACCTCAAGGCCGTTGACCGGCGCACCGAAGGGCAGTTTGTCGGGGTGCAGCGCCACCTTGCGAGCACCTGGCCCAAGGGCATGGGCCATGCGGTTGCCGGTACGCCCGCAGGTGGTCAGCTGCTCTTCCACGACCTTTTCGCGGACCAGCCAGCGCAGGATGGCGCGGGCGCGGGCCTCGTGCACCGGGACGGTGGACTGCCTGGGAACGATGATGCTTTGGGTATTCATGAGCGGGACAAGCCTTGGATCGGGTAGTCGGCCAATTCTACCCCCTGCTCAAGCGCTCACATAGCGAGCGATGAGCGCCAGGCCGCTGGCCAGCACCAACCAGGTGACCAGCCGCACGAAGACCTCGCGTGACAGCCTGTGCGCGAGCCTGCGCCCAGCCCACAGGCCGATGACCATCACCGGCAACAGGCAGGCCGCCATCAGCAGCAGTTGTCGATCGGCGTAGACACCGGCGACCAGGAACAGCGTCAGGCGCACCAGGGTGCTGCAAGTGATCAACGCGCTCTGGGTGGCGCGCACCTGCGCCTTGTCGGGCAGGCGAGCGCTCAGGTAAAGGGCGTAGAGAAAGCCGCCACTGCCGAACAAGGCCCCGAACAGCCCGCCCACGGTGCCCATTGGTGCCGCCCACCACCCGGCAAGCGAGGCCGGGCGTACCTTCAGCGCCAGGCTATAGAACGCGTAGGCGGTGATGAACAGCCCCATCAGCAGCATCAGCAGGTCCGATTTGAGCTGCAGCAGGAACACAACGCCCAGGGTGCACCCCAGCGCCATGAACGGCAGCAGGCGCAGCAATTCGCCCCGTACCACATCGCGCCGCGAGGGCAGCAGGTTGCCGAACGCCGCCACGAAATCGAGCAACACCAGCAAGGGAATGATCTGCGACAGCGGCATGAAATGGATCAGCACCGGGCCTGCCACCAACGCCGTGCCGAAGCCGGCGATGCCGAACACCACATAGGCCGCCGCGATACCCAGCACGATGGGTAGCCAGTCAAGCCCCGAGAACGGTAGTGCTATGGCGAAGTCAGCAAGCATCGGCGCATTGTCCTTGAAGGTTCAGCGCACCATAACCAAACCCGTGTCATGCCGGCTAATATGCAATCTCGCCTTGATCCATCTCGAAATGGCATCGCTCATGATCTCGACCCGTCAGTTACGTTACTTCGTGGAAATTGCCGAATGTGGCAGCTTCAGTGCTGCGGCCGAACGGCTGTATGTCGCCCAGTCCGCCCTCAGCCGCCAGGTGCGCGAGCTTGAATTGCAGCTGGACACGGCGTTGTTCGAACGCACGGCCAGGTTGCCTCGCCTGACCGATGCGGGCCGGGCGTTCCTGCCGCGTGCGCGCAACCTGCTGCTGGACCTGGACAAGGCTGGCGAGCTGGCCCGAGCCGTTGGCCAGGGCCTGCGCGGCAGCCTGAACATCAGCCACTCCAGCACGGTGCCGCTGACCGGTCGGTTGCTTGAGCACTTGGGTGAGTACTTGCGGACCAACCCAGGCGTGAGCATGGAGATCGCCCAGCTGTCCTCCGAAGGGCAGCTTGCAGCCCTGGCCGAAGGTCGCCTGGACATCGGGCTGCTGAGACTGCCGGTGCTGCGTCAGCACGATGGGTTGTGCGTCGAGCCGCTCTTCGAAGAGCCCCTGCTGCTGGCGCTTGCCCCTACCCATGAGCTGGCAGCGCGCGATTGCATCGCCTTGGCGGAGCTTTCGAGCCAGCCGTTCATCTCCATTCCCCACCACCAACGCGGTGGCCTGAGCTATCTGTCTGCCGAGCTGTGCATGGCGGCGGGGTTCTTTCCCCAGCCTGCGCGGGTGGTGTCGCGCAAGACCACGCAGTTGCAGCTGATCCAGGCGGGGTTCGGGGTGGCTTTGCTGCCACGCTGCATGCAGGACATCGCCCCTCCTGCGCTGCGGTTCATCCCGCTGACGGACCCCGGCTGCGTCAGCACCGTCGCCATCGCTCACCGTCGCGATGCCGGGCCGCTGGTTAGCCAGTTCATCGAGCACATGACCTGCGCAGCTTCGGCAATCGGTACGCCAGGGTAGGCACCCGCGATCCAGGTCAGTTCCTGATCGACCGGGCACGACACCCGGCCCCCTCATCCTTTATAGTGCCTTCCCATGATCAAAGACCCTTTCGAACGCCTCGGCCTTGACCGTGATGTGCTCACCGTCAGCCAACTCAATGGCCGCGCCCGGGTGCTGCTGGAAGACGTTTTCCGCAGCGTGTGGGTGGAGGGCGAGATTTCCAACCTGGCCCGGCCGGCCTCCGGTCACATGTACTTCACCCTCAAGGACAGCGGTGCCCAGGTGCGCTGCGCCCTCTTCCGGCAGAGCGCCACGCGGGTGCGCCAGGCACTGCGTGATGGCCTGGCGGTACGGGTGCGCGGCAAGGTGTCCCTGTTCGAAGGCCGTGGCGACTATCAGCTGATCCTCGATACGGTGGAGCCTGCTGGCGATGGTGCGCTGCGCCTGGCTTTCGAGGCGCTCAAGGAAAAGCTTGGCGCCGAGGGCTTGTTCAGCACCGACAGCAAGCGCGCGCTGCCTGCGCATCCCCAGCGTATCGGCATCATCACCTCCCCCACCGGGGCCGTGATCCGCGACATCATCAGTGTGTTCGCCCGTCGCGCGCCCCAGGTGGAGTTGAACCTGATCCCCACCGCCGTGCAGGGCCGCGAAGCCATCGCCCAGATCGTGCGGGCCATTCGCCTGGCCGACAGCCGCGGTTTCGACGCATTGATCCTGGCCCGCGGTGGCGGTTCGCTGGAGGACCTGTGGTGCTTCAACGAGGAAGCCGTGGCGCGCGCCGTGGCCGCGTGCAAGACGCCGATCGTGAGCGCCGTGGGCCATGAAACCGACGTGTCGATCAGCGACTTCGTAGCCGACGTGCGTGCCCCTACCCCGTCTGCTGCGGCCGAGCTGCTTGCTCCCGACAGCAGCGGGTTGCAGCATCGCCTGGACGGCCTGCAACGGCGCCTGACCCTGCGCATGCAGAACCGGTTGGTGCATGATCGCCTGCGCCTGGAGTCGCTGATTCGCCGCTTGCGCCATCCGGGCGAACGCCTGCGTCAGCAGGCTCAGCGCCTTGATGACCTGGACATGCGCCTGCGCCGTGCCTTCCTGCACAACCTCAATCAGCGCCGCGAGCGCCTGGTGCGCCTGGAGACGCGCCTGGCTGCGCAACATCCCGGGCGCACCCTGGCCCTGCTGGGCCAGCGCCTGGACAGCCTGGCCGAGCGACTGCCACGGGCCATGCGCGACGTGCTCAAGGACCGGCGCCAGCGCTTCCAGGCCCAGCTACAGACCCTGCAAATTGTCAGCCCCCTGGCGACGCTGGCGCGCGGCTACAGCATTCTGCTCGACGAACAAGGCCAGGCCATCCGCAGCGCCGAACAGACGCGCAACGGCCAGCGCCTCACCGCACGCCTCAACGAAGGCGAGCTGCAGGTGCGGGTCGAAGATAACCACCTGACTCCGGTCACGCTCTCACTTCTGGATTGACCCATGCCCCGCTTGCTCGCGTCACTGCTCGCCCTCGCCTTCACCGTCCTGAGCGCCACAGCCCAGGCCAGCTACATCACCCGCACGCTGAACAAGCCGGTGCCCGGCGGCGTTGCAGTGGTCGACCTAGGGCCGGCAGCCAGTGCCCCCAGCGCACGCTTCGATGGCAAGCCGGTGCTGGTGGTCAAGGAACAGGACAACTGGTTGGCCATCGTCGGTATCCCCCTGACCCAGAAGCCTGGGCAGGCGGTGGTGCAGCAAGGCAGCCGAAGCCTGCCCTTCACCGTGGGCCACAAGCAGTACCCCGAACAGCGCATCACCTTGAAGAACACCCGCCAGGTCAACCCCAATCCGGCCGACCTCAAGCGCATCGATCGCGAACTGGCCGAGCAGATCAAGGCCTACCGCAGCTTCAGCCCGGCATTGCCAAGCAACCTGATCCTCGACAAGCCGGTCAATGGGCCGCTGTCGAGCAAGTTCGGCGTGCGCCGGTTCTTCAATGGTGAAGAGCGCAACCCCCATGCGGGCCTGGATTTCGCCGTACCAGCGGGTACGCCGATCAAGACGCCAGCCAATGGCAAGGTGATTCTGGTAGGCGATTATTTTTTCAATGGCCGCACGGTGTTCGTCGACCACGGGCAGGGCTTCATCAGCATGTTCTGCCATATGTCCAGGATCGACGTGCAGAACGGGCAGCAGCTGCGTCGTGGCGATGTGGTCGGGCGCGTTGGCTCAACGGGGCGCGCGACCGGGCCGCACATGCACTGGAACGTCAGCCTGAACGATGCGCGTGTTGACCCGGCGATCTTCATCGGTGCCTTTCAGCCCTGAGGCCGGGCTGACTCTGCGTCGATAGACCCTTGAGCCGCCCGACGAAACGGGCGGCGGTTGCCGGGCCAACGCAGATCTGAAGCCCTTCTGAACGGTTGACACACCATTGCGCCAAAGAAAAATACTGCGCAACAGATGCAAAGCATTCAAATGCTAGCCACAAGAAAATCTCGCAATAGCGCTTTTTTTGAGCATTTCTCTCAATTTTTTTTCAACGCTTGCCAACCCTCAGCCCACTGGTTAGGGTTGAGGCCATGAAAACCTTCAGCACCCTCATCTTGCTCCGACAACATCGCAGCCTCTGCCTGGTCAGCGCTCGACTACCAGGCTGAATCGCGTCGCCTCGCCCCCACCTCGTTACTGCTCGGCAGGCCCGATCTCGGCCGCACATAAAAGGATTGCTTCCATGACCATGCTCAAAGACCCTTCGAAGAAATACCGCGCCTTCCCCACCATCGACCTGCCCGACCGTACCTGGCCGTCCAAGACCATCACCGAGGCGCCCATCTGGTGCAGCTCGGACCTGCGGGACGGTAACCAGTCGCTGATCGAGCCGATGGATGCGGAGAAGAAGCTGCGGTTCTGGAAGACCTTGGTGCAAGTGGGCGTGAAGGAAATCGAAGCCTCCTTCCCTTCGGCCTCGCAAACCGACTTCGACTTCGTCCGCACCTTGATCGAAGACGGTCATATTCCAGAGGACACCACCATCCAGGTGCTGACCCAGGCGCGTGAAGACCTGATTGCCCGTACCTTCGAGTCCCTGCGCGGCGCCAAGAAGGCCATCGTTCACCTGTACAACGCCACCTGCCCGGCTTTCCGCCGCATCGTCTTCAACCAGGACAAGCAGGGCGTGAAGGACATCGCGGTAAACGCAGCCAAGCTGTTCGTCAAATACGCCGCACAGCAGCCGGACACGCACTGGACATTCCAGTACTCGCCCGAAACCTTCAGCGCTACCGAGATGGAATTTGCCAAGGAAGTGTGCGATGCGGTCATCGAGGTGTGGAACCCCACGCCCGAACACAAGATCATCCTCAACCTGCCGGCTACCGTCGAAGTCGCCACGCCCAACGTGTACGCCGACCAGATCGAATGGTTCTGCCGCCACATCAACCGCCGTGACAGCGTGATCATCAGCCTGCACTGCCACAACGACCGGGGAACCGGCATCGCCGCGACCGAGCTGGGCCTGATGGCCGGCGCCGACCGTGCCGAGGGCTGCCTGTTCGGCAATGGTGAGCGTACCGGCAACGTCGACCTGGTGACGCTGGCCTTGAACCTGTACACCCAGGGCATCGATCCGGGCCTGGATTTCTCCGATATCGACGGTGTGCGCAAGGTCGTCGAAGAATGCAACCAGCTGCCGGTACACCCGCGCCACCCGTACGTAGGCGACCTGGTGCACACAGCCTTCTCCGGCTCGCACCAGGATGCCATTCGCAAGGGCCTGGCCAAGCAGCAGGAAGGCGAGCTGTGGGAAGTTCCGTACCTGCCGATCGACCCGGCCGATATCGGCCGTAGCTACGAGGCCGTGATTCGCGTCAACAGCCAGTCCGGCAAAGGCGGCATCACCTACCTGCTCGAGCAGGAATACGGCATCAGCCTGCCGCGCCGCATGCAAATCGAGTTCAGCCAGGTTGTGCAGGGCGAAACCGACCGCCTGGGCCTGGAAATGACGGCGCAGCAGATCTACAGCTTGCTGCACAAGGAATACTTGCAAGCCAATGCGCCATACGCGCTGGTCAGCCATCGCCTGCAGGAAGAAAACGGCCACAGTGCCGTGGAAGTGGAAGTCGCTGGCGAAGGCGAGACCACGCTGCACTGGCGCGGCAAGGGCAATGGCGCCCTGGAAGCCCTGGTTGCCGGCCTGCCGGTTGCCGTCGAAATCATGGACTACAACGAACATGCCATCGGCGCCGGCACCAACGCCAAGGCAGCGGCCTACATCGAGTTGCGTGTAGCCGGCGGGCGTCCTGTGCACGGTGTGGGTATCGATGAAAACATCACCACAGCCAGCTTCAAGGCCCTGTTCAGCGCGCTGAACCGCTCGCTGAGCCAGCAAGAGGCCAAGGCGGCCTGAGTGCTGTCAGGGAGAAAGCGGCCTCTTTAGCCGATGTTGTTGACTCGGGATTGTTGGGGCCGCTTTGCGGCCCCAACGTTCTAAAGGCACACTTACCTCTACCGTCTACGCGCTCACCACCCGCAAGCGGCAAACGGCAGGCAAAAAAATGGGCGCCGACCAAGCGCCCAAAAAGCCGTAAAGCACACACCGAAATTCAGTGACCGTCCACCAGCGCCATGGCCTCGGCACTGCAGGCCTCGATGCGAGCCCAGTCGCCATTCTTGATCCAGCTGCTGTCGAGCATCCAGGTGCCGCCTACACACATCACATTGGCCAAGGCCATGTAATTGCGCACGTTGGCCGGGTTGACGCCGCCGGTGGGGCAGAAACGGATATCGCCAAACGGGCCGGCAAAGGCTTTGATCGCCGCCACGCCACCGCTGATTTCGGCGGGGAACAGCTTGAAACGGCGGTAGCCCAGCGCGTAGCCCATCATGATTTCGGACGGGGTGCTGACACCCGGCAGCAATGGGATTTCGCTCTCCACACCTGCTTGGAGCACATCCTGGGTAATGCCGGGCGTGACGACGAACTGGGCGCCAGCGGCCTCGACGGCTGCAAACATGGCGCGATCGAGCACCGTCCCGGCGCCTACACACAGTTCGGGGCGCTGCTCACGCAGCACTTCGATGGCCTTCAGGCCATGCTGTGAACGCAGGGTCACTTCCAGCGTGCGGATACCGCCGGCTGCCAGGGCATCGGCCAGTGGCAGGATGTCCTGTTCGCGGGCGATGGTGATCACCGGCAGGATGCGCGCCGCTTCGCAGATGGCGTCGACCCGCGCGGCCTTGTCGGCCATCGAGAGCTTGGGCTGTGGACGTTCGAGGGTGATCATTGCTGTGGATCCTTGGCTCATGGGCACCAGTAGATGTCCAGGGGTGCGTGAAGAAAAGCGCGAATGGGCATTTCGGCGAAGTCGTCATCCGCCAGCGCGGCGCGCAGGGTAGCGAGTTTGCCTGGCCCTTGCACGGACAATGCGGTGAACCCTGCCGTGGCCAGCAGCGATCGGGTCATGGAAAGACGCTGATGGGGAACGGTTGGCGCCATTAGCGGTAGGCAACGGCGGGGATTGTTTGGATCAAGGCCCTCGGCCAAGTTGGGACTGGCTGGGAACAGCGAGGCCGTATGGCCATCGTCACCCATACCCAGTACCAGCACGTCGATGGGCGGCAGATCGGCCAGGGCGCGATCGGCCTGCTCTGCAGCTTCTTCCAGCGAAGGCGCTTGCTGGTACAAGCCAATGAAGCGCGCTTGGGCGGCCTGCCCTGTGAGCAGGTGCCGGGCCAACAGGCCGGCATTGCTGTCGGCGTGCTCCACCGGCACCCAGCGCTCATCGGCAAGGCTAACCGTCACCTTGCTCCAGTCCATGTCCTGCTTGGCCAGTTGCTCGAGAAAAGGCACCGGGCTGCGTCCACCAGACAGCACGACGCAGGCCTGGCCTTTAGCGTCGATGGCCGCCCGCAGGCGCTCACTCACATCCTTGGCCAATGTGTCAGCCAGGGTGCTTGCGTCGGGCAGTTGATGCACCTCGGTGCTCGTCGGAAACTGCAAGTCGGACAATGTTTCAGATGTCGCCATACCAGGCCCTCCCATCGCGGGTGATCAAAGCAATCGAGCTCATTGGCCCCCAGCTGCCCGCAGCATAGGGCTTGGGGGCGTCGCCTGTGTTGCGCCAGCCGGCAATCAGCTGGTCACACCACTTCCAGGCGTACTCGATTTCGTCCTTGCGCACGAACAGGTTCTGGTTGCCCCGCATCACTTCAAGCAGCAAGCGTTCATAGGCGTCCGGAATCCGCGCGCTACGCCAGGCGTCGGAAAAATTCAGTTGCAGCGGGCCACTGCGCAGTTGCATACCCTTGTCCAGCCCTTGCTCCTTGGTCATCACGCGCAGGGAGATACCTTCGTCCGGCTGCAGGCGAATGATCAACTTGTTGCCCACCTGCAAACGCTGTTCCGGGGCAAAGATGTAGTGCGGCGTTTCCTTGAAGTGGATGACGATCTGCGACAGCTTTTGCGGCATGCGCTTGCCGGTGCGCAGATAGAACGGCACGCCCGACCAGCGCCAGTTGCGAATGTCGGCGCGCAGAGCGACGAAGGTCTCGGTGTCGCTCTGGCTGTTGGCGTTGTCTTCTTCAAGGTAACCCGGCACCGGCTTGCCATCGCTGTAGCCGGCAATGTACTGGCCGCGCACCACCCGCGTGCTCAACCCGTCTCCGGTGATTGGCGCCAGCGCCTTGAGCACCTTGACCTTCTCGTCGCGAATGGCGTCGGCCGACAGCTCGCTCGGCGGGTCCATGGCAATCAGGCACAGCAATTGCAACAGGTGGTTCTGGATCATGTCGCGCAACTGCCCGGCCTTGTCGAAGTAGCCCCAGCGACCCTCGATACCCACCTTCTCCGCCACCGTGATTTCCACGTGGGAGATGGAGTTCTGGTTCCATTGGGTTTCGAACAGGCTGTTGGCGAAGCGCAAGGCGATCAGGTTCTGTACCGTCTCCTTGCCCAGGTAGTGGTCGATGCGATAGACGCGGCTTTCGGGAAAGAACCGCGCCACGGCATCATTGACCCGGCGTGAGGACTCAAGGTCGTGACCGATCGGCTTCTCCAGTACCACACGGGTGCGCTCGCTCAGGCCCGCCTTGTCCAGGTTTTCGCTGATGGCACCATACACAACGGCGGCCGTGGCGAAGTAGGCGATCAGGGGATGCCCGTCAGGCACTTGCGCGGCCAGGGCCTGATAGCCTTCTGGCTGCAGAAAATCCAGGTGCTGGTAATCGAGCCTTGCCAGGAAGCGCTCGAGCGCCGGAGCCTCGATGTCGGCCTCGGGCACATGTTTGCGCAAGTGGGCTTCGATGCTGTTCAGGTGATCCTGGGCGCTGCCAGCCTCACGCGCCAGCGCCAGCAGGCGCGTCTGGGCGTGCAATAGCCCGGCGCGGTCGAGCTGGTACAGCGCAGGGAAGAGCTTGCGCAGGGCCAGGTCGCCCAGGGCGCCAAACAGGGCAAATGTGCAAGGTTCGACACTGATTGCAGCCATGATGTTGGTTCTTTCCTAAAGTTGATTTAGAAATACCGTTTTCAGTTAGGGTTTTCAAGGAAAAATGTAGTAAAAACCATAACATTATTCGGATGTATGACAGACGAGTGGTGCGCAATCGGCGCCGCCAGTACGATAGACGACCCTGCAAACAGGCCTGCTGCTCCCTCAGCTGGCTGTCTTCCCGACCCAAGGACACCCCATGGACCGCGTGAGAAACCTCCTGGAACAGATCCAGGGACGCCTCGACGAGCTGAACAAGGCCGAACGCAAAGTCGCCGAAGTCATCCTGCTCAACCCGCAACAAGCCACACGCTTCAGCATCGCGGCGCTGGCCCAGGCGGCCAAGGTCAGCGAACCGACCGTCAACCGCTTCTGCCGCTCCTTCGGTGTCAGCGGTTACCCGGAGCTGAAACTGCAACTGGCGCAAAGCCTGGCCAGCGGCGCTGCCTACGTCAGCCGTGCAGTGGAGGCCGATGACGATCCGGCGGCCTATACCCAGAAAATCTTCGCCAGCGCCATCGCTTCGCTCGACAGTGCCTGCCAGCAGCTGGATCCCCAGCAGGTCAGCCGCGCAGTCGACATGATGATCCAGGCTCGGCAGATTCACTTCTTCGGCCTGGGCGCTTCCGCGCCGGTGGCGCTGGATGCCCAGCACAAGTTCTTCCGCTTCAACCTGGCAGTGTCGGCGCATGCCGACGTACTGATGCAACGCATGCTGGCCTCGGTGACCCATACTGGCGACCTGTTCGTGATCATTTCCTACACCGGGCGTACTCGCGAGCTGGTGGAAGTAGCCCGTCTGGCCAGGGAAAACGGCGCCTCGGTGCTGGGCCTGACAGCGGCCGGGTCGCCGCTGGCCAACGCCTGCAGCCTTAGCCTTCACATCCCCCTGCCCGAAGACACCGACATCTATATGCCGATGACCTCGCGCATCATCCAGTTGACCGTACTCGATGTGCTGGCCACCGGCATGACCTTGCGCCGGGGCGTGGATTTCCAGCCACACCTGCGCAAAATCAAGGAAAGCCTCAACGCCAGTCGCTACCCCATCGAGGACGACGAACTCAGCTGAGCCGGTGCGCCTGCAGACTCAAGTGCGCGCGCTGCCCCGGTGCCAGGCTCAGGCCGTCGTCGCTGCCGCTGGCAGCCTCCACACACACGAAACGCTGGCACTCGCGCCCGGTAACCCCCAATAGCGGCCGGCTGCCGGGGTGCCATACGACCGTGTCGTCGCTGTCGCCGGTGTCGATGCACAGCTGGCGCTGCCAGGCCGGGTCATGCAGTTGCACGCGCGGAATGCCCGGATAGACCCGCTGGCAGCCGCCCTTGGGCTTGAGCGCCCCGTCCTGGCGGCATGCCTGACGGTTGAGGTGGTCGTACCCCTCGATGTCCTCGAGCCCGGACAGCGCTACCTCCGACACGTCACTGATACGCCAGTAGGCCAGCAAGGCATGACTCAACTGGCACGGCTCGCTGTCCTGATGCTCGGTGCTCAGGCTCAACTCCATGCGGCTGCCCAGCCGCGCCTCCAGGTCGACCTGCCAGTCGCACAGTTCCAGGCGCCACTTGAGGACCACGCCCTGCTCATCCTCATGACTGTCCATCAGCTTCCAGTCCAGCAGGCGGGCCCAACCGTGGGCAGGCCACAGGTCTTCACTGGGATGGCGCCCGTACCAGGGCCAGCAGACCGGCACCCCGCCGCGAATGGCGCCCACCTGTGGCCACTGTTCTGCGCACCACAGCCAGGGCCGTTCACCTGTGGGCTGGAAATGCAGCAACTGTGCCCCCTGGCGACTGAAAGCCGCCTGGCACAGGGGATGATCGATGATCAGCACATCGCGCTGCTGGTAGCGCTCCCATTCGAACGTCGGCCGGGGCCGCCGCGCGGCGAAGAAGCGATGGAGCGGATGCTCAGGCATAGTGCAGGGCTCTTGTTGTTTGAGGTAGCGCTGTCTTGGCCTGTCCACGGCAACCACTGCAGGTCAGTGGTTGCCGGGCGCCAAACGGGATTGGCGTAAATTTACAACAAATGCACTTAGAAAGACGACTGAATCTTCAGGCCTGCCACCAGCGCATTGTCCACTTCATCCACGCCGCCGGGGCTCTTGATGTACTGAAGGTTCGGCCGCACGGTCAGCCAGTTGGTGACGTGGAAGCCGTAGTACAGCTCGGCGTTGTACTCGGTACGTTGCAGCGGGACGAAGCCTGGGTTGTCGTAGTCGTTGATGCCGCTCATGTCGTTGAGCTGGCGCGCACGCTTGCGCACATCGTCATTGACGTGGATGCGGGCGATACCGAAACCGATGTCATCCTTGGGCCGGGCGTCGAAGGCGCCTTTGTATACCATGCCCACCTGCTGGTAGTTGTCGACCACGTTGGTGGCCTTGTCGTGCACCGTGAAGTTGGCGAACAGGCTCAGCCCGCGGTTGACGTCGCCCGCCTGGGCCGTCACCTGCTGTTGCGCCACCACCCACCAGCCGTGCTTGCTAGAGTGCGACTTGAAGCCCGAACCACTGAGCCCTTGGGCGTTGCCGTTGACGTCCTTGTACACATCTTCGGCATCGGCGGTGCTGTAGTAATAGCCCAGGCGGTATTCGCCGGGCAGGCCGTTGAGCTTCGGCGTCCAGACCATTTCCACCGGCAGGATCGCGCCCTTGGTGCCGCTGCCGCTCAGCTTGAAGCCATTGCCGGTTTCCAGGTTGGACGGGTTCTGCTCGTAGGCACCGACTTGTACATAGAACTCGGGGGTGACGTTGTACTTGACGCGCGTCGCCCATTGGCTGACGGGCCAGTTGTACCAGATACCGCCCACCCAGTTACCCACTTGCGAGCCGCAGAACGCCAGGTTCTGGAAGTCGCAAGGGAAACTGTTGAAGTCCTCGCCCGGCCCGAAGCGGCCGAATTTCACATCCAGCGCGCCGTCGAAGTACTTCTGTTTGAACCACATCTGGGTCAAGCGCCAGGTCTGGCCGCGTCCCCACACTTCCTGCACCGAGCTGAACTGCCCGGCGCGTGGGTCGCTGATGCGGTCGTTGGACAGGTTGCGACCGCTTCGCTCGGTGATGGCCAGTTTGAATTCGGCATCGTGCCAGCCGAAGATCTTCTGCAGGTCCAAGTGCGCACCCAAGGCGAACTGGTCACTGTAGCGGGCGGTCTTGTCGTTGTTGTAGCCACCGTGGAGGTTGCTGGCCACTTCGCCAACGTAATCGACGGTGAAGTCGTAGCCTTTTTCCAGCAGCTCGGTGCGGGTGCCGCCCCAATCACCGGTCATCCATTTCGACTCGCTGGAGAAAGCTTCGGCAGCCTGCAGGCCAGTACTGACGGCCATCGCCAGCGGCGCAAGCAACGCCAGTGAGCCCCAGGTGGTAATACGATTGCGCTGTTCCATTGCGTTGCGTCCTCTTTTTCTTATTGATGGTGTAGACGATTCAACGGCCACCGAGGGCAGCCATGTTGTCCTTGACGGTATTGGCGATACGGGTTGCCTGTAGGCGCTCGCCGCTCTGGGCGTCGAACAGCAGCACCCGCGCCGGGTCGAACTGCAGGGCCAGGGTGTCGGCTACCTGGCAGGCCACGTCGGGGGCCAGTCGGCAGCACACCTTGGTCTGGTTGAGTGTCACGAACACCAGCATGTCCGGGCCGGTGGGCTCGGTGACCTGTACCTGGGCGCGAATGCTTGGCCCGCCGTTGCCACCCTCGGCGCCCAGGGCAATCTGCTCGGGACGAATGCCCAAGACGATTTCGCGCCCTTCCAGGCCCAGGTCGGCGCCGGGCAGGGGCAGCTCGCAGCGTGCCTGGCCACTGTCGAGTACCGCATGCACCTGACCGCCTTGTGCAACCAGCCGCGCCGGCACGAAGTTCATGGGCGGCGAGCCAATGAAGCTTGCGACGAACTGGTTGGCCGGGTCGTTGTAGATCTGCTGAGGCGTACCGAACTGCTGGATGATGCCGTCCTTCATGACAGCTACCTTGTCACCCAGGGTCATGGCCTCGATCTGATCATGGGTGACGTAGACGGTGGTGGTTTTCAGGCGCTGGTGCATCAGTTTCATTTCAGTGCGCATCTCGACCCGTAACTTGGCATCGAGGTTGGACAACGGTTCATCGAACAGGTAGATCTTCGGCCGGCGCGCCAGCGCCCTGCCCATGGCCACGCGCTGCTGCTGACCGCCAGACAGTTGCGCCGGCTTGCGCGCCAGGAGGTGCTCGATCTGCAGCAGCTTGGCCACCCGCGCCACCTCCTCGTCGATGGCGGCTTGGGGCATCTTGCGGATCTTCAGGCCAAATTCGATGTTCTCGCGCACGGTCATGGTCGGGTACAGCGCATAGGACTGGAACACCATGGCGATGTCACGGTCCTTGGGGCTCATGCCGCTGACGTCCTGCTGGTCGATCAGGATGGCGCCACCGGTGATCTGCTCAAGCCCGGCGATGCAGTTCATCAAGGTCGACTTGCCGCAGCCCGAAGGGCCGACCAGGATCAGGAACTCACCGTCCTTGATCGACAGCTGGATGTCCTTGAGGGTATCCGGCAGCCCGGCACCGTAGGTTTTGTTCACGTTGCGAAGTTCGAGCGTTGCCATGACTTACCCCTTAACCGCGCCGGCCGTGAGCCCGCGCACGAAATATTTGCCTGCCACCACGTACACCAGCAGGGTCGGCAGGCCGGCGATCATCGCGGCGGCCATGTCGACGTTGTACTCCTTGGCCCCGGTGCTGGTATTGACCAGGTTGTTCAAGGCCACCGTGATGGGCTGCGAGTCGCCACTGGAGAACACCACGCCGAACAGGAAGTCGTTCCAGATCTGGGTGAACTGCCAGATCAGGCAGACCATGATGATCGGCGTTGACATGGGCAGGATGATGCGCCTGAAGATGGTGAAGAACCCTGCCCCGTCCAGCCGTGCGGCCTTGACCAGGGCATCGGGAATGCTGACGTAGAAGTTGCGAAAGAACAGTGTGGTGAAGGCCAGGCCATAGACCACATGTACCAGCACCAGGCCGGTGGTGGTACTGGCCAACCCGAGCTTGCCCAGGGTGAACGAGGCCGGCAGCAGCACCGTCTGGAACGGCAGGAAGCAACCGAACAACAGCAGGCCGAAGAACAGCTGCGAGCCACGGAAGCGCCACATCGACAGCACATAGCCATTGAGCGCACCAATGGTGGTGGAAATCAGCACCGCGGGCACGGTGATCAAAATCGAGTTCCAGAAATAGCCGCTGACCGTGCCCCAGGCCTTGACCCAGCCAATGGCCGTGATCGCTGTCGGCCAGCTGAGCAGGTTGCCGGTACTGATGTCCTCGGGGGTTTTGAAACTGGTCAGCAGCATCACCACCAGTGGCACCAGGTACAGCACCACGGCGATCAGCAGCACGGCATGGATGGCGAGCCGGCTGGGGCTGAGCGCGGGTTTGTCGACAGGGCTATGCATGGCGTTTGCTCCGCAACTCTGAATACAGGTAAGGCACCAGGATGGCCAGGATCGCCCCCAGCATGAGGATGGCACTGGCCGAGCCCATGCCCATCTGCCCGCGGCTGAAGGTGAAGGCATACATGAACATCGCCGGCAGGTCAGACGAATAGCCGGGCCCGCCTGCCGTCATCGCAGCAACCAGGTCGAAGCTCTTGATGGCGATGTGCGAGAGGATCATCACCGAGCTGAAGAACACCGGGCGCAAGCTGGGCAGCACCACGCGCCAATAGATGCGCGGCAGGCTGGCACCGTCGATCTGGGCGGCGCGGATGATCGAGGGATCGACGCCCCGCAGGCCGGCGAGGAACATCGCCATGATGAAACCCGAGGCCTGCCACACGGCCGCGATCACCAGGCAGTACACCACCCGGTCCGGGTCCAGCAGCCAGTCCAGGCGAAAGCCCTCCCAGCCCCAGTCGCGCAGCAGCTTGTCCAGCCCCATGCCAGGGTTGAGCAACCACTTCCAGGCCGTGCCGGTAACGATCATCGACAGGGCCATGGGATACAGGTAAATGGTGCGGATGAACCCCTCGCGGCGAATGCGCTGGTCCAGCAGCACCGCCAGCAGCACGCCAATCGCCAGGCTGATGGTAATGAACAGCCCGCCGAACACCAGCAGGTTCTTGCTCGCCACCCACCAGCGGTCGTTGTCGAACAAACGCACGTACTGCGCCAGCCCTGCCCACTTGTAGGTAGGCAGGAACGTGGACGTGGTGAAGGACAGCACAAAGGTCCAGAGGATGTAGCCGTAGAAGCCCACCAGCACGATGAACATGCTCGGCGCCAGCACCAGCTTGGGCAGCCAGCGCTGTAGCGCATCCATGGGAGAAGCCCGCAGGCGGGCGGTGGTAGTGGTCATGGTTCACCTCGAAGGCGCTGCTGCGCAGGGCGCGCGGCAGCGACTGTCTTGCTCAGGTTTGAAGGTCGCCTTGGGCGCTGCGTGGCACCGGGGTGCGAGGCCGGTGGCCGCGCGAGACTGACGCAGCCACAGGTCGATGGGCCACGCAGCCTGCTTGTCACGCCGGGCCACGATGGCGCAGCGACCCGTCAGGCATCCCCGACACCGGGCCGCATTGGCCAGCCCGTGGGCTACTTGGCCGCTCGGATGGCGGCTGCCAGCTTCTTGGCCGCGTCTGCCGGGTCGGCCTTGGGGTCGTTGATGTAGTTGGTCACCACATCGAAGAAGGCGCCCTGCACGGCCAGCGTCGTGGCCATGTTGTGCGCCATGCTCGGCTGCAGGCCGCCGGTCTTGGCGTCGGCGAGGAAGTCCTTGGCCGAGGTCTGGGCGCACGCATCGAACCCATACTTGCCCATGTCGGCAAGCATGTCGTTGCGCACCGGGATCGAGCCTTTGTTGGTGCTGAACACCTTCTGGAACTCCTCACCCAGCACCTTGCGGGCGATGTCCTGCTGGCCGGCGGCTGTGCCCTCATCGTTCTGCTTGAACACCACCAGCGAATCGATGTTGTACAGGAAGGCCTTCTCGGTGCCAGGGAACGGCACGCACTGGTAGTCCTTGCCGGCGGTTTTCTTGGCCAAGGTCCACTCGCTCTTGGCCCAGTCGCCCATGATCTGCATACCGGCCTTGCCGTTGATGACCTTGGCAGCTTCCAGGTTCCAGTCCTGGCCTTTGCCATCGGGGTCCATGTACGTGGCGACCCGCTTGAGTTCGGTCAGGGCCTTGATCATGTCGGGCCCGGTCAGGGCATCGTTGTCCAGGTCGACCATGGCTTTCTTGTAGCCGTCGACACCCATCACCGACAGCACGACGCTTTCGAAGACGGTGCTGTCCTGCCACGGCTGGCCACCGTGGGCGAGCGGGATGATGCCTGCCGCCTTGAGCTTGTCGGCAGCGGCATAGAACTCATCGAGGGTGGCGGGCGCCTTGTCGATCCCGGCCTTCTTGAAGGCTTCAGGGTTGATCCACAGCCAGTTGGTGCGGTGGATGTTGACCGGAACGGCTACATAGTCGCCGTCGTATTTCACGGTGTCGGCGACTTTCTTGTCCAGCAGTGCATCCCACTTTTCCTGCTTGGCCACATCCTTGAGCACGTCGCTGTCGAGCAGGCCGGTTGCAGCCCAATCCTGGATGTCGGGGCCCTTGATCTGCGCGACGCCTGGCGGATTGCCAGCCACCGCTCGGCTTTTGAGCACGGTCATGGCAGTAGCGCCGCCGCCGCCGGCCACGGCGCCGTCCTTCCAGGTGAAACCGTCTTTCTCGACCTGGGCCTTGAGCACATCGACGGCCGCTTTTTCACCACCCGATGTCCACCAGTGCACCACTTCGACGGTGCCCTTGGCATCGGCAGCGTGCGCAGTCAGGGGGAACAGGGATGCCAGGGAGATCGCGGCAGCGAGACGAAGGTAGGAAGTCATTTCTACACCTTATTGTTGTTATGCCGTGCAAGTCGTGCGCTTGCGTTGCATGGAGTCTAAACAGCGTGCGCGCACCGCCAGGTAACGAAGCGATGCGCGAATGTCATCGTTTGGTTACATTCAGGGCCAACCCGCTCGCCAGGCTTCGTGCCAGCGGCAGGCCGGGTAGCAACAGGGCCTGGTAGGCATGGTACAGGTCGGGCTTACCGGGCCATATCGTGCCGGCAGGACGGTTGTCGGCATCGAGTTCGTGGTGCCAACTGCCGCCGTCAAGATCGATGAAATGCTCGGTGATGAAGTCCCAGCAGCGCCGATACCACTGCTCGAAGCGCGCCTGCCCCGTGCGCTGCAACAGGGCTGCTGCGCATGCGCAGGCTTCGGCGTGAACCCAATGCAGCCGGGCGCGTACCCGTGGCTGATCATCCCAGCCGAGGGTGTAGACGAAGCCAGGCTGGCCATCGACGCTCCACGCCTGTGCGCAGGCGGCGTCGAACAGGGCGCGGGCACTGTCGACCAGCCATGGCGGGGGCTGGTGCCCGCAGCGGGCCAGGCTGGCCTCCAGATGAAGCAGAAGCCGCGCCCACTCGAAGGCATGCCCAGGCGTCGTGCCGTAGGGTCGGAAGTGGTCGGCCGGGTGTGCTTGGTTGTAGTCCTTGAGCGGCCGCCAGAAGACGTCGAAGTGTTCCACCACTCGGTAGCCGTTGGCAGCCGCGTGGGCATGGATGATGCGCTCGGCAATGCGCAAGGCGCGGTGCAACCACACTGGGTTGCCGGTGACATCGGCCAGGGCCAGGAACGCCTCGGTCGCGTGCATGTTGCTGTTGGCGCCGCGGTAGGGCTCGGGCATCTGCCAGGCGCGGGCGTAGGCTTCGCGAAGCGCACCTTCCTCCTCGCTCCAGAAATGCCGCTCGATGATGTCGATGGCGTCGCTCAGCAAGGCCTCAGCATCATCGACGCCCGCCACCACGGCGGAGCTGGCGGACAGGGCGACGAACGCATGCAGGTACGCATCCTTGCCACTGTCCTGACGGCCGCCCGCCTGGGCAAACCAGCCGCCGTAGCGCGCATCCTTCAGGGGGCCGCGCAGGGCACTCACACCGTGGGCAGCCAGCCCTAGGTGGCCCGGCAGGCCTTGAAGGTGAGCCAGGGCGAAACAGTGGGTCATGCGGGCAGTGGTCAGGGTCTGGGCGCTTGCATCAAGGGCAAGCCTGCCTGCCGCATCCAGGTCACCAAACCCTTCTGCGAGCCGTGCAGCCCTGGCGAAGGCCAGCAACCGCTGCCCCTCGGCCAGCCGCCATGCAGAGTGCCCCGGAGCTTGGAGCCAGGACACCTGTGAAGAAAGATTATTGTTCATCGCCAGCGAGGTCCTTGCCAGTCGTGTGCCGATTCTAGCCAGCCAGGCCACGTGGGGTGTCACGAACGCGGGCATGATTGTCACGTGCCCGTGACATTTGGCCCTCTGCGCGCAGGTGCACGTTCAACGCGTACAGGTGCGTCAGTCCACGCCCCGTGGCAGGTACAAGGTCACCCGCAAGCCGCCTTCGCGCAGATTGAGCAGGCTGACCTCGCCACCGTGGCTGTGGGCGATGTTGCGGGCAATGCCCAACCCCAGCCCATAGCCTTGCTGATGACCGGCCAGCCGCACATGGGGTTCGAACACCTGCTCCATCTGCTGTTGCGGCACCCCAGGCCCCTGATCATCGACCTGCAGGACGAAGCCTGCCGCACCGTCGATGATACGCAGCCGCGCCCGCTCGCCGTACTTGATGGCGTTGTCGATCAGGTTGCCGATGCAGCGCCGCAATGCCAGTGGCTTGCCCGGATACGGCGCCAGGGCATGCCCTTCGAGTATGATCCTACCGTCTCGCAGGTACGGCTCGGCCAGCAGTTCGAGGATATGATTGAGGTCCACCGGCTCGATGTTCTCGTGAATGTCGGTGTCCTTCACGCATTGCAGCGCGCCCTTTACCAGCAATTCCAGTTCGTCCAGGTCCTGGCTGAACTTGGCTTGCAGGTGCTCGTCTTCAAGCAGTTCGACACGCAGGCGAAGCCGGGTGATGGGCGTACGCAGGTCGTGGGAGATGGCGCTGAACAATTGGCTACGCTCGGTGAGGTAACGGCTGATCCGCTCGCGCATGCTGTTGAAGGCCCGGCCCACCTCCACCACCTCGCTGCCGCCGCCTTCGGCCACAGGCGCAACATCGGCGCCCAGTGACAGCTCCCGCGCTGCACGGGCCAGGCGCTTGAGCGGCCAGCTCTGCCATTGCACCAGCAGCCCGATGAACAGCAACAACAATGCCGTAGTCAGGACGATGAAGCCGATCTGCTGGCGCGGCAGACGCTCGGCTTCCAGGCTGGTATAGGGCTCGGGCAACAACGAGGCGATGTACAGCCATTCGCCTTCGGCCAGACGAATCTGGGTGACCAGTACCGGCGGATTGAGCGGTTCGAGGGTGAGCGAATAATGGGCCCATGACCTTGGCAGCTCGTCGAGCTTGAGCCCGCTGTTGAAGATGCGCAGTTCATCGGGGTCGACGAATTCGACGGAAATGTCCATCTGCGGCCCTAGACGCTCATGCAGCACTTGCTGGAACACCTCCATCACTGCCTGCTTGCGCGGCGTGACAGGCAGCATCTGCATGTCCAGCGGCTTGGCGTTCAGCGAAACGAAAAACCGCGTGCCTCCCATGCTGCGCAACTGGTCGAGCACCATTGGCCGGTAAGCAACGGGCAGCGAGCGAAAGTAACTGACGCTGGCGCTCATCGAGTGGGCCAGGCTGCTGGCACTGGCACGCAGCCCTTGCAACTGGCTGGCGCGCAGCTGGGCCACCCAGATGATGCTCGACAGCCCTTGGGCCAGCAGAACCACCAGCAAGGTCAGCAGCAGCATGCGCCCCAGCAGCGAACGTGGCAGCAGGCGCCACCGCCGCTCAGGGTGCAGTGCAGACATGGGTCGCCAGCAGGTAGCCGCTGCCACGCACGGTGCGGATCAGCCGGGGTGGCTTCTCGGTGTCGCGCAAGCGCTGGCGCAGACGGCTGACGGCCATGTCCACGATGCGGTCCAGTGGCATCGGCTCTCGCCCTCGCGTGGCGTTGCCGATGGTGTCGCGGTCGAGGATCTGCTGGGGGTGGTCCAGAAACAGCTTGAGCAGCGCAAAGTCCGCGCCCGAGAGAATCACCTCCTCTCCGTCGCGGTGGAACAGGCGATGGCTGACCGTGTCGAGCCGCCAATCGTCGAATGCCAGCACCGCCCCACCCGGCGCTGCTTGCCCGAACTCGGCGCGGCGCAGCAAGGCTTTGATGCGGGCCTGTAGTTCACGCGGGCTGAACGGCTTGCCCAGGTAATCATCGGCGCCAAGCTCGAGCCCGATGACCCGATCGGTCTCGTCCGAGCTTGCCGTCAACATGATGATGGGCACCCGCGCATGGCGCGGGTGCTGGCGTACCCATCGGCACAGGCTGAAACCGTCCTCGTCCGGCAGCATGACGTCCAGGATAACCAGGTCACAAGCGGTGGTGTCCAGGGCATGACGAAACCCGGCGCCATCGGCCTGGGCATTGACCTGAAAGCCCGAGCGGCTGAGGTAGGTTTGCAACAGTTCGCGAATTTCCTGATCGTCGTCGACCATCAGGATGGATTTGCCGGCAGTGCTCAAGGGGGATGTCCTTTTGTGGTGGCGGGTCTTGTTGCCCGCTGACCTGTGTCGCCTTGCAGGGAGCCCAGGCGCCTAGCCCTGATCCAGCGCTTGCTGCAAGGCCACGCCAGCGCCCAGCAGCCCGGAAAACTCGGCAGTCACCAGCCATACGGGCACGCCTTGGAAGTAACCGCTCATGCAGCCTTTGTCGCCGAAACTGTCGGCGAAACCGCTGCGCAGGAACAGCTCGGCAAAGCGTGGGATCACGCCGCCGACGATATATACTCCACCACGCGCGCCCAGGGTAAGCACGTTGTTGCCCGCCACGCGTCCCAGGAACCGGCAGAATTGCTCGATCACCGCCCGCGCCCGCGGCTCGCCACCCAGGGCCGCATCGGTGATCTGCGCCGGCGAAGTGTGTCGCGGATTTTCACCATCCAGGGCGCAAATGGCCTGGTACAGGCGCACCAGCCCGCCGCCGCTGAGCACCGTCTCGGCACTGACATGGCCGATCTGGCCATGGATGTACTGATGGATCGCCGCCTCTCGGGCATTGCCCACCGGCAGGTCGACGTGCCCGCCTTCGCCTGGCAAGGCATGCCAGTGCTTGCCCCCCAGGCGCAACAGCGAGCCGACACCCAGGCCTGTACCGGGTCCGATGACCAGCGCCGGGCGCAGCGGATCGGCCTGACCTGGGCAGACTTCTCGACACTCACCCTCGCGCAGGCGGGTCATGCCAAGGGCCATGGCGGTGAAATCGTTGATCAGCAACAGGTGCCCGATCTGTAAGCGTTGGCAAAAGGCGGTCCGGCTCAGGCGCCAATGGTTGTTGGTGAAGCGAAACTCATCGCCATCGACCGGGCCGGCCACCGCCAGGCAAGCAGCGGCTACGCCACCCCGCGGTATGGCCAGGGCTTCAAAATACGCTTCGATGGCCTGTTCCGGGCTTGTGTAGTCCTCGGTGGCGAATACCTTCACCTCGTGCAGCTGGTTGTCACGCCATAACGCAAAACGGGCATTGGTGCCGCCGATGTCGCCAACCAGCAGGTCATTCATTTCAGGTTCTCCAGGGCAGAGGTAAAGGCGCTGGCGCCCTGCTCTGCCGGGCTGAACGCCATGCGCATGAAGCCGAACAGCTCGCGCCCGCAGCCCAGGTCATTGCCCTGGGGCGCGGTCGCCAGGTCACGCAGGGCCAGCTCGTCGGCCGATACCATTACCCGCAATGTACCTTCAGCGCCATCGACCCGCACGATATCACCATCGCGCAGCCGTGCCAGCGGGCCGCCGTCATAAGCTTCGGGGCACACGTGAATGGCGGCGGGGATCTTGCCCGATGCACCGGACATGCGCCCATCGGTCACCAGGGCTACCTTGTACCCGCGATCCTGCAGCACGCCAAGGAACGGGGTGAGTTTGTGCAGCTCCGGCATGCCGTTGCAGCGCGGGCCCTGGAAGCGCACCACTGCGACGAAGTCCCGCTCCAGCTCGCCTGCCTTGAAGGCGTCGGCCAATGACTGCTGATCGTGAAAGATGCGCGCCGGCGCCTCGACCACGCGGTGCTCTGGAGCCACGGCGGAGACTTTCATCACGCCACGCCCCAGGTTGCCTTCCATCACCCGCAACCCGCCTTCGGCGGAGAACGGCCGCGCCACGGGCCGCAGGATGCTTTCGTCCAGGCTCTGCTGTGGCCCTTCGCGCCAGACCAGCTTGCCGTCCTCCAGGAACGGCTCCTGGGTGTAGCGACGCAGGCCAGGGCCGGCGACGGTGTTGACGTCCTCGTGCAGCAAACCGGCATCGAGCAGCTCGCGGATCAGGAACGCCATGCCGCCGGCTGCCTGGAAGTGGTTGATGTCGGCCTTGCCGTTGGGGTAGACGTGGGACAGGGTCGGTACCACTTCGGACAGGTCGGCCATGTCCTGCCAGGTCAGCTGGATACCGGCGGCCTGGGCTATGGCCGGAATGTGCAGGGTATGGTTGGTGGAACCGCCTGTGGCATGCAGGGCCACGATCGAGTTGACCAGCGCCTTCTCGTCGACGATTTCGCCCAGGGGCATGAAGGTGCCGCTGGCCTTGGTCATGCGCGTGACCTGTTGCGCCGCCTCGGCGGTCAGCGCGTCGCGCAGCGGCGTGTAGGGGTTGACGAAAGAAGCACCCGGTAGGTGCAGCCCCATCACTTCCATCACCAGCTGGTTGGTGTTGGCCGTGCCGTAGAAGGTGCAGGTGCCAGGGCCGTGGTAGGACTGCATTTCCGATTCCAGCAGTTCCTCTCGGCTGGCCTTGCCTTCGGCATAACGCTGGCGCACATCGGCTTTCTGCTTGTTGGAAATACCCGAGACCATCGGCCCGCCCGGTACGAACACCGTGGGCAAGTGACCAAAGCGCAAGGCCCCCATCATCAGGCCCGGCACGATCTTGTCGCAGATGCCCAGCATCAGGGCCGCGTCGAACATGTTGTGGGACAACGCCACGGCAGTGGACATGGCGATCACTTCACGGCTG
Organism: Pseudomonas sp. UBA5568; assembly: GCF_002425525.1. Lineage (NCBI taxonomy): Bacteria > Pseudomonadati > Pseudomonadota > Gammaproteobacteria > Pseudomonadales > Pseudomonadaceae > Pseudomonas > Pseudomonas sp. UBA5568. Next base: position 118,505 of record NZ_DIMK01000039.1, on the reverse strand, counting down.
GCGATGGCCAGTTCCATGCCCGGCTCGCCCTGGGTGACGCCATCGCACATGGCCGGCACACCGCCGGCGAACTGGCCTACCGAGCCGACTTCGCGCAGGGCCTGCTTGATCTGTTCGGGAAAATGCAGGTAGGGCTGGTGGGCCGACAACATGTCGTTGTAGGCCGAGACGATGGCCACGTTGGCGGCATTCATCAGGCGCAGGGTCTGTTTGTCCTCGCTGCCGCAACCGGCCACGCCATGGGCGAAGTTGGCGCATTGCAGGCTGGCACGCATCGGGCCCTCGCTGGCGGCCCCGCGGATCAGCTGCAGGTAGCGTTCGCGGGTGGCGCGGCTACGCTCGACCAGCCGTTGGGTGACCTCAAGGATGCGCGGGTGCATGTACTGGACTCCAGGCTAATTGTAAGGGCGGTTTACCAAGTGATCGTGCCCGGCCGATTGCCGCCTAGGCTCAAAGGACAGGCGCGCACTGCTTCGGTAGGCTCACGATCGAACCGCTCGTTGTAGGTTTAAACAAAATACTGCCACTAAAAAGGCTTGTTTTCTATCTGCAACTGAATAATCTTGTAATTCCAACAACAAAACCGTTTCAGTGAAGCACCTTTGTGCCACAGGTTTGACTCGGACTGCCAGAGGTATCGCCATGACCCTTCGCATCGCCATCAACGGATTCGGCCGCATCGGGCGCAATGTCCTGCGCGCACTCTATACCCAGGGCTACCGCCAGGACATGCAGGTCGTCGCCATCAACGACCTGGGCGACAGCACCATGAACGCCCACTTGCTCAAGTACGACAGCGTGCACGGCACCTTCGAGGCCAGCGTCGAAGCCGACCACGAAAGCCTGACCGTCAACGGCGACCGCATCGCGGTGAGCGCCATTCGCAACCCGGCCGAACTGCCCTGGAAAGCCCTGGCGATCGATGTGGTCTTCGAATGCACGGGGCTGTTCACCGAGCGCGACAAGGCCGCTGCGCACATCGCTGCCGGCGCGGGCAAGGTGATCGTCTCGGCGCCGGCCAAGGGCGCTGATGCCACCGTGGTGTATGGCGTCAACCACGACGTGCTGCGCGCCTCGCATCAGGTCATTTCCAACGCCTCCTGCACCACCAACTGCCTGGCGCCCATCGCCCAGGTGCTGCACCGCGAGTTCGGTATCGAGCAAGGCCTGATGACCACCATCCATGCCTACACCAACGACCAGGTGCTGACCGACGTGTACCACAGCGACCCCTACCGCGCCCGTTCGGCCACCCAGTCGATGATCCCCAGCAAGACTGGCGCCGCCGAGGCCGTGGGCCTGGTACTGCCGGAGCTGGCCGGCAAGCTGACCGGCATGGCCGTGCGGGTACCGGTGATCAACGTGTCGCTGGTGGACCTCACCGTCAACCTCAAGCGCGAAGCCACGGCCGAACAGGTCAACCAGCTGTTCCTCGAGGCCAGCAAGCATTCGCGAGTATTGGGCTATAACGCCCTGCCCCTGGTCTCGTGCGACTTCAACCACAACCCGCTGTCGTCGATCTTCGATGCCAACCACACACGGGCCAATGGGCGCATGCTCAAGGTGCTGGCCTGGTACGACAACGAGTGGGGCTTCTCCAACCGCATGCTGGACAACTGCCTGGCGCTCTGCCGCGCTCAGTAACGGCTGTGCCAGCACGCCCTGACAACTGGTAACAGGTGCTGGGGCATCGAGCTCGTATCGCCGTAGCCGCTCTGCGGCACCGGCGATACTCGCGGCGCCGTTACGATTTGCCTACATTTCGCAGCTTGACCTCAAGCACGGATGATAAGCATTATCATTGGCCGCTTGTCAGGTCAGGTCGCTCCGTGAGTCAGTCCCGGTTCAATTCCGTATTCCTCAGCCAGAGGCCCATCTTGCTCCGCACGCTCCAGCGCATGGTAGGCAACCGTTGCACGGCCGAAGACCTGCTTCAGGAAACCTACTTGCGCGTCTCACGCGCACTGGGCGAGCGTTCGGTCCAGCACATCGAACCCTTCGTCTTTCAGACCGCCCGCAACCTTGCGCTCGACCACTTGCGTGCCCGCCGGGTACAGGCCCGAACCCTGGTCGACGACGTGGCTGACGAGGTAGTGAACAATGTCGCCGTGCTCGCCAGCAGCAACGAGGATGCTGCACATGCCCAGCAACTGCTGCGCCACCTGAGCGAAAGCCTGAAGCAACTGACGCCACGCCAGCAAAGGATCTTCACGCTAAGCCGGCTGCACGGCGCCACCTCTCTCGAAATCGCCCAGCAGCTGGGGGTTTCTGCGAGCACGGTGCAAAAGGAGCTGAAGTTGATCATGGGTATCTGCCTGGGTGTCGCCCATCGCCTGGACGCCTGACGGGCCGCCGCGATGAGGCCCGCTTGCCACATCGCGCCAGCGCCCTGATCATCTGCGCACGCCCGCTCAAGGACTCACCGTGACCGACAGCCCCGAACATCGCCCGTCACCAACCAGGCCCAATGCGCGTCGTCGTGCCACGGACGAGGCTTTGGCGTGGCTGGTCCGTCTTGAAACCGCCGAGCCCGCCGACCACCTCGCATTCGAAACCTGGCTGCAAGCCGCTCCCGAAAATGCCGAAGCGTTCGTGCAAGCCGAGGCATTGTGGAACGGCGCAGCGCTCAAGCAGGCCGCTGCACAGCTGCAGGGCTACCCATCGCGCCCTCGCGCAGGTCGCCTGCGTCGCCAGTGGAAACCGCTGGCCACCGCTGCCGCGCTGCTGGTAGGCCTGTTCACGTTCGGCAACGTGCCAGTGCGCCTGCAGGCTGATCACCTGACGGTCGCGGGGGAACGCCACCGGGTGAACCTTCAGGACGATGCCCGGGTGCTGCTCAATACCCAGTCAGCGTTTGCCAGCGAGCGCAATGACGGGCGGCAGGTCGCCCGCCTGCTGCAAGGCGAGGCATACTTCCAGGTGCCCAAGGGCGCGCCGGTACCGCTCGAAGTGCAAGCCGGCCCTCTGCGCGCCCAGGCACGCGACACCGATTTTGCCGTGCGCCTGCTCGATGGCCAGGCTTGGGTCAAGGTGCAACGCGGCGACGTCGACGTCGACGTGCAAGGGGGCCGCGTCCAACGCATCCGTTTGCAGGCCGGTCAGAGCATTCGCGTCGGGCCCGACGGGCTCGGTGCACGCAGGCAACTGGACATGCGCAAGGACCTGGCCTGGGTCGATGGGCGCCTGGTCTTCGAAAATTGCCCCTTGAGCCAGGTGCTGGCCGAGCTGCGCCGCTATTACCCCGGCTGGATCATCAATCGCAATGAACGGCTGGAGAACATCGCCGTCACCGGCAACTACCGCCTTGACCAGCCGCTTGAGGCGCTACGTGCATTGGCCCATATCACCTCGGCACAACTGCATGAGTATCCAGCGCTGGTCATCCTGAACTGATGCGCCTGCCTTGACCGCTACCAGCCCACCCGCGGCAGCGCCGTATGCCCTGCTGGGCGCCTGGGATTTATTTTTACGCGATACCCCCTCCCTGTCCGTCTCGTCATAGCCAATGCAATTGATTCTTGTTCAATCAAGAACGCACACCCTATGAACAGTTCGCGCGTCAGGGAGCGCTTTCGATGCCCACCAGTCCTATCCGTTCGACCCTACGGCCACGCCTCAAGGGGCAACTGTCCCTGTTTTCACTCGCCTTGCTCGCCACAGGCGCCTGTTCACTCCCCACGCTGGCGGTCGAGCCGGCGTCGGTGAGCACCTCGCGCATGGGCGACTACCACTTCGGCATCGCCCAACAGCCGCTGGTATCGGCCATCAATGCCTTCAGCCAGGTCACGGGCTGGCAGGTGGGCTTCGACGCTCGCCTGGCCGAAGGGGTCGCCTCCCCCGGCATACAGGGTTCACTGCCCCCCGAGCAGGCACTCAAACGCCTGCTACACGGCACTGGCCTGGTCCCGCGGACCATCAGCCACGGCAACGTGGTGCTCGAGCGCCAGTCAGGTCGCGGGGCCATAGCCTTGCAGCAGGTGACCGTCAGCGCCACCCGCAGTGCCCAGGACGTGAGCCAGGTCCCCAGCACGGTCAGCGTGCAGACCCGAGAGCAGCTGGACCGGCAGAACGTCAACACCCTCCAGGACCTGGTGCGCTACGAGCCGGGCGTCTCGGTGGCGGGGACCGGGCAGCGCAGTGGCCTGAACGGCTACAACATTCGCGGTATCGATGGCGAGCGGATACTCACCCAGATCGACGGCGTGGCGATACCGGACAGCTTCTTCTACGGGCCCTACGCCCAGACCCAGCGCAATTATGTCGACCCGGAAATCATCAAGCGGGTGGAAATCCTGCGCGGCCCAGCCTCGGTGCTCTACGGCAGCAATGCCATCGGCGGTGCAGTGAGCTACTTCACCCTGGATCCTGAAGACATCATCAAACCTGGCCGAGACGCTGGCGCGCGACTCAAAACCGGCTACAGCTCAGCCGATGACAATTGGCTGACGTCCGCCACCGTGGCTGGCCGTGAGGGCAGCCTGGACGGTCTGCTGCACCTGAGCCAGCGCAACGGTCACGAAACCGAGAGCCATGCCGATCACGGCGGCGTGGGCCTTGCACGCACCCGCGCCAACCCAGTGGATGCGCGTACCACCAACGTGCTGGCCAAGCTGGGCTGGGACTACGCCGACGACGCCCGCCTGGGCGTGACCTACGAACGCTTCAAGGACGACCGCGACCAGAACCTGCTCAGCGCCGTAGGCGGGCCATTCATCCCGGGCGTTGGTGCCATGAATTCGTACCGCATGCGCCAGGGCAACGACACGATTACCCGCGAGCGCTTCGGCCTGAACCAACGTTTCGGCCTGGACAGCCTGTTCGCAGACGATGTCAGGTGGAGCCTGAACTACCAGATCGCCAAGACGGACCAGCGCACCGACGAGCTGTACGTCGCTTCGGGACGTCAGGTACTGCGCGACCGCCAGACCACCTACAAGGACCGCCAGTGGATCTTCGATGCCCAGCTTGAAAAGGCATTCAGCCTTGGCCAGACCGACCACGCCCTGACCTATGGCACTACCCTCAAGCACCAGGACGTCACCGGGGCGCGCAGCGGTACTGGCACGTGCGTGAATGTGGGCGGCACCTGCCGGGGTATCGGCCAGGACAGCCCGCGCGACGGCCAGGCGCTGGTCAGCGACTTCCCGGACCCAACCATCGATACCTACAGCCTGTTCGTTCAGGACGAGATTCGCTGGGGCAGCTGGACGTTCCTGCCAGGTGCGCGCTACGACTACACACGCATGGCGCCTCACTTCACCGATGCTTTCCTGCGCGGCCTTGATGCCAGCGGCACGGCCCCGGCTTTCCAGGATGACTCAGACAAGAAGTGGCACCGCGTGTCACCCAAGCTGGGGATGACCTATGCCTTCAACGACCACTACACAGGCTACGCGCAATACGCCCAAGGCTTCCGTACGCCCACGGCCAAGTCCATGTACGGCAAGTTCGTGAACCTGGAACAAGGCTACCGCGTGGAGGGTAACCCTGGCCTGCGGCCTGAGCGCAGCAAGGGCCTGGAAACCGGGCTGCGCGGTCGCTTCGATACGGGCAGCTTCGATATGGCGGTCTACTACAACAAGTACCGTGACTTCATTGACGAAGACGCCGTGCAAGGCGCCAACCTCGAGCAGACCTTCCAGGCCAACAACATCAAGCGCGCGACCATCAAAGGCGCCGAGGTCAAAGGCCAGCTCGAACTCGACCAATTCGGCGCGCCACAGGGGCTGTATGCACAAGGCTCCCTGGCATACACCTACGGCCGCAACGACGACAGCGGCCAGCCGCTCAACACCGTCAACCCACTCAAGGGCGTCATGGGCCTGGGCTACACGCAGGGCGACATGGGTGGGCTGCTGAGCTGGACGCTGGTCAAGCGCAAGACGCGGGTCGACGACAGCACCTTCTATTCCCCCGATGGCTCGGCGTCGAAGTTCCGCACGCCCGGCTATGGCGTGCTGGACCTGACCGGCTTCTACAACGTTACCGATGACATCACCGTGAACGCCGGCCTGTACAACCTCACCGACAAGAAGTACTGGCAGTGGGACTCGGTGCGCAGCTATGACGGCCAGGGGGAGGCCGCGGTGACCCAGCCGGCCAACATCGACCGCCTGAGCATGCCGGGCCGTAACTTCGCCATCAACGTGGTGTGGGACATCTGAGGCGCTGGCGCAGCTGAAACCGGGCGGGGTCGCTGTGTTCCCGCCTTGGTTCCTGGCACCCACCCCTGTTCCTGCGGGGTTTTTTACGCCCCCGCCCCTGTTGATTCGTCTTGTATTGAAACGCTTCGCTTTCCAAGGACTGCATCATGAGCAACCGCGCTTCTTCGCGTACCCAACGCCTGAACCTGGTGACCCAGGCGCCCCATGCCGCACTCGACGCCCTGGTCAAATCCCATGCGCCATTCGATAGCCGCGAAAGTTTTGCCCGCTTCGTGGTGGCCCAGTACCTGTTCCAGGCCGAACTGCAGCCGCTCTACAACGACCCGCGATTGATCGCCCTCATACCCGACCTTGCCGAGCGCTGCCGAGCCCATCAGGCCCGCCAGGACCTGGCGGACCTGGACATGCAGGCGCCTGCCGAGCTGCCGGGGGCCGTGCAGCGCCCCAGCATTGCAGAGGCATTAGGCTGGATCTTCGTGTCCGAAGGCTCCAAACTGGGCGCCGCGTTTCTAATCAAGCGGGCGGCGGCGCTGGGCTTGTCGGAGACCTTCGGCGCCCGCCACCTGGGCGAGCCCGCCGGTGGCCGCGCCGAAGGCTGGAAGCAGTTCACGCGAACACTCGATGGCCTGATGCTGTCAGCTGGAGAAGAAGTGGCTGCAGAACACGGCGCCGTCGCAGCGTTCGAGCGCTTTACCGTCTTGCTCAAACAGGCCTATGCCGTGGATGCCTAGCAGGTTTGAAACACTTTCAAAGGCCCCCTGACCGGGGCCGTTCGTTCTAGCAGTGAGCCCATGACCCAACCTGCCCGCTCCAAAATTGCCCGACTGCTGTATGCGATCCTGGCTTACGCAAGCCTGGGGGTGGGCCTGGTCGCCATTGTCATTCCGGGCTTGCCGACCACCGAATTCATTCTGTTGTCGGCATGGGCGGCCACGCGAAGCTCGCCTCGCCTGTCCGCCTGGCTGGAAAATCACCGGTTGTTCGGCCCTATTCTGTACAACTGGCGCAACGGCAAGGTGATCCAGCGGCGGGCCAAGGTCAGTGCGACGGTCAGCATGTTGCTCTGCGCGGTTTTGATGCTGGTGTTTCTTGAGCATCACTGGCCGGTGTTCCTGGCCATCGCCGGCATGAGCCTGGGCAACCTGTGGATCTGGTCCCGCCCGGAACGGCCGTTCACAGCCGGCTCACAGGCTCAGCAACCCTGACCAGAGTGCATAGCCTGCCAGCGCCGCCCCCGACAGCACGGCGGCGAAGATCAGTTTCTCCATCAGCGTGAAAAGCGTGAGACCTTGTTCATGCTTGGCCCGCGCAAACAGGATCACCCCCGGTGCGTACAAGAGCGCCGAGAGCAGCAGGTACTTCAGGCCACCGGCATACAGCAGCCAAACGGCGTACACCACCGCGAGCGCGGCCACCAGCAGGTCCTTGCGCCGCCGGGCCGGTTGGCCTGCGTAAGTCTCCCCACGCACGGCCAGCGACATGGCGTAGGCGGCAGACCACAGGTACGGCGCCAGAATCATGGATGAGGCCAGGTAGATCAGGCTGGTATAGGTACCGGCAGATACCAGCGTGATCAGTAGAAAACCCTGGATCATGCAGTTGGTCAGCCACAGTGCATTGGCAGGTACCTGGTTGGCGTTCTCCCTGGCAAGGAAACGGGGCATGGTCTGGTCGCGCGCCGTGGCATAGAGGATCTCGGCACACAGCAGCGCCCACGACAGCAACGCCCCAAGCAACGAGACAGCCAGCCCCAGGCTGATCAGTAACGCGCCCCAGGGGCCAACGATGTGCGACAGAACCGCCGCCAGCGAGGGGTTCTGCAAGCCAGCCAGCTCCGGTTGCGTCATGACCCCAAGGGAGAGGACGTTGACCAGCACCAGCAGGGCCAGCACACCCACAAAGCCAATGACCGTCGCCCTGCCCACGTCGGCCCGGCGCCGTGCCCTGCCCGAATACACGCTGGCGCCTTCGATACCGATGAAGACGAACACCGTCACCAGCATCATGTTGCGCACTTGCTCGAGCACACTGCCGATCGCCGGAGTGCCCTGCCCCCAAATGTCCTGGGTGAAGATATCCAGGCGAAAGGCGCAAGCCGCGATGACGACGAACAGTACCAAGGGCACCACCTTGGCCACCGTGGTGACCAGGTTGATGAACGCCGCCTCGCGAATCCCGCGCAACACCAGAAAATGCACGGCCCATAGCAACATCGAGGCACACCCGATGGCCACTGGGGTATTGCCTTCACCGAACACCGGGAAATAGAACCCCAGGGTGCTGAACAACAGTACGAAGTAGCCAACGTTGCCCAGCCAAGCACTGATCCAGTAGCCCCAGGCCGAAGAAAAGCCCATGTAATCGCCGAACCCAGCCTTGGCATAGGCATAGACCCCCGAATCCAGTTCGGGCTTGCGGTTGGCCAGCGTCTGGAAAACGAACGCCAGGGCCAGCATGCCCACGGCAGTGATCCCCCAGCCGATCAGCACCGCCCCGGCCTGGGCACGGGCCGCCATGTTCTGGGGCAAGGAAAAGATGCCGCCACCAATCATTGAGCCCACGACGAGCGCCACCAATGCCCCCAGCCGGAGTTTCTGTCCTTGTTCGCCCATAGGTCTCCAAATATTTCCTGACAGTCATGCAGTTGTAACAACACACTGTTTATAAAGGCTGGTGTCATTACAGCCGTACTTCCATTTAGCCACTAAGCCATTAACGTCTAAGCGTGCGGTGGTTAAGAACCCCGAGGTTGCCAACCGGTTCACACTATTCCGATAAAAGCATAAATACCCGTAAAAAATTTGCGCTCTGCCCAGAAGCGACTAGTTTCAACCTTCGCAGGCAAAGAGGGATGAAGATGAGCAATACATGGAGGTGCCAGCGTACAAGGCCTGCAGCCATGGCAGTCGGCAGTCTCCAGGAGTTCGGTGAGGTGATTCAACGGCCTTACCTTGCAATGCACTGATCCATATCAGCGTGTGGCCACGGCGTCAGATTTAATCTGAGGCCAACTTTCTCCTGGCAGGAGTTGTTAAATGTCTGATTCTCCCGCAAAACTAAAACTCGGCGCATTAGTTGCGTTGGTCGTCGGCTCGATGATCGGTGGCGGTATATTTTCCCTGCCGCAGAACATGGCCGCCAGCGCCGGCGTGGGCGCGGTACTGATTGGCTGGGCGATCACCGCCGTGGGCATGCTGACCCTGGCTTTCGTATTCCAGACCCTGGCTAACCGCAAGCCTGACCTGGACGGTGGGGTCTATGCGTATGCCAAGGCCGGTTTCGGCGATTACATGGGCTTTTCTTCGGCCTGGGGCTACTGGATCAGTGCCTGGCTGGGGAACGTCGGCTATTTCGTGCTGTTGTTCAGCACCCTGGGCTATTTCTTCCCGGTGTTTGGCGAGGGCAACACGCCGGCCGCGATCATCGGCGCCTCGATCCTGCTGTGGGCCGTGCATTTTCTGGTGCTGCGTGGCATCCGTGAAGCGGCGTTCATCAACCTGGTCACCACGGTGGCCAAGGTGGTGCCGCTGGTGCTCTTTGCGCTGATTTGCCTGTTCGCCTTCCGGCTGGACATCTTCACCGCCGATATATGGGGCACCAGGACCCCTGAGCTAGGCGGTGTGATGAATCAGGTGCGCAACATGATGCTGGTGACGGTGTGGGTCTTCATCGGCATTGAAGGCGCGAGCATCTTCTCGTCACGTGCGGAAAAACGCTCCGATGTGGGCAAGGCCACCGTCATTGGCTTCATCACGGTGCTGTTGTTCCTGGTGCTGGTCAATGTGCTGTCGCTGGGCATCATGACCCAGCCTGAACTGGCAGGGCTGCAGAACCCCTCGATGGCGGCCGTGCTTGAGCATGTGGTCGGCCACTGGGGCGCCGTGCTGATCAGTGTCGGGCTGATCATTTCGCTGCTCGGTGCGCTGCTGTCATGGGTGCTGTTGTGCGCCGAGATCATGTTCGCCGCAGCCAAGGACCATACCATGCCCGCGTTCCTGCGCCGCGAGAACGCCAACCAGGTGCCTGCCAACGCCTTGTGGCTGACCAACGCCATGGTGCAGATCTTCCTGGTGATCACGCTGTTCTCCAACAGTACCTACCTGTCGCTGATCTACCTGGCTACCTCGATGATCCTGGTGCCCTACCTGTGGTCGGCGGCCTACGCCGTGTTGCTGGCGGTGCGCAGTGATACCTATCAACAGGCGCTGGCCGAACGCCGCAAGGACCTGTTCATCGGCAGCATCGCCCTGCTCTATGCCATCTGGCTGCTGTATGCCGGCGGGGTGAAGTACCTGCTGCTCTCGGCGTTGCTGTACGCCCCTGGCGCCATCCTGTTTGCCAAGGCCAAGCGTGAGGTGGGCCAACCTGTCTTCACCCCCGTGGAAAAACTGATTTTCGCAGCCGTGGTCGTCGGTGCCCTGGTGGCAGCCGTCGGCCTGTACGACGGCTTCCTGACGCTGTGACCCCTCTTCGACTCAATGGAGGATTGAAACCATGTCCGCTGAAAAACAGAAATACGGTGTGCATTCAGAAGCCGGCAAGCTGCGCAAGGTCATGGTGTGCGCGCCGGGCCTTGCGCACAAGCGCCTGACCCCGAGCAACTGCGACGAGCTGTTGTTCGACGATGTGATCTGGGTGGACCAGGCCAAGCGTGACCACTTCGATTTCGTCACCAAGATGCGCGAGCGCGGTGTCGACGTGCTGGAGATGCACAACCTGCTGACCGATATCGTGCAGCAACCCGAAGCACTCAAGTGGATACTGGACCGCAAGATTACGCCCGACACCGTTGGGGTGGGCCTGACCAATGAAGTGCGCAGTTGGCTCGAAGGCATGGAGCCGCGCCATCTGGCCGAATTTTTGATCGGCGGTGTGGCCGGCCAGGATCTGCCGCAAAGTGAAGGTGCCGAAGTGGTCAGGATGTACAACGACTACCTGGGCCATTCCAGCTTCATCCTACCGCCGTTGCCCAACACCCAATTCACCCGCGACACCACCTGCTGGATCTACGGCGGCGTCACGCTCAACCCCATGTATTGGCCGGCGCGGCGCCAGGAAACACTGCTCACCACCGCCATCTACACGTTCCACCCGCAGTTCACAGGCGCCGACTTCCAGGTCTGGTACGGAGACCCGGACAAGGACCATGGCCAGTCCACCCTCGAAGGCGGTGATGTCATGCCCATCGGCAACGGCATCGTGCTGATCGGCATGGGCGAGCGGACCTCCCGCCAGGCCATCGGCCAGTTGGCGCAGAGCCTGTTCGCCAAGGGCGCCGTGCATAAAGTCATCGTCGCCGGCTTGCCCAAGTCCCGCGCCGCCATGCACCTGGATACCGTGTTCAGCTTCTGCGACCGCGACCTGGTCACGGTCTTCCCCGAAGTCGTCAACGAGATCGTGCCGTTCATCATCCAGCCCGACGAAAGCCGGCCCTATGGCATGGACGTCCGCCGCGAGCACAAGTCGTTCATCGAGGTGGTGGGCGAACAATTGGGCGTGCGCCTGCGGGTGGTCGAAACCGGCGGCAACAGCTTCGCCGCCGAACGCGAGCAATGGGACGACGGCAACAACGTCGTGGCGCTGGAGCCAGGCGTGGTCATCGGCTACGACCGCAACACCTACACCAACACTTTGCTGCGCAAGGCCGGGGTCGAAGTGATCACCATCAGTGCTGGCGAACTGGGCCGTGGTCGCGGCGGTGGCCACTGCATGACCTGCCCTATCGTTCGCGACCCCATCGATTACTGACGTCCATCACCCAGGCCGTCCCTACCCGGCGGCGGCCCGGCGTTCACCACACCCAGGAGAAAAGTCATGGCGTTCAACATCCACAACCGCAACCTGCTCAGCCTGGAACACCACAGCACCCGTGAGCTGCGTTACCTGCTGGACCTGTCCCGCGACCTCAAGCGGGCCAAGTACACCGGCACCGAGCAGCAGCACCTCAAGGGCAACAACATTGCGCTGATCTTTGAAAAAACCTCCACGCGTACCCGTTGTGCGTTCGAGGTGGCCGCGTACGATCAAGGCGCCAACGTCACCTACATCGACCCGAATTCCTCGCAGATCGGCCACAAGGAAAGCATGAAGGACACCGCACGCGTACTCGGGCGCATGTACGACGCCATCGAGTACCGCGGTTTCAAGCAGGAAATCGTCGAGGAACTGGCCAAGTATGCCGGCGTGCCGGTGTTCAATGGCCTGACCGATGAATACCACCCGACCCAGATGATTGCCGACGTGCTGACCATGCGCGAGCACAGCGACAAACCGCTGCATGACATCAGCTACGCCTACCTGGGCGATGCGCGCAACAACATGGGCAACTCGCTGCTGTTGATCGGCGCCAAGCTGGGCATGGACGTGCGCATCGCCGCGCCCAAGGACCTGTGGCCCCACGATGACCTGGTGCAACGTTGCAAGCAGTACGCCGAGGAAAGTGGTGCCCGCATCACCCTCACCGAAGATGCCAAGGCGGCAGTCAAGGGCGTGGACTTCATTCATACCGACGTGTGGGTATCGATGGGTGAACCCATCGAAGCCTGGGGCGAACGTATCAAGCTGCTCAAGCCCTACCAGGTCAACGCCGAGCTGATGAAAGCCAGCGGCAACCCCAGGACCAAGTTCATGCACTGCCTGCCGGCGTTTCACAACTGTGAGACCAAGGTCGGCAAGCAGATCGCCGAGCAGTACCCGGACCTCACCAACGGCATCGAAGTGACCGACGACGTGTTCGAGTCCCCGGCCTGCATTGCGTTCGAGCAAGCGGAGAACCGCATGCACACGATCAAGGCGATCCTGGTGTCGACACTGGCCGACCTGTAGATCGCCACCTGCCCAGGCGTTGCGGCTGTTAGCGTGCCGCAATAGCCGTCGGGCAGCGGCTCAAGACTTTCGATAAAGGACATTCTTCATGCGTATCGTTGTTGCACTAGGCGGCAATGCCCTGCTGCGCCGTGGCGAGCCCATGACCGCGGAAAACCAGCGCGCCAACATCCGTACCGCCGCCGAGCAGATTGCCAAGATCCACCCAGGCAACGAGTTGGTGATCGCTCATGGCAACGGCCCGCAAGTGGGCCTGCTGGCATTGCAGGGGCTGTCGTACAAGCCGGACGAGGCCTACCCATTGGACGTGCTGGGCGCCGAAACCGAGGGCATGATCGGCTACATGATCGAGCAGGAACTGGGCAACCTGCTGGACTTCGACGTGCCGTTCGCCACCCTGCTGACCCAGGTCGAAGTGGACGCCCAGGACCCTGCGTTCAAGGACCCGAGCAAGTTCATTGGCCCGGTCTACAGCAAGGATGAAGCCCAGCGCCTGGCCGCTGAAAAAGGCTGGGTGGTCAAGCCTGACGGCGACAAGTACCGCCGCGTGGTGGCAAGCCCCAGACCCAAGCGCATCTTCGAAATCCGCCCCATCAAGTGGCTGCTCGAAAAGGGCAGCATCGTGATCTGCGCCGGCGGCGGCGGCATCCCGACTCTCTATGATGAACACCGTAACCTCAAAGGGATCGAGGCGGTGATCGACAAGGACCTGTGCTCTGCACTGCTGGCCGAACAGCTCGAGGCCGACCTGTTGGTCATTGCCACCGACGTGGAGGCGGCGTACATCGACTTTGGCAAGCTAACCCAACGCGCCATCGCCCAGGCCCACCCTGACGAGCTGGACAGGCTGGGTTTCGCGGCAGGTTCGATGGGGCCCAAGGTGCAGGCGGCCTGCGACTTCGCCCGGCACACGGGCAAGGTGGCGGTGATCAGCTCGCTGGCCAACATCGAGCGCATCGTGAGCGGTACCGCCGGCACGCGGGTTTCGACCGCTGCCCCCGGGATCAGCTACCGTTGACACAGTCGGCGGGCCATGTGCCCGCCCAACCTCGTACAGGAGAGCCCATGGCCAAATATGAACCCGGTCACGTCCACATCGAGCGCACTGCGCTCAACAGCAGTGACCACAGCTATGACCTCAAGGTGGACTACGAGGCCTTCACCGACCCCCGTGAAGGCAGGGGCATTCAGTTCCGCATGCAGGGCAGCATCGAGGGCAAGCCGGTCGACGAGGTTTTCTTTCTGCCCAAGGACCAGGTGCTGCCTAGCTTTCTGATGCAACTGAGTCGCCGCGCCCAGGCCTACCTGGCCCCACCGAAGAAGTTCGAGAGCCTGGCTTCACCTCACAGGATCTACGACTGGATGTTCGAAGACATTCGCGCCAAGCTGGACGTGAAGTCCGGTGACCCCATCAAGCCTGAACATCTGGAGTAGGGCGCGACCCGTCACGAGCAGGATCAGCTTGAGGCATACTAGCGCCCTACCCGGCCATTTCGTATTGCCCCATGCGTATCCACGTCAGCTTCATCGACCGCGTCGGCATCACTCAGGAAGTCCTGGCGCTGCTCGGTGCGCGCAACCTCAACCTCGATGCCGTGGAAATGGTGCCGCCGAACGTCTACATCGACGCGCCTACCCTCAGCCCCGCCGTACTGGAAGAGCTGCATGACGCCTTGTTCGAGGTGCAGGGCGTGGAGGCGGTGGAGGTGGTCGATATCCTGCCGGGGCAACGCCGTCACCTGCAGCTCGATGCGCTGCTGGCCGCCATGAGCGACCCCGTACTGGCGGTTGACAGGGCCGGCAAGGTGCTGCTGGCGAACCCAGCGCTGGTGGCGTTGTGTGGTCGGGAGTCGGCCGGGCGCTGCGTAGGCGAGTTGTTTGGCGACCCGGGCCTGCTGCAAGTATTGCTCGACAGCAACTTTCACCTGCCCATGCGCGAAATGCAGCTCAATGGCCAGAGCCTGCTGCTCGATGCCATGCCAATCACCCATACCGGCGGCTTGCTGACGCTCTACCCGCCTACGCGGTTGGGCGAACGGCTATCGGCCCTGCGCCATGACCATGCCGAGGGCTTCGACGCTCTGCTGGGCGAATCACCTGCCATCCGCACCCTGAAGGCTCGAGCCCTGCGCGTGGCCACCCTGGATGCACCGCTGCTGGTGCATGGCGAAACCGGCACCGGCAAGGAACTGGTGGCCCGCGCATGCCACGCGATCAGCAGCCGTCATGCGGCCCCCTTTCTGGCTCTGAACTGCGCCGCATTGCCTGAGAGCCTCGCCGAGAGCGAACTGTTCGGTTATGCACCAGGCGCCTTCACCGGCGCCCAGCGCGGCGGCAAGCCAGGGCTGATGGAGCTGGCCAACCAGGGCACGGTGTTTCTCGATGAAATCGGCGAGATGTCCCCCTACCTGCAGGCCAAGCTGCTGCGTTTTCTCAGCGACGGCAGCTTCCGCCGGGTGGGAGGCGACCGGGAAGTGAAGGTCAACGTGCGTATCATCAGCGCGACCCACCGTAACCTGGAGCAGATGGTGGCCGAGGGCACGTTCCGCGAAGACCTGTTCTACCGCCTCAACGTGTTGAACCTGCAGGTCCCACCCCTGCGTGACCGCGGCCAGGACATCCTGATGCTTGCGCACTTCTTCATGCAGCAGGCCTGCACACAGATCCAGCGGCCTGCCTGCAGGCTCACCCCCGCCACTCACAGCGCCATGCTGGCTAACCCTTGGCCGGGCAATGTACGGCAATTGCAGAACGTGATCTTTCGCGCCGCCGCCATTTGCGAAAGCAACCTGGTGGACATCGGCGACCTGGACATCGCCGGCACGTCTGTCAGTCGCACCCATGAAGGTGATGTGGCCAGCCTGGAGCAGGCTGTGGGTGATTTCGAGCGTGAACTGTTGCAACGGCTGTACACCAGTTACCCCTCGACCCGATTGCTGGCGGCCCGGCTGCACACCTCACATACCGCCATTGCCCAACGCCTGCGCAAATACGGCATTCCGGGGAAAACCTGAAGTTGTCGGCAAATGCTGCTGTTTTAGTAGACTTTTCCTAGGCGTTCCCCGGATACGTCCTTCCTCACGCCTCGTAGAATGGCGCCAGTGCAATCCCTGCCTGTCACCCCGCAAGACCACCCCAGAGTGGTCAGCGGTCCGTTATGGATTCAACGAGAGTACCTGATGTTCGAACTCGATTTTTACGGCACGCTGGTGGCCGCTTCCCTGGTGCTGCTGCTAGGTCGCGGCCTGGTCGCACGCATAGGTTTTCTGCGTGCCTACAACATTCCTGAACCGGTCGCCGGCGGCTTGGTGGTCGCGATTGCCCTGTTGGTGCTGCGCACCTTCGATGTGCAAGTTCGCTTCGACACCTCCCTGCAAACACCTTTGATGCTGGGGTTCTTCGCTACCATCGGCCTGAACGCCGATTTCGCCAGCCTGAAAAAAGGTGGGCGCGCGGTGGTGCTGTTCCTGGCGGTGGTGACCAGCCTGCTGGTGGTACAGAACGCCCTGGGCATCGGTCTGGCCACGGCGCTGGGGTTGGACCCGCTGATGGGCCTGCTGGCCGGTTCGATCACCCTGTCAGGAGGCCATGGCACCGGTGCTGCGTGGGGCGCCACCTTCACCGAAAAATTCGGCCTGGCCTCGGCCTCGGAACTGGCACTGGCCTCCGCCACATTTGGATTGGTACTGGGGGGTTTGATTGGTGGCCCCGTGGCCCGCTTGCTGATCAAGCGGGTCGCTAGCCCTGGTCGCGCCGACAGCACGCCTCAGTTGCCTTCAGGCTTCGAGCAGCCGGAGAAAGAACGCCTGATCACCTCGATTTCCGTGATCGAGACGCTTGCCCTGATTGCAGTGAGCCTGTTGACCGGCACCGTTTTGAATGAGCTGCTCAAGGGTACTGCCTTCGAACTGCCAAACTTCGTCTGCGTATTGTTCGTGGGCGTGCTGCTGCGCAATGGCCTGTCAGCCTTCGGCTTTTACCAGGTGTTCGAGCGGGAAGTGTCGGTACTGGGCAATGTGAGCCTGTCGTTGTTTTTGGCCATTGCGTTGATGTCGTTGAAACTGTGGGACCTGGCTGCACTGGCACTGCCGTTCTTCGTGCTGCTGGCGGCGCAGACGCTGCTGATGGCACTGTTCGCCATCTTCATCACCTTCCGAGTCATGGGCCGCACCTACGACGCGGCTGTCCTGTCCGCCGGCCATTGCGGCTTCGGGTTGGGGGCAACGCCGACGGCAATCGCCAACATGCAAGCGGTAACCCAGCGGTTCGGGCCTTCGCACGTGGCATTTCTGGTGGTGCCGATGGTGGGGGCGTTCTTCATTGACTTGATCAATGTGGTGGTGATCAAGGTGTATTTGGCATTGCCGTTTTTTCAGTAAGCAGGCCATGATGGCGTTGCTGAACCGCTAAGGTTAAGACTCCCGCATGATGAGCTGCGGGAGTCGTCTGTTCTGGATTCAAGATGGCTTGAACCCTGGAAGTCCCTGCTCAGCCCGCCACCGTTTCACTTCATCAACCACCGCTTGAGGGGAGGATTGAATCCCGACCCTGTGGGGGCGATAAATTAAGTTCCACTTTGCCGGATGCTGTGCCAAGCGATCAAACTCAAGAACGCCGCGCGTGTGCTCTTTGTCATTAGGAAAGTACTGCGGGTCGCCATGATACAGGGCATACACCAATTGAAAAAACTCTTGCTCGGTATAGTCAGTTATTTCTTTGGGCATAGGTTTATTTTCCGTTTGGGCAAGGCTTGCCTGGGACCAACTGTAGCTTGCTTTTCATGCTCTGAGGGCCTTTGCATATCATGCAGCTTATGGTGCCAAGGTTACTCAGGCATCTTTGAAACCCGGCAACCCTTGATCCTTACGCCACTTCTTTACAGCCTCGACTACGGCTTTCGGAGAATCATCGATACCTACTTCTTGAGGGTAGTAAATCAAATCCGAACCGCAGGGATGCTCACTGAGGCGCTCGAACTCAAGCGTGCCTTTGGCATGAGCCCTGTCTGACGGATAAAGCACAGGATCTGCGTGATAAATACCGTAGACCAATTCGTAGAATTCCCGCTCCGTATAATCAGATATCTTAGTTTTCACTGTTCACCTTCTCTTGATGAGCCTGGATATGAAATTTCGGTGCGAGAATCACCATGTTATCGACATCATAAACCTCACCCCCATCGGCAATTCTCTTCAAATGATGAATTTCATACTTCTTTCTAGCACCCACCGTTTCCTTAAAACGGGCATGTGGCGCCAGACCTCTTCTCATTTCCAGGAGCTCAGCTTGGCTGAACTGCCCTTCAAACAATGGACTCCGCCCCACCAGCTGCCACAATCGACGCCGAAATGCTCCCCAACTGCTGAATTTTTTGCCCCTCAGTTTACTAGCGATTTGCTGCGGAATTGGCACCCCCTCGCGGTTCCCCGCCGTCAAAAATGTGCCTGTGATCAGCTGTCCCTTACCTTTCACCACCCCCGGCATGTTCCGACGGCTCTTGAACATCACGTAGAGCGGTGGCAGCCCGGAGTCGCTGGGGAATATGATGACAGCATCATCAAACCCGATGTCCGGCAAGTCTGGATACGTGTCCAAACGCCCTTGAAGAGGTTCGAGCATGGGGCCAATGAGATTGGCAGGAGACGGCGGTGCAGGTGGCAGGCTTGTGGAACTGTCTGTCGGTTCGACCGCCGGTGTCCAGGTCAGGGTTCTGGGCGGCACATCGTCGGTGACGACCGTGTACTGACCGCTGTGGGCGTCGTATGCGGCCTTCATTACGGGCACCGCCGAAGGGATCACCTGGCCATCGGTGGTGGCCACGAACAGTTCGGTTGGCCCGGCCAGCGTCTGCACCTCGCCCATGCGCAACGGCAGGTCGATCATTGCGCGCTCGACCGCTTGCGTTTGAGCGGCGGAATCAAGCTCGATCGACAATTCGGTCAGGGGCACACTCAGCAGATAGTTGCCAAGCGGCAACACCTTCCGCTTGCGCTCCCCATTACCCAGCTTGGGCGCATGCAACAGTGCGGCAATGCCAACCAGAAACGGGGTGGCAACCGCTTCCAATGACGCGCCTTTCAACGCAGAGATGGCTCCGCGCAAGGCTGCTCCAAGCGAAGCGCCAGCGGCGAGGCTAACCGGCGCAGCGCCAGCAGACAGGCTGATATGCGCCTGTGCCTTCGCGATGGCCAGCGGCACTGGGTAGGTATTGGCCTGTTTTAGGGCTTGCTCGGCCAGGGCTTTTTCAGCGGCGGCTTTGGCGGCGGCTTCACGCGCCGTCGCCTCGGCCTCGGCTTTTGCTTTTGCCAGTGCCTGTGCTTGTTTGAGCGCCTGCTCCTGAGCGCGTGCCTGAGCTTGGGCCTCAGCGCGTGCCCGTGCTTCAGCCTCGGCACGTGCCTGTGCCTCAGCATGAGCGCGTGCCTGAGCTTCGGCTATCCGTTGCGCCTGCGCGTCAGCGAGCGCCTGCGCCTCGGCTTGTGCAAGCGCTTGCTGCAATGCGCCGATCTGACCCTGAAGCATCTGAATTTCGGCATCGCGTAGCTGCGTCTGATAGGCGGCCGAGAACGATTCCTGGATCAGCGTGCGCAAGACGTCCTTTCTCACGACACCTTTTTCAAACCATCTGTAGGTGGCGTCGATATAGTCTTTTCGCGTCTTGCCCAGTGGCGTCGATCCAAAATAGCGGTCTGCTACTTCAGACTGAACATGACGGTCTTCAACTTTACGAGCGATCAACAGGTTACGCGCGGCAATACCGTGTGCGAGCATGCTGACCGTTGACGTGGGGGGTGGCCCTAGCGTCTGCTTGACCACAGCGACTTCTTGCTCGAGGGTTTGAGCCGCATGTCCTAGCGCTTGCGTAAATACTGCACTGGCATGGCCATTTACAGTTTCCAGGATCCGCGGCTCACTGTTTATCACATACCGGAAATGCTCAATGATTGTACTGCCTGGGTGATACTGGTCAGCGGGAAACAACGGACCTGAATAGCCGGGAGGAAGAAGATTTGATCCTATGGGTGTACCTCCCACATAGGTAGGAGGCAATTCAACTTGCCTGCGCTTGCGTGTCATACATCATCCTTAATCAAGCTTACAAACAAGCCAAGCATCATGAACATGCCTGACGGTCGTTATGAGCGACCCGCCTGACTTGTGACTTAGTTATGCGACGGATCACGCATGAACAGTACAGGCGGTTTTTACGGATGATGAGAGGGTTAAAGTTCCCGACAGCTAAAGTTATACGGGTAGGAGATCCTACTTAAACGTTGTCGGCCCCGTTAGGGCCCCTTGATCATTCACCAACCTCTTAGATCCTTGATTATCGCTATACAGCGTCACGCTATTGGCGAGTAAGGCATGAGAACAATCGTATCGAATTCAATACACTGTATCCAAAACGTTACACACTACAAACCTACGACGTACTGAGAGAGGATGGCGCCCAATGGCATTAACAGGACGTGAGCGTATCGAATTCGTTACAACAGCCCATGTGATGTTCAGCAAGCTAGCACTCCGCCCCCCGCTTTCCCGGGCCTACGCCCAGTTGGCCACGTTATTGCTTACTGAAAACCCACCAGAGCGCGAACCTAATCGCGCCACCCGGTCCACGAGGATTTTTCATGAGCGAGTTGCGTTTCACCGACGACCACGAATGGCTGCGTGTAGAAGCTGATGGCAGCGTCACCGTAGGTATCACGGCCTACGCCCAGCATGCACTGGGGGATGTGGTGTTCGTGCAGCTGCCGGAGCTGCAGCACTATGACAAAGGCAGCGAAGCGTCCACCGTAGAGTCGGTCAAGGCTGCTAGCGGGGTGTACATGCCGCTGTCCGGCGAGGTGATCGAGGTCAACGCCCAGCTCGAAGAGCGCCCCGAGCTGGTCAACGAGGACCCGCTGGGCGAAGGCTGGTTCTTCCGCATCAAGCCTGCCGACGCCAGCGCTGTGAACGCCCTGCTCGACCAGGAGGCCTATGACCGCCTGCTCAACGCCAACGACGACGCCTGAGGAATCACGCCATGACCATCAACCTCGGCACTGCCAATGAGTTCATTGCCCGCCACATCGGGCCACGCAGCGAAGACGAGCAGGCCATGCTCGCCACCCTGGGCTTCGACTCGCTGGAGGCCATGACCGACGCCGTCATCCCCGCCAGCATCAAGGGCACCAGCGTGCTGGGCACGGACGATGGGCACAGCGAAGCGGATGCGCTCGCCGCCCTGAAGGCCATCGCCGGCAAGAACCAACTGTTCAAAAGTTACATAGGCCAGGGTTACTACAACACCCACACGCCCGCGCCCATCCTGCGCAATCTGCTGGAGAACCCGGCGTGGTACACCGCGTACACGCCCTACCAGCCAGAAATTTCCCAGGGCCGGCTGGAAGCTCTGCTCAATTTCCAGACCCTGATCAGCGACCTCACAGGGTTACCGATCGCCAATGCGTCGCTGCTCGATGAGGCAACGGCCGCTGCCGAGGCCATGACGTTCTGCAAGCGCCTGTCGAAGAACAAGGCCAGCAACCGCTTCTTTGCCTCAATGCATTGCCACCCCCAGACCCTCGATGTACTGCGTACCCGCGCTGAACCTCTGGGCATCGAAGTCGTGATAGGCGACGAGCAGACGCTCGACGATGCCAGCCCGTTCTTCGGCGCCTTGCTGCAATACCCCGCCAGCACCGGTGGTATCTTCGATTACCGGGAGGTGGTGCAACGGTTCCACCACGCCAATGCGCTGGTGGCCGTGGCGGCGGACCTGTTGGCCTTGACCCTGTTGACCCCGCCTGGCGAGTTCGAGGCCGATGTGGCCATTGGCAGCGCCCAGCGCTTTGGCGTGCCCCTGGGCTTCGGCGGGCCTCATGCGGCCTACTTCGCTACCCGCGATGCCTTCAAGCGCGACATGCCAGGGCGCCTGGTGGGCGTGTCGATAGACCGCTTCGGCAAGACGGCACTGCGCTTGGCCATGCAGACACGTGAGCAGCACATTCGCCGCGAAAAGGCCACCAGCAACATCTGCACCGCCCAGGTGCTGCTTGCCAACATTGCCAGCATGTTCGCCGTCTATCACGGCCCTGAAGGTCTCACGCGCATTGCCCAACGTACCCATAGCCTGACCGCCATCCTGGCCCAGGGCTTGCGTGCAATGGCTGTGACGGTGGTGGGCGACACGGCATTCGACACCCTGACCCTGGCCACTGGCGATGCCACCCTCGGCCTGCACGAAAAAGCCCGTGCACAAGGCATCAACCTGCGTCAGGTCGATGCCGGCCATGTGGGCGTATCGCTGGACGAAACCACCACTCCGGCGGATGTGCAGGCGCTGTGGCAGCTGCTTGGCGATGGTCAAACGCAACCTGACTTCCAGGCGCTGGCCGCCAGCAGCGGTACGCTGCTGCCCGAGGCCTTGTTGCGCCGCTCGACGTTCCTGGAACACCCCGTGTTCAACCGCTATCACAGCGAAACGGAGTTGATGCGTTACCTGCGCAAGCTGGCCGACAAGGACTTGGCCCTGGACCGCAGCATGATCCCGCTGGGCTCGTGCACCATGAAACTCAACGCTGCCAGTGAAATGATCCCGGTCACCTGGGCAGAATTCGGCAACCTGCACCCCTTCGCCCCGGCGCAGCAGAGCCAGGGCTACCTGCAATTGACGTCGGAGTTGGAGGCCATGCTCTGCGCAGCCACGGGCTACGATGCCGTATCGCTGCAACCTAACGCCGGTTCTCAGGGCGAGTACGCGGGCCTGCTGGCGATCCGCGCCTATCACCGCAGCCGCAACGAGGGGCATCGCGACATCTGCCTGATCCCTTCTTCAGCCCACGGCACTAACCCGGCAACGGCCAACATGGCCGGCATGCAGGTGGTGGTCACGGCCTGCGACGCGCGCGGCAACGTCGACGTCGCCGACCTGCGTGCCAAGGCCATCGAGCACCGTGAACGCCTGGCAGCGCTGATGATCACCTACCCGTCCACCCACGGGGTGTTCGAGGAGGCGATAGGCGAGATTTGCGCCATCATCCACGACAACGGCGGCCAGGTTTACATCGACGGTGCCAACATGAACGCCATGGTCGGTCTGTGCGCACCGGGCAAATTCGGGGGCGATGTGTCGCACCTGAACCTGCACAAGACCTTCTGCATTCCCCATGGCGGCGGTGGTCCGGGCGTTGGGCCGATCGGTGTGAAATCGCACCTGGCGCCCTTCCTCCCGGGCCATGCTGCCCTGGGCACTGCCGAAGGCGTGGTATGCGCCGCACCCTTCGGCAGCGCCAGCATCCTGCCGATCACCTGGATGTACATTCGCATGATGGGCGGCGCAGGGCTCAAACGGGCTTCGCAGATGGCCATCCTCAATGCCAACTACATCGCCCGCCGCCTGGAGGAGCACTACCCGGTGCTGTACACCGGCGGCAATGGCCTGGTCGCCCACGAATGCATCCTGGACCTGCGCCCGCTCAAGGACAGCAGTGGCATCAGCGTCGACGACGTGGCCAAGCGGTTGATCGACTACGGCTTCCATGCCCCGACCATGTCGTTCCCGGTGGCAGGCACGCTGATGATTGAGCCGACCGAAAGCGAATCCCGGGAAGAACTGGACAGGTTCTGCGCGGCCATGATCCAGATCCGCGAGGAAATCCGTGCGGTAGAGGACGGCACGTTGGACAAGGATGACAACCCGCTCAAGAACGCGCCGCACACCGCAGCGGAACTGGTGGGCGAATGGGCTCATGGTTACTCCCGCGAGCAAGCGGTCTACCCGCTGCCTGGCCTGGTGGAAAGCAAGTACTGGCCGCCTGTGAGCCGGGTCGACAACGTCTTCGGCGACCGCAACCTGGTCTGTGCCTGCCCCTCGATCGAAAGCTACCAGGACGCCTGACAGCGCCGGATCGTGAGTGTGTCATTCGCCTGGCGGTCAATGTCCCCGGACATTGACCGAAAACCCATGCAAGGAGTCATCGATGTCCGAAACACTGCTCAAAACCCCACTGCATGCCCTGCACCTGGAACTGGGTGCGCGCATGGTGCCCTTCGCGGGCTACGACATGCCGGTGCAGTACCCTCTGGGTGTGCTTAAAGAGCACCTGCACACCCGAGAACAGGCCGGGTTGTTCGACGTCTCGCACATGGGGCAGATACTGCTCAAGGGTAGCGACGCTGCCAGGGCGCTGGAAACGCTGGTGCCGGTCGATATCATCGACCTGCCCGTTGGCATGCAGCGCTACGCCATGTTCACCAACGAACACGGCGGCATCCTCGACGACCTGATGGTCGCCAACCTGGGTGACGACACGCTGCTGCTGGTGGTGAACGCCGCCTGCAAGGATCAGGACCTGGCGCACTTGCAGCGGCATATCAGCCAACGTTGCGAGGTACAGCCACTGTTCGATCAACGTGCTCTGCTCGCCTTGCAAGGGCCGGCAGCGGCCAAGGTCCTGCAGCGTCTGGCGCATGAAGTGGCGGACATGACGTTCATGCAGGTGCGACCTGTCACGTTGCTGGGCCACCTGTGCTGGGTCAGTCGGTCGGGCTACACCGGGGAGGATGGTTATGAAATCTCCGTGCCGGTGGCAGGTGCCGAGACGCTCGCCAGAGCGCTGCTCAAGCAGCCAGAGGTCCAGCCGATCGGGCTGGGGGCCCGTGACTCGTTGCGTCTGGAAGCCGGCCTGTGCCTGTATGGCCATGACATGAACGCCGACACTTCACCCGTGCAGGCGAACTTGTTGTGGGCAATGTCCAAGTCGCGCCGGGCCGATGGTGCGCGTGCTGGGGGCTTTCCGGGCGCACAGGCCATCTTCGATCAGCAACGTGAGGGTGTGAAACGCAAGCGGGTCGGTTTGCTGCCCCAGGAACGCACGCCTGTACGCGAAGGCGCCGAGATTGTCGATGCAGAAGGCACCTCGGTTGGCACCATCTGCAGTGGCGGCTTTGGACCCACACTCAGTGCCCCTGTGGCGATGGGTTATGTGGACACCGAACAGTCCGCACTGGACACGCTTCTATATGCACTCGTGCGTGGAAAGAAGGTGGCCTTGAAAGTCAGTAAAACCCCATTCGTTGCGCCCCGTTACTATCGCGGTTGAGGCAGACTCATCAGCGGCGTGGCAACGTTCGGCATCTTCGTTTGCGAACGTTGCCCGCGCCACTGCGAACATGGCGCCAGGCCAGGCACCATGCACTGTTCGGCGGTTTGGCCGCTGGTTGTAAAACAGTCACTTTCCACCCGCTGGAAGGCTTGTTTTTCGCTCGGCAGTTGGCGTAGAGTCAACGCACTGTGTTTGCATGGGTCGCAACAGTTCGTGACCTGGGCCAGTAGCCGCAATCTGCTACAACCCGTTCGACGTCTCTTACTTTCCTGCAACCCAGCCCAGTACTCTTTTGCTTGTTTGAAAGCGAAAGAAAACTGTCATCCAAACCTAAGTTTCATAGGAAATAAGATTATGTCTACCCGTCAGAACGGTATCGTCAAGTGGTTCAATGACGAAAAAGGCTACGGCTTCATCACCCCAGAAAGCGGTGCTGATCTGTTCGTGCACTTCCGCGCCATCGAAGGCAACGGCTTCAAAAGCCTGAAAGAAGGCCAGAAGGTCACTTTCGAAGCCGTTCAAGGCCAAAAAGGTATGCAAGCTGACAAGGTACAGGTTGCTGAATAAGCCTTGTCACCTTCCAAAAAGCCCCTGCTCAGTGCAGGGGCTTTTTTTTGCCCGTAGAATGGCGCCTTTGCATGATGGAGCTGTTCTGCATGTCCAAGCCTGTGCTGCTTCCCCAAGGTGATTTCCCTCCGGTCGGCCTGGGCAGGCGCCTGGCCGCGGTGTTCTATGACTTTTTACTGTGTACGGCCCTGCTGATCGTCACTGCGGGCCTCTACAAGATGGTCCAGATGGCGATCATCGGCCAACAGCGTATGCGCGAACTTACCGAAGCAGGCGCGCTCGACGGCGACCCTTTGCTGTCCACGGTGCTGCTGTTCGTGCTGTTCGGTTTCTTCGCCAAGTTCTGGACCCATGGCGGGCAGACGCTGGGCATGCAGGTCTGGGGCGTGCGTGTGCAGAACGCCGATGGCTCGCCCATCACGCTCTGGCAGGCGCTGTTGCGGTTTATCGTTTCCATTGCCTCGTGGCTGTGCCTGGGACTGGGTTTTTTCTGGGCCCTGATCGACAAGCGCAAACGCAGCTGGCATGACATCTACTCCGAGAGCCAACTGGTTCGAGTCCCCAAGCCGAAGAAGTGAGCGCTCTACTCAAGCGGCAGCGGCCATGAAACACAAGGGGCCGCAATAGCGGCCCCCAGGGTCAAGCACGCAGCCATGGGGCTGCGCAGCAGGCTTATCCAGCGCGGCGCAACAACCACAAGCCTGCCACGGCACAGATGCCGGCTGGCAGCACCACCGCAAGCAACGGCGGGAAGCCGAACACCTGGCTGGATGGACC
This sequence comes from Pseudomonas sp. UBA5568, assembly GCF_002425525.1. Lineage (NCBI taxonomy): Bacteria > Pseudomonadati > Pseudomonadota > Gammaproteobacteria > Pseudomonadales > Pseudomonadaceae > Pseudomonas > Pseudomonas sp. UBA5568. The sequence goes on along the minus strand of NZ_DIMK01000039.1, from coordinate 92,086 downwards.
CAGCAGGTCCTGAGCGATACGGAACACGAAGCCCACCAGCACGCCGGTGAAGACACGCTGACCAAGCGTCACCGAGCGCAGCGGGCCGAAGATGAACGAAATGGCCATGAGTACCAGGGCTGCCGTGATGGCCGGTTGCAGGACCTTGGTCCAGAACGCCAGCCAGTAGCGGGCATTGTTCAACCCTTGGTCGGACAGGTAGTGGATGTAGTCCCACAGGCCGGTGATCGACAGCGATTCAGGCGCCAGCACCACCGTGTTGAGCAACTGCGGCGTGACCGACACATCCCACTGTTCTTCAGGGTTTTGCACGACTTCGGTACGGTCACCATGGAACAGCGTGGTGCGCACATCGGTCAGCAGCCAGTGATCGTTTTCGTAACGCGCCCGGCGCGCGAAGCTGGAGCTGATGATCTTGCGCTGGTCGTCGAACCGGTAGCGGGTCACACCCAGCAGAAGGCCGTTGGGCTGCACGGAGTTGATGTGCACGAACTCCTCGCCCTGCCGGTGCCACATGCCGCGCTTGGAGCTTTGCGCTTCACCGCCACCCTGGGCGAGGGAGCGATCGGCCTGGGCTTTGTTTTCGGTAACCGGTGCCACGTACTCGCCGATCAGCAGGCCAACCAGCATCAGCACCAGCATTGGTTTCATCACCGCCCAGACGATGCGACCGATCGACACCCCAGCAGCGCGCATGATGGTCAGCTCGCTGCTGCTGGCCAGCGTACCCAGGCCGATCAGGCAGCCGATGAGCGCGGCCATCGGCAGCATGTCGTACAGGCGCCGCGGTGCGGTGAGCAGCACGTACTTGCCTGCTTCGAGCACCGTGTAGGTATCGCTCAGGTCGCCCATTTCGTCGATGAAGGCGAACAGCGAGGCCAGCCCCAGGATGATGCCCAGGACAGCCAGAATAGCCACCAGCACGCTTTGGCCGATATAACGATCGAGCTTAGCCACGGGCCACCTCCGCACGACGGGCTGCGCGCTTGAGGCGAAGAGGTTCCCAGTACATCAGGCCCAGGCCGATGAGCAGGAACAGCCCATGCACCCACCACATGCCAAGGGCGATGGGCAGCTTGCCCTTCTCGAGTGCACCGCGCACGGAAATCAGCATTGTCAGGTACGCCATGTACAGGAGGATGGCTGGCAGCAGCTTGAGGAAACGCCCCTGCCGAGGATTGGCCCGTGACAGCGGCACGGCGAGCAGGGTCACGATGAACACCAGGATCGGCAGTGACAGACGCCATTGCAACTCGGCGCGTTCACGCAGGCCCGTAGCGCCGAATAGTTGGGTAGTGGGAATGGCCTCCCGCTCGGTGACCTCCTCGCTGACTTCAGGCTTGGGCAACAACACGCCATAGGTGTCGTACTTGATGGCGCGGTAGTCGGCCTGGCCTGGGTTGCCGTCGTAGCGGTAGCCGTTTTCGAGCACCAGATAACGGTTGCCATCGGCCTGGATTTCCTGGTGCCCGCGCTCGGCCACCAGCACCGACGGGGCGCGGTCCTTGGTCTTGTCCTGGTTGAAGCGTTTTTCGGAGATGAACACGCCGCCCAGGTTTACCCGGTCATCTGAAAGCTGCTCGGTGTAGGTCACCCGCGAACCATCGCGCAGGGTCTGGAAGCGGCCCGGCACCAGGGTGTCGAATTCGGTCAGGGCATCCTGCTGGCTGATGATCTTCTGCACCTGGGCCACGCCCAGGGGTGCAAGGCTCAGGCTCAGCCAGGCCACCAGCAGGGCCACCAGCGCTGCAGGCGCCATGGTCATGGCCAGCAAGCGCTGCTGGCTCATGCCGGTGGCCGACAACACGGTCATTTCGCTTTCCAGGTACAGCCGGCCATAGGCCAGCAGAATACCCAGGAACAACCCCAGCGGCAGGATCAGTTGCAGGAAGCCCGGCAGGCGGAACCCCATGATCAGGAACAGTACGCCAGGGTCGAGCACCCCCTGTGCAGCCTGGGCCAGGTATTTGATGAAGCGCCCGCTCATGATGATCACCAGCAGCACGGCGCTGACGGCGCTCAAGGTCACCAGGACCTCGCGGGAAAGATAACGAAAGACGATCAAACCAGACACTCCTGGGTTGTCAGCACGGACTGCCAATCGATGGCACCAGACGATGACTTAGTACATCCAAGGCCAATGCTGGTTCGCCCAAGGCGAACCTCCATATAAAGTGCGCGCATTATCCTGTGATTGACCGCGCCTGTCACTTGGCCGCGCATCGCACAGCACGCCGGGGTTGTCAGCACGCCGGCCGCAGGCTCAAACTGGCAGCTTTTCCACTGGCCTGCCACTGCGCAGCCAGTCGCGTTCCAAGCGCCGGCCAGCACGGCGCCACACGTATCGATCATTCGGGGACCCTGAGATGGAACTGGTTGTAAAAAGCGTAGCCGCTGCATCGCTCAAGACCGCAACGCTGGTCATCCCAGTCGGTGAAAAACGTGCCTTGGGCACCGTGGCCCAGGCCGTGGACCTGGCAAGCGAGGGCGCCATCAGTGCGGCGCTCAAGCGTGGCGACCTGGTGGGCAAGCCTGGCCAGACGCTGCTGCTGCACGCCGTTGCAGGCCTGAAGGCCGAGCGTGTGCTGCTGGTGGGTAGCGGCAAGGACGAGGCACTGGGTGATCGCACCTGGCGCAAGCTGGTGGCCAGCGTTGCCGGCGTGCTCAAGGGCCTCAACGGTGCCGACGCCGTTCTGGCACTCGATGACATTGCGCTGAGCAACCGCGATGCAGGCTATGGCAAATATCGCCTGCTGGCCGAAACCCTGCTCGACGGCGAGTACGTGTTCGATCGTTTCAAAAGCCAGAAAGCCGAGCCTCGTGCGCTGAAAAAAGTCACCCTGCTCACCACCAAGCTCGGCCAGGCCGACGTGGAGCGCGCCGTGCGCCACGCCAATGCCATCGCCACTGGCATGGCCTATACCCGTGACCTGGGCAACCTGCCGCCCAACCTGTGCCATCCAAGCTACCTGGCCGAGCAGGCCAAGGAGCTGGGCAAGGCGCACAAAGGCCTGAAAGTCGACGTGCTGGACGAGAAGAAGATCAAGGACCTGGGCATGGGCGCGTTCTACGCCGTCGGCCAGGGCAGCGATCAACCTCCGCGCCTGATCGTGCTCAACTACCAAGGCGCCAAGAAAGGCGACAAGCCTTTCGTGCTGGTGGGCAAGGGCATCACCTTCGACACTGGCGGCATCAGCCTAAAGCCCGGTGCCGGCATGGACGAGATGAAATACGACATGTGCGGCGCAGCCAGCGTGTTCGGCACCCTGCGTGCGGTGCTGGAACTGCAGCTGCCCATCAATCTGGTGTGCTTGCTCGCCTGTGCCGAGAACATGCCCAGCGGCGGCGCCACTCGCCCCGGTGACATCGTGACCACCATGAGCGGCCAGACCGTTGAGATTCTCAACACCGACGCCGAAGGTCGCCTGGTACTGTGCGATACCCTCACCTACGCCGAGCGCTTCAAACCCCAGGCGGTGATCGATATCGCCACGCTTACCGGCGCCTGCATCGTCGCCCTGGGCAGCCACACCAGCGGTCTGATGGGCAACAACGACGCGCTGGTCAGCCAACTGCTCGAGGCGGGCAAGCGTGCCGATGACCGCGCCTGGCAATTGCCGCTGTTCGACGAATACCAGGAACAACTGGACAGCCCGTTCGCCGACATGGGCAATATCGGCGGCCCGAAAGCCGGCACCATCACCGCCGGTTGCTTCCTGTCGCGATTCGCCAAGGCCTATGACTGGGCGCACCTGGATATCGCGGGTACCGCCTGGATCAGCGGCGGCAAGGACAAGGGTGCCTCCGGTCGCCCGGTGCCCTTGCTGACCCAGTACCTGCTGGACCGCGCTGGCGCCTGACGGCAACCGCCGGCAGTGCCTCGGGCATTGCCGGCTGACGGAACCCACATGAGCAAAGTCGACTTCTACATACTGCCTACCGATTCGCTGGAGGCGCGCCTGGATTTCGCCTGCAAGCTGTGCGACAAAGCCTGGCGGCTCGGCCATCGCGTCTACCTGCACTGCCAGGATGAGGATCAGCGTGCCGCTTTGGACACGCGTTTATGGGCATTCAGGGGCGAAGCCTTCGTGCCCCATGACCTGGCAGAAGATCACGCCGATGCGAGCGTGGCGCTTGGCGTCGGTGATCACGCCCAGGGGCACCAGGACTTGTTGATCAACCTGGGCGCCGATGTTCCCGGCTTTGTCAGCCAGTTCGAGCGGGTTGCCGAGATCGTGGTTGAAGAGGCAGCGATCCGCCGATCGGCGCGTGAGCGATTCCGTTTCTACCGTGAACAAGGCTATGCTCTGCAAGACCACCGCTTACAGCGATTTTGATGACGATGGACAAGCACGCTCCCCTGCCCGGCTCTACCCACCTGCTCGACGATCTTGAGTCGATTCGCCAATTGCTTGGCGATGCCGACCTGCAACCGCCTTTGCTCACCGACACGGTGGAGCAGGTGCCTGTACGCGTTGACGCCGCTGCCGATCCGGCTGCCAGCGACACCGCCCAGGACGACCCGCAGGCACGTCGCCAGGACACCCTGCTGCACCTTGAAAGCGAACTGCGCGCTGCAGCGCAGATGATCATGCAGGATGTGATCAACGACTTTACCCCGCACATCGAAAACGAGATCAAGCGTCGCCTCGATGCGCGCATCGAGCGGTTGATCAAGCGTTCGGAGTGAAGGGGCTACCGGGCACCTGCTCTTCACCCGCCTGCAAGCTACTGCTCCTACTGGCGAAGCTGTAACGTTCTGCTGCGGCACAGGACGCTTGCCGTCACGCGGCTGTCTTTCCCCGCACCGGGCAAACCCGCCCAGCAGCCGCTTGTCGCCTGCGCCCTCCGGCTTGGTTATACTTCCCGGCTTCCCCGAATAAATGCACAGGGTCCCGCCGCGCATGGATAAGACCTACCAGCCGCACGCCATCGAAACTTCCTGGTACAACACCTGGGAAGCCGAAAACTATTTCGCTCCACAAGGTGCAGGCGAGTCCTACACCATCATGATTCCGCCGCCGAACGTGACCGGCAGCCTGCACATGGGCCATGGTTTCAACAACGCGATCATGGATGCCCTGATCCGCTTCCGCCGCATGCAGGGTCGCGACACCCTCTGGCAGCCTGGTACCGACCACGCGGGCATCGCCACGCAGATGCTGGTCGAGCGCCAGCTTGAAGCCAAGGGCCTGAACCGTCATGACCTGGGCCGCGAACAGTTCCTGGAAAAAATCTGGGAGTGGAAAGACCAGTCGGGCGGCAACATCAGCCGGCAGATTCGTCGGCTCGGCTCCTCCGTGGACTGGAGCCGCGAGCGCTTCACCATGGACGATGGCCTGTCCGAAGCGGTCAAGGAAGCGTTCGTGCGCCTGCATGAAGACGGCCTGATCTACCGGGGCAAGCGCCTGGTCAACTGGGATACCAAGCTGCACACCGCCATTTCCGATCTGGAAGTCGAAAGCCACGACGAGAAAGGTCACCTGTGGAACCTGCGCTACCCGCTGGCCGACGGTGCCACCACCGCCGAGGGGCTGGATTACCTCGTGGTCGCCACCACGCGTCCGGAAACCCTGCTGGGTGACGCTGCCGTCGCGGTCAACCCCACCGACGAACGCTACCAGGCCCTGATCGGCAAGTTCGTCGAGTTGCCGCTGGTTGGCCGTCGCATCCCTATCGTTGCCGATGACTACTGCGACCCTGAGTTCGGCACCGGTTGCGTCAAGATCACCCCGGCCCACGACTTCAACGACTATGAAGTCGGCAAGCGTCATAACCTGCCGCTGCTGAACATTTTCGACAAGAATGCCGTGGTGCTGCCAGCAGCCCAGGCATTCAACCTCGATGGTTCGCTCAATGACCAGGTAGACACCGCCCTGCCGTCCCAGTACGCCGGCCTCGATCGCTTCGTTGCACGTAAGCAGATCGTTGCCGACCTGGAGGCTCAGGGCCTGCTGGTCGGCATCGACGACCATGCCTTGAAAGTGCCCAAGGGCGACCGCTCGGGCACCATCATCGAACCGTGGCTGACCGACCAGTGGTACGTTTCCACCAAGCCGCTGGCCGAGCCTGCCATCGCTGCGGTCGAGGATGGCCGTATCCAGTTCGTGCCCAAGCAGTACGAGAACATGTACTTCTCCTGGATGCGCGACATTCAGGATTGGTGCATCAGCCGGCAGCTGTGGTGGGGCCATCGCATCCCGGCCTGGTACGACGAGGCGGGCCGGGTCTATGTCGGGCGCAACGAGGAGGAAGTGCGCAGCAAGCACGGCCTCGGCGCGGACGTGAACCTGCGCCAGGATGACGACGTGCTCGACACCTGGTTCAGCTCGGGCCTGTGGACCTTCTCAACCCTGGGCTGGCCGGAGCAAACGGAGTTCCTCAAGAAATTCCACTCCACCGATGTGCTGGTCACCGGCTTCGACATCATCTTCTTCTGGGTTGCGCGCATGATCATGTTGACCATGCACCTGATCAAGAACGAGGACGGCACGCCCCAGGTTCCGTTCAAGACCGTGTACGTGCACGGCCTGGTGCGTGACGGCCAGGGCCAGAAGATGTCCAAGTCCAAGGGCAACGTGCTGGACCCACTGGACATCGTCGACGGCATCACCCTCGATGCCTTGCTGGAGAAACGCACCAGCGGCATGATGCAGCCCAAGCTGGCCGAGAAGATCGCCAAGCAGACCAAGGCCGAGTTCCCCGAGGGTATCGCCAGCTACGGTACCGACGCCCTGCGTTTCACGTTCTGCTCCTTGGCCTCGACCGGTCGCGACATCAAGTTCGACATGGGCCGCGTCGAAGGCTATCGCAACTTCTGCAACAAAATCTGGAACGCCGCCCGCTACGTGCTGGACAAGGGTGAGGACTGTGGGCAGAACGGCGAGGCCTACGAGCTGTCGCTGGCCGACCGCTGGATCATCTCGCAGTTGCAGCGCACCGAAGCTGAAGTGACCCGTCAGCTCGAACAGTTCCGCTTCGACCTGGCCAGCCAGGCACTGTACGAATTCATCTGGAACCAGTACTGCGACTGGTACCTGGAGCTTTCCAAGCCAGTGTTGTGGGATGAGCAGGCCCCTGTGGAACGCGCCCGTGGCACGCGCCGCACCCTGGTTCGCGTGCTGGAGGTGGCACTGCGCCTGGCCCACCCGTTCATGCCGTTCATCACCGAGGAAATCTGGCAGCGCATTGCACCGTTGGCCGGCGTCGAAGGCAGGACCATCATGCTGCAGCCCTGGCCTCAGGCCAATGACGCCCGCATCGACGTGGCCGCCGAAGGCGACATCGAGTGGCTCAAGGAGCTGATGGTCGGCTTGCGCAACATTCGCGCTGAAATGAACATCGGCCCTGGCAAACCCCTGCCGCTGTTCCTGAAGAACGCCAGCGCCGACGACCAGCGCCGCCTGCAGGAAAACGAAGCCTTGCTCAAGAAATTGGCCAAGGTCGAATCGTTCACCGTGCTGGGCGACAACGACGAGGCGCCATTGTCCGCCACGGCGCTGGTGGGTGACCTTCAGGTGCTGGTACCGATGGCCGGGCTGATCGACAAAAATGCCGAACTGGCTCGCCTGAACAAGGAAATCCAGCGCCTGCAAGGCGAAGTGGCGCGCGTGGGCGGCAAGCTGTCCAACGCCGCGTTCGTCGACAAGGCACCGCCTGCCGTCATCGAGAAGGAGCGCGCCAAGCTGGCCGAGTCCGAGCAGGCGTTGGCGAACTTCACCGAGCAGCATGCGCGGATTGCAGCGCTGTAACCTGACCGTGCAGTGCTGACTGACGAGGGCTCAGCCCTCGTTCGCGGCCAGCCCCGGGGCAACCGGGCCGGCCGCGACCGGGCCGTCCAACGGTCTGGGGGCCAGCACCTGCAACACCGGACCCGAGCATGACCCAGAGCAAACCCACCCTGCACCCGCGTAACCGCCATCAAGGGCGCTACGATTTTCCCAGCCTGATCAAGGCACACCCTGATCTGGCGCGCTTCACCCTCACCAACCCCCATGGCAAACCCAGCATCGATTTCGCCAACCCCGAAGCGGTGCGAGTGTTCAACCGTGCCCTGCTCAAGGCCCAGTACGGGATCCAGCATTGGGACATCCCCGCCAACTACCTGTGCCCGCCGATTCCAGGTCGCGCCGACTACCTTCATGTGGCCGCCGACCTGTTGGCTGCCGATAACGCAGGCCAGCTCCTCAAAGGCGCTCAGGTGCGCGTGCTCGACATCGGCGTGGGTGCCAACTGCATCTACCCGCTGCTGGGCCATAGCGATTACCGCTGGCGCTTTCTGGGCTCGGACATCGATCCGGTAGCATTGGCGTCGGCCAAGGCGATCATTCAGGCCAATGGCTTGGACAAGGTCATCAACCTGCGCCAGCAGAGCAACCCTGCGCATATCCTCAGCGGCCTGCTCAAGGACGACGAGCGCTTCGACCTGACCCTGTGCAACCCGCCCTTCCATGCCTCACGCGAGGAAGCCACCCGTGGCAGCCAGCGCAAATGGAAGAACCTGGGCAAACAGGACCCCAAGCGCAAGCTGCCCGTGTTGAACTTCGGTGGCCAGAACAACGAACTGTGGTGCGAAGGCGGTGAAATCCGCTTCGTCACCCAACTGATCAACGAGAGCGCGCAATACGCCAGCCAGACACTGTGGTTCACCAGCCTGGTGTCGAAGGCCAGTAACCTGCCGGCACTGGAGGCAGCCTTGAAAAAGGCGGGGGCCGCGGCTGTGCGCGTTGTTGAAATGGGCCAAGGACAGAAACAAAGCCGCATGCTCGCCTGGAGCTTCCATGACGATGCTGCGCGCCAGGCATGGCGCGCCAAGCCCATTTCACAGGCATGAAAAAACCGCGCTCGGGTAACCCGGGCGCGGTCAGGTCACTGCATCGACAATTACTTGTTGATGGCGTCGGTCAGCACTTTGGCCGGTACGAACTTGACGACTTTCTTGGCAGCGATTTCGATGGCAGCGCCAGTCGAAGGGTTGCGGCCGGTACGGGCAGGACGCTCGGAGACTTTCAGCTTGCCGATGCCTGGCAGGGTGATTTCAGCGCCGTTTTCCAGTTGGTCGGCAACGATCTGGCCCAGTTGCTCCAGAGCGTTCTTGGCGGTGGCTTTAGGCGCTGCGATCGATTCGGCGATGTCGGCAATCAGTTGGTCTTTGGTCAATGCCATGGTGGTGTTCCTTCCCTATCAAATTCGATGGTTATGCAGCGAACGACGACGTTATCGGGCCAGCCCCGACGAGATTGGAGGGCCGCGCCAATTGGGTATGTAGATACGCAAATCAGCGTTTGGTTCGACACGCCGAGCGCGTACTGCAGCAATGCGCCACAACAGGGGCGCAAGACGGCGCAAAACTACCACAGCAGCGGATAAATATCCGCTGCCACCCCTGATTTAATGCAGGTTTTCAGGCCTTGATGATGAAAAGACCGCAGATTTGAGTAAAAAACCGCCAACCTGCGATTCTGCTTCGATCCGCCCACTGAATCACCCAGCGTCTGAGGTAAACTTCAGTGCTTTTGTACCTGTCCGAGACTCCCCATGCCAATCCGACATTGCATCGTTCACCTGATCGACAAAAAGCCCGATGGCAGCCCTGCCGTATTGCACGCACGTGACGCCGAGCTCGCGGCCTCGGACGCCATCGAGAACCTGCTAGCCGACCTCAATGACAGCTACAACGCCAAACAAGGCAAGGCTTGGGGGTTCTTCCACAGCGAGTCCGGCGCTTATCCGCTCAGTGGCTGGCTGAAACAGTACCTAGAGCAGGAGCAGGATTTCACCGCCTTCAGCCGGCAGGCTGTGGAGCATCTGCAAAAGCTGATGGAAGAGTCCAATCTGTCCACCGGCGGGCACGTTCTGTTCGCGCATTACCAGCAAGGCATGACCGAATACCTGGCCATCGCATTGCTGCACCACAGCGAAGGCGTTGCCGTGAACGCCGAGCTCGATGTCATGCCTTCGCGGCACCTGGACCTGGGTCAGTTGCACCTGGCAGCACGCATCAATCTTTCGGAATGGAAGAACAACCAGAACTCCAAGCAGTACATCTCGTTCATCAAAGGCAAGAACGGCAAGAAAGTCTCGGATTACTTCCGTGACTTCATCGGTTGCCAGGAAGGTGTGGACGGGCCGGGCGAGACGCGCACGCTGCTCAAGGCGTTCAGTGACTTCGTGGAAAGCGAGGACCTGCCTGAGGCCTCTGCCCGCGAAAAGACCCAGACGCTGGTGGACTACGCCACCACGCAGACCAAGTTGGGCGAACCGGTGACGCTCGAAGAACTGTCCAGCCTGATCGATGAGGATCGGCCCAAGGCGTTTTACGACCATATCCGCAACAAGGACTACGGGTTGTCACCGGAGATTCCTGCCGATAAGCGCACCCTCAACCAGTTCCGTCGCTTCACCGGCCGTGCCGAAGGGCTGTCGATCAGTTTCGAGGCGCACCTGCTGGGCGACAAGGTGGAGTACGACGAAGCTGCTGGCACCTTGATCATCAAAGGTTTGCCCACGACGCTCGTGGATCAGCTCAAGCGTCGCAAAGACTGACCGCACGGCATGCAGGTTCGGCGTTGTAGGAGGACACCAGTGCCTCTTTCGCCGACTTGCGCAGGCGCTTGACCAGCCTTTCCTGGCGCAAGGCTTCGCTTTTGTCTGGCCACCGCTCCATGTAGACCAGGGCCTGGGCAGGGCTGCTTTTGAAAAAGCGTGCCCCCTGGCCTTTGCGGTGCGCCTCGAAGCGCCGCCGCGGGTCATCGCTGATGCCACAGTAGAGCGCGCCATTGGCCGCCCTGACCAGGTACACATACCATGGTTTGATTACCTGATCCGGTACTCTTTCACTCACCACAACGGTTGTATCCATCATTAACTTCATGAGCCCACTCGACGAGGGCTCATCATGCTCCATTTGCAGATTCGTTCACTGCTGGCCACTGCGGTACTCGCTGCAACTGCCAGCGCACAGGCTTCGATTGGCGCCCAGACCGCCGCCCGCATGCAGGAAAACTATAACGCCACCCCCACCCAGTGCGAGGGCAATGCCGTGCCGGCCCATGCCTGCTCTGGCGTCTTGCTGAGGTCCACGCTTCCATCTCCGTACTATCACACCTGGCATCATAGCCAGAACAGCAAGGACAAAGGTGGTGTTTCGTTTTCCTACCTGCGCAGTGACTTGCCGACCACTGGCCTGGCCGCCGATGGTCGCAGTGGCTTCACCTTGTATCCGCTGATACAGCGACCCGCTGGATCCCTGCGCTATGAAATGCTCTGCGCATGGCCCACCGACGGCGACACCTGGGAACGTGACAACCGGGGGTGCGGCGACAATCGACAGACACCCGAACGTGAAACGGCTTGCCATGAGCAAGGCGTGCACACGGCCGAAGACTGGATCGCACGCTTCAGGCTGACCGGCGACTACAAGCGTCAATGCGCCTTCGACATACGCCGGGCGCACATACCGGAACGCGCGGAAGCCTTCCACCAGACCCTGCGCACGCAACGGTTGTTTGCTGACGAACTGCCCTTTGTCTGGAACGAGATAGTCATCGGCGCTTGGGATGAAGCCCGCGCGGGCGAGCTGCCCATCCAGTCATTCTTTTACATCGACGGGGAGTCCGGTGCCCTGGAGCAGGCCCAGGCAGATCAGAAGGACTGGCACCGCACCCATGGCGGCTTCATACCCGTCATCAAGGTACGGCTACCCTGGCCGGCCGGCGAGCGTGCCACGTTCACCTATCACGACCGTGATCAGGCCGTTGCCGCCCCTTGAGCGTGCTGGTACGCCCGCAAGCCCTTGAATGCCTGGTGGCGTACTTTGGCCTGTAGCCAAGGTGTCCAGCCCAGCAGTAGCCCTGGCGCACCCAGGGCCTGGCGGGACCAGGCCCACAGGTCGAAGTCGTCTTGATGCCGGTGTATCAGCCCATCGCGGATCTCGAAGCGTGCCTGGATGGTGTTGACCACGTCTCGTCCGGTCTGGGCGAAGACGTAAGTGGCAGTCCATTGCGCCGAACCACCGCGCTCATCGGCACACACGTTGTCGTAGCGCAGGGAGAAATCCTTGGCGCGCCGGGTCAGCATTCGCCACATGTCGCCGGCGTCCCTGCCACGCAGCGTGCCGAAGACCGGATCACTGAACACCACGTCATCGCTGTAACAGGCGACCATGGCCTGGGCATCAAGCCGCTGGAACGCCTGGTAGAAACGGGTTATCAACTCGCGGTTGGCATCGCTCATCAAAGGGCCTTCCCTTGGGTTAAAACCGCACGATAATCCGCGTCGCCGGGTTACGCCAGTACCACCGTGAAACCATCAGACCTTCTCGCTGGTGACCTGCACATGCAACGCGCGCCCTGCCCCCAGGCCAAACACGATGGCCCCTGCACCGAGCACCGCAAACACCCAACCCAAAGCACTCCAGCCTCCGGTCAGGTCATGCACCAGGCCCACGGCGAACGGACCCATCGACGCCAGCGTATAGCCAACGCCCTGAGCCATGCTGGAGAGGTTTGCCGCCACATGCGCATCCCTTGAGCGCAGCACGATCAAGGTCAGTGCCAGGGCAAACGTGCCACCCTGGCCCAGGCCCAGCAGCACTGCCCAGCCCCACAGCCCCGACAAGGGTGCGTAAAGGCAGCCGAACAGTCCGCAAAGGGTCACCAGCATGACCACCACGATCGCTAGGCGCTGATCACGTCCACGGGTGGCCAACCAGGGTGCCGCAAGCGAGCTGAACAGTTGCATGATCACCGACCCCGACAGCACCAGGCCCGCCTGGGTTGGGCTAAGGCCGCGGCCAATCAGGATAGAGGGCAGCCAGCCGAAGACAATGTAGGCGAGCGAGGACTGCAGGCCCATGTACAGTGTGACCTGCCATGCCAGCGGATCACGCCAAAGGCCACGCACGCGATAGGCGACCTTGTGCACGCCATGACCGTTGCGCGCCTGTGGGAGCCAGACCAGCATGGCCAGGATGGCCGGTAGCATCCAGAACCCGAGTGCAGGCGCCCAGCTGTCGCCAAAGGCATGCGCCAGCGGCACGGTTGCGCCTGCTGCCATCGCCGCCCCCAGGCACAGCGCCATGGTATAGACGCCGGTCAGCGTGCCGGCATGCTGTGGAAAGTCGCGCTTGACGATACCCGGTAGCAGTACACCGATGATGCCGATACTGGCACCGGCCAGCAGGCTGCCCAGAAACAGACCCGTCGTGTCCAGGGTGCTGCGCAGGACAATGCCCAGTGCCAGGGTAGCCAGAATGCCAAGGACTACCCGCTCGCTGCCGATTCGTCGCGCCAGCATGGGCGCGAGTGGCGCGAACAGACCCAGGCACAGGACCGGCAAGGTCGTCAGCAAGCCTGCCTGCGCTGCGCTGAGGCCCAGCCCGTCCGAGACCTGCCCCAGCACCGGCGCCATGCTCGACAACGCAGGGCGCAGGTTCAGGGCCACCAGTACCAGACCGAGCAACAGCAGCCAGGGTTTGTGCCTGACCGGCGGCTGGCTCTGCACCTGCTCGTCGTCCGCCTCGGCGTCGATGAGCAACGGATCGCTGTCATGATCCACTGCTGGGGTTTTGGGCATTCTGGATTCAGGCATTGGTAACTCGTGTCAGAGGGCGAGCAAGATCAGGTGCGTCGCCTGGGCCGCACCCGTGGTTGGATAACCTCGAAACAAAGACGCACGCCATGAGCCTTGCGGGACATGGCGAACGCAGCGACGTCATGCCAGGGCGTCGAGCAACGCCTGATTCATTTCAGGGGTGCCAATGGTGATGCGCAGGAACTGATCGATACGCGCCTGCTTGAAGTGACGCACGATGACCCCTTGCTCGCGCAACTGCGCCGCGAGGGCGGCGGCATCGTGTCGAGGATGGCGGGCAAAGACGAAGTTGGCTGCCGATGGCAGCACCTCGAAGCCACGCGCTTGCAACTCGGCCACCAACGCTTCGCGGCTGTCGATCACTTTCTGGCAGGTCTGCTGGAAATACGCTCGATCGGCGAATGCCGCTGCTGCACCGACGATGGCGGCGCGGTCCAGTGGGTAGGAGTTGAAGCTGTTCTTGATCCGCTCCAGTGCCTCGATCAGGTCCGGATGACCTACGGCCAAGCCCACCCGCAGGCCGGCCAGGGAGCGCGATTTCGACAGGGTCTGGGTTACCAGCAGGTTGTCGTAACGGTCTACCAGGCTGATCGCCGTCTGACCGCCGAAATCGATGTAGGCCTCATCGACGACCACCACCGAATCCGGGTTCTGCTGCAAGAGTTGCTCGATGGCCTGCAACGGCATCAGGCAGCCAGTCGGCGCATTGGGGTTGGGGAAAATGATACCGGCGTTGGGCTTGCGGTAGTCCTCGACACGAATCTGGAACTGCTCGTCCAGGGGCACCTGCTCATAGGCAATGCCGTACAGCCCGCAATACACCGGATAGAAGCTGTAGCTGATGTCTGGAAACAGCAGAGGCGCATCGTGCTGGAACAGGCCATGGAAGATGTGCGCCAGCACCTCGTCCGAGCCGTTGCCGACGAATACCTGGGCAGCGGTGACGCCGTAGTAGTCCGCGACCGCTTGCTTCAGGTGATCGCCATTGGGATCAGGGTACAGGCGCAGGCTCTCGTTGATTTCACCGCGCATGGCTTCGAGCGCCTTGGGCGACGGGCCATAGGGGTTCTCATTGGTGTTCAGCTTGACCAGGCGGGCAAGCTTGGGCTGTTCACCAGGAACATAGGGCACTAGCGCCTTGACGAAAGGGCTCCAGAATCGACTCATGCTCAGTTCCCCTTCTCGGTAGTCAGAATGCGGTATTCGGCACTGCGCGCGTGGGCGGTCAGCGACTCGCCGCGGGCCAGCACGGAGGCCGTGCGCCCCAGTTCGGAAGCGCCCTGCTCCGAACAGAAGATGATCGATGAACGCTTCTGGAAGTCATAGACCCCGAGCGGGGACGAGAAGCGTGCAGTGCCAGAGGTGGGCAGTACATGGTTCGGACCCGCGCAGTAGTCACCCAGTGCCTCGCTGGTGTGACGCCCCATGAAAATGGCGCCAGCGTGACGGATGTGCGGCAACCACGCCTGTGGATCTGCCACTGACAACTCGAGGTGCTCGGGCGCGATACGGTTGGCCACCTCGATGGCCTGCTGCATGTCGCGCACCTGGATCAATGCCCCCCGCCCATTGACCGACTTTTCGATGATGTCGGCCCGCTCCATGGTCGGCAGCAACTTGTCGATGCTTTCCGCGACACGGTCGAGGAATGCAGCGTCCGGGCTCACCAGGATGGCCTGGGCGTCCTCGTCGTGCTCGGCCTGGGAGAACAGGTCCATGGCGATCCAGTCTGGATCGGTCTGGCCGTCACACACCACGAGGATCTCGGAGGGGCCGGCGATCATGTCGATCCCGACCTGCCCGAACACATGGCGCTTGGCCGTGGCGACATAGATGTTGCCCGGGCCGACGATCTTGTCGACCTTGGGCACGCTGGCAGTGCCATAGGCCAGAGCAGCCACGGCCTGGGCGCCACCGACGGTGAACACGCGATCGACACCGGCGATACAGGCCGCGGCCAGCACCAGTTCGTTGACCTCGCCACGCGGTGTAGGCACCACCATGACCACCTCGCCCACACCCGCCACCTTCGCGGGAATGGCGTTCATCAGCACGGATGAGGGGTAGGACGCCTTGCCGCCAGGCACGTACAACCCGGCGCGATCCAGCGGGGTGACCTTCTGACCCAGCACGGTGCCATCGGCTTCGGTGTACTGCCAGGAGTCCTGTTTTTGCCGCTCGTGGTAAAGACGCACGCGCTCGGCGGCTTTTTCAAGGGCCGCACGCTGGGTGTCAGTGATGCGGGTCAGTGCGAGCTCGAGCCGCTGACGATCGAGGATCAAGTCCTGGATCGAGTCGGCTTGCAGGCCATCGAAGCGCTGGGTGAACTCCACCAGGGCGTCGTCGCCGCGCTCGCGCACAGCCTTGATGATGTCGAGCACGCGCTGGTTGACCGCCTCATCGGACACACTCTCCCAGCTCAGCAGATGATCCAGATGTCGGGCGAAGTCCGGGTCAGCAGCGTTGAGACGGGCAATTGCAGTGGACACGGTCATGGCGAGGGCCTCGGTTGATGACGAATGCTCAGGCGCCCTAGGCTACCAGTCCATCCGCGCGGGCACCTGAGAAAAGTGGCTATGACGCGGATAGACGGGCGCGACAGCGAAGGTCGCGCGCAGAAGTCAGCCGCGGTGTCGCGATTCGACCGCTTTACGCAGGGTGTCGATCAGGCTCTGGATGCGGGCGTGCTGCATTTTCATGGAGGCCTTGTTGACCACCAGGCGGGAGCTGATGTCGGCGATCATCTCCTGGGGTTCCAGGCCGTTGGCACGCAAGGTGTTACCGGTATCGACCACGTCGATGATCTTGTCGGCCAGGTTGATCAGCGGCGCCAGCTCCATGGAGCCGTACAGCTTGATGATGTCGACCTGACGGCCTTGCTCGGCATAGTAACGTTTGGCCACGTTGACGAACTTGGTGGCCACCCGCAGACGCCCCTTGGGCTCTGGCGCACCAACCACCCCGGCGGTCATCAGCTTGCAGCGGGCAATCTGCAGGTCCAGCGGTTCGTAGAGACCTTGGCCGCCGTACTCCATCAACACGTCCTTGCCAGCCACGCCCAGGTCGGCGGCGCCATGCTCGACATAGGTCGGCACGTCGGTGGCACGCACGATCAGCAAGCGCACGTCGTCCTGCGTGGTGGGAATGATCAGCTTGCGGCTCTTGTCCGGGTTCTCGGTGGGTACGATACCGGCTTCGGCCAGCAACGGCAGGGTATCGTCGAGAATACGGCCTTTGGAAAGCGCGATGGTCAGCATTGGAACGTCAGTCCTTAAGCGGCTACTGCTGGCCAGGTCAACGACCTGGCGGCATTCAATTCATGAGGCTCAGGCAGGGCAAGCGAGGCTGCACGCTTTCCTGCACTGCGCCAACGGGCTCCTAGCCCGGCACGCGACGGATCTTCGCGCCCAGCATCTGCAGTTTTTCCTCGATGCATTCGTAACCACGGTCGATGTGGTAGATGCGGTCGATCAGGGTGTCCCCTTCGGCTACCAGGGCCGACAGTACCAGACTGGCCGAGGCGCGCAAGTCGGTGGCCATGACCGGGGCGCCCTTGAGCGCATTGACCCCAGTGACGATGGCCGTGTTGCCCTCGACCTGGATCTGCGCGCCCATGCGGTGCATTTCATACACGTGCATGAAGCGGTTTTCGAAGATCGTCTCGATGACGGCGCCAGTGCCTTCAGCGATGGCGTTGAGCGAGATGAACTGCGCCTGCATGTCGGTCGGGAAGGCAGGATAGGGCGCGGTGCGCAGGTTGACGGCCTTGGGCCGCTTGCCGTGCATGTCCAGCTCGATCCAGTCGGTACCGGTGCTGATGTCGGCACCGGCTTCCTTGAGTTTTTCCAGCACCGCTTCAAGGATGGTGGGATCGGTGTCCTTGACCTTGACGCGGCCACCGGTCACGGCAGCGGCGACCAGGTAGGTACCGGTCTCGATACGGTCGGGCATGACCCGGTAGTTGGCCGAACCCAAACGCTCCACGCCATCGATGGTGATGGTGTCGGTGCCTGCGCCTTGCACGTTACCGCCCATGGCATTGATGAAGTTGGCCAGGTCGACCACTTCAGGCTCGCGCGCGGCGTTCTGCAACACGCTGCGACCCTTGGCCAGGGCTGCGGCCATCATGATGTTCTCGGTACCGGTCACGCTGACGGTATCGAAGAAGAAGTGCGCGCCGCGCAGCCCGCCTTCGGGCGCCTTGGCCTTGATGTAGCCGGCCTCGACTTCGATCGTTGCGCCCATGGCTTCCAGGCCGCGGATGTGCAGGTCGACCGGGCGTGAGCCAATGGCGCAACCGCCAGGCAACGCCACTTCGGCTTCACCGAAACGGGCAACCATGGGGCCGAGCACCAGGATGGAGGCACGCATGGTCTTGACCAGCTCATACGGCGCTACCAGGGTCTTGATGCTGCGCGGGTCGATTTCCACCGCCAGCTTTTCGTCGATCACAGGCTCGATGCCCATGCGCCCGAACAGCTCGATCATGGTGGTGATGTCGTGCAGGTGCGGCAGGTTGCCTACGGTGACCGGGCCATCGGCCAGCAAGGTGGCGGCCAGGATTGGCAGGGCGGCGTTTTTCGCACCCGAAATGCGGATCTCGCCGTCAAGACGCGCGCCACCAGTGATAATCAGTTTGTCCATTTGGAATCTCGCCGCCTTGTGGCTCAGGTGCGCTCAGCCCAAGCTGCGCTGCTGAAAAATTTCATGGTTACCGCATGGATGCTGCCATTGGCGATCCATGGATTGAGGTGGGCGTAGATCGCCTGCTGACGCTTGACCGGGCTAAGGCCAGCCAGCTCGTCGCTGATCACGTTCAACTGGAAGTTGCAGCCTTCGCCTTCAACTTCGACCCGGGAACCCGGCAATTTTTCTTCAAGGAAGCTTTTAACTTCTAGGGCCTGCATGCTCAACCTCAATCGGCGCCCGATGCGCACGGGTCGGCCATCATACAAAAAAGCCCCTCGCCTGCGAAGCCCAACGAGGGAGTTCACTGACCGAGGGGCGATTCTACCGCCAGCGCTTCAGCTCGCCAGCACCTCGTCGAGGTCATAAACCTGGGCGATGTCACGCATGTCATCAGGCAGGCCCTGCACCTGGCAGCGCTTGCCAGCGGCCTGAGCATCGCGCATGAAAGCCAGCAACAGCGACAGGCCCACGCTTGTGGAATGCTCGACGGCCGTGCAGTCGATGATCAGCTGCGCATCACCGCTGGCCTTGATCAGCGCCTGGCCCTGCTTGCGCAGCGCAGGGCCACTGCGGTAGTCCAGCACGCCGGCCAGGCGCAGTACGCCAGGCTCGTTCATGCTTGCGGTGGCGGCCGGGCTCATTTGACAGCCTTCTCCGGGGAGCTGTCGGCGCTCTGCTTGGCCTTGGCCACTTCGCCGGCCCAGCCGTCGATGGTCTTGTCCAGGTTGTTGCCATTGCGCTGCATGGCATCGGCGAACTGATCACGGAACAGCTTGCCGATGTTGATGCCGTTGACAATCACATTGCGCACCTTCCACTCGCCAGCGATGTTCTCCAACGTGTACTGCACCGGGTACACCGCACCGTTGTTACCGGTGACCTTCATGCCAACACTGGCACGCTTGCCATCATCGGCCTTGGCCGGGTCGACCACGATTCCTTCGTTGTTGTACTCAAGCAGGGCATTGCCGTAAAACTGCAGCAGGCTGCGCTTGAAGTTTTCCTGGAAGCGCTGCATCTGCTCGGGCGTGGCCTTGCGCGAATACTTGACGGTCATGATGCTCCTGGAGATACCGTCGGCATCGACCACCGGGCCGAGAATCCGATTGAGCGACTCGTAGAACGCATTGGGGTTGGCCTTGTACTGCTGCTTGTTGGCCTTCAGGTCACTCAGCAATTCGTTGGTGGTGCTCTGGATCACATCGTGGGGCGATTGTGCCGCCACGGCCAGCAAGGGGAAAGCCGCCAGCAGAACCAGCAGGCCACGTCGCAGAATCGATATCATGGAAACTCCTCAGTTGTCCGGTTGCGCGTCTCTGGGTTCCTTGCCAACGGAGTTGAGCAGGAACTTGCCAATCAGGTCTTCGAGTACCAGCGACGATTGGGTATCGTGAATGGTCGCACCCTCCTTGAGCACGTCTTCCTCACCGCCCACGCTGATGCCAATGTATTTCTCGCCAAGCAGCCCGGCAGTCAGGATCGACGCCGTGGAGTCGGTCGGCAGGTTATCCACCGACTTGTCCAGTTGCAGCGTCACCCGACCGGTGTACGAATCACGGTCCAGGTCGATGGCGGTGACCTTGCCAATGGTGACGCCGGCCATGGTCACCTTCGCTCTGACAGTCAAACCGGCGATATTGTCGAAGTAGGCATAAACTTTGTACGTATCGGTGGCGGGGCTGGCCGACAGGCCACTGACGCGCAGGGCCAGCATCAGCAACGCCAGAATGCCGGCCAGGAGGAACAGGCCGACACCGATTTCCAGGGTGCGGTTTTGCATCAGAAATCTCCAAACATCAAAGCGGTCAGAATAAAGTCCAGACCCAGTACAGCCAGCGAGGCATAGACCACGGTCTTGGTAGTGGCACGGCTGATCCCTTCGGAAGTGGGCTCGCAGTCATACCCTTGGAACACGGCAATCCAGGTGGTGACGAAGGCGAACACCAGGCTCTTGATCAACCCGTTGAGCACATCGTCGGTAAAGGAGACACTGTTCTGCATGTTGGCCCAGAAAGACCCTTCATAGACGCCCAGCCAGTCGACCGCCACCCACGAGCCACCCCAGATCCCCACCACGCTGAAGATCAGCGCCAGCAACGGCAATGAGATGAACCCTGCCCAAAGACGCGGCGCAACGATGTATTTGAGGGGGTCTACGCCGATCATCTCGAGGCTGGAAAGCTGCTCGGTGGACTTCATGTTGCCGATCTCGGCCGTCAGGGCGGACCCGGCTCGGCCCGCGAACAGCAAGGCGGTCACCACCGGGCCCAGTTCGCGCAGCAGGGTCAGGGCAACCATCTGCCCCACCGCCTGCTCGGAGCCGTACTTGGTGAGGATGCTGTAGCCCTGCAGGGCCAGCACCATGCCGATGAACATGCCCGAGACCACCACGATGGCCAGGGACAGCACACCCACCGAATACAGCTGGCGAGTGAGCAGTTGGAAGCCGCCGCCGATGCCGCCGCGCCCAACCAGGGCATGGAACAGGAACAGGCAGGACCGCCCTAGCACCGCCAGCACGTCAATGGACGAGCGCCCCAGCAGGCGCACACGCTCAAGAATGGATTTCTGACGCATCAGCGCGCCCCCAACAGGTCGGCGCGGTAATCGGGCGCGGGGAAATGGAACGGCACGGGGCCATCGGGATCGCCTTTCATGAACTGGCGAATGCGCGGGTTATCGGAACCCATCAATTCGTCCGGCGTACCTTGCCCCAGCACCTGGCCATCGCCCACCACATAGATGTAGTCGGCGATGCTGGCAGTTTCTGCCAGGTCATGGGACACCACGATGCTGGTAATGCCCAGGGCATCGTTGAGCAGGCGAATCAAGCGCACCAGCACCCCCATGGCGATCGGGTCCTGGCCTACGAAGGGCTCGTCGTACATGAGGATCTGCGGGTCCAGGGCGATGGCCCGGGCCAGAGCCACGCGCCGCTTCATGCCGCCGGACAATTCGTCCGGCATCAGGTCGATGGCGCCGCGCAAGCCCACTGCCTGCAGCTTCATCAGCACGATGTCGCGAATCATCTCGTCCGGCAGTTGTGTGTGCACGCGCAGGGGGAACGCCACGTTTTCGAAGACATCGAGGTCGGTGAAAAGGGCACCACTCTGGAACAGCACGCCCATCTGCTTGCGTGCATCGAACAGGTCACTGCGCGAAAGCGCCGGCAGGTTCTGCCCGGCCACCCACACTTCCCCACTTGCAGGGCGCAGTTGCGCACCCATCAGACGAAGCAACGTGGTCTTGCCGCAACCCGATGGCCCCATGATGCCGGTGACCTTGCCGCGTGGGATACGGATGTCGACATTGTTGAAAATGCTGCGTGAACCGCGTTTGAAGGTAACCCCCTTCAACTCGACCGCGCAGGCGCTATCCACACTCATCTAGACTCCTTGCTAGTGCAGCCCTGTCCTAGTGGACGTCAGCCTTCATCGGGAAGGCACACGCCCCGGGCCAGGCCGAATAGCCGCGAACTATAACACCGCTCTGAACGCCGCCCCAAGGCCGTACCGCCCGCTGTTCAGCTAGTCGACAGCGTTTGGGGATATTGCCTACGACAATCGAAAGCGTGAGGGTTTCAATCATTACCGCTATAATCGCCGCCTTTTTATCAGACACTGCTTTTTCGACATGAGCCAATCCAGCGAGCTGATCCAATCCGCCCAACGCACCCTGCGCCTGGAACTCGAGGCCGTCACGGCCCTGATCGAGCGTATCGGCGACGACTTCGTCAAAGCCTGCGAGCTGATCCTGGCCAGCAAAGGCCGCGTCGTGGTGGTCGGCATGGGCAAGTCCGGGCATATCGGCAACAAGATCGCCGCCACCCTGGCCAGTACCGGCACACCGGCCTTCTTCGTGCACCCGGCCGAAGCCAGCCATGGCGACATGGGCATGATCACCCGCGACGACGTGATTCTCGCGCTGTCGAACTCTGGCAGTACTGCCGAAATCATCACCCTCTTGCCACTGATCAAGCGCCTGGGCATCAAGCTGGTGAGCCTGACCGGCAACCCGGCCTCGTCCCTGGCCCAGGCCGCCGACGTCAACCTCGACGCCAGCGTCGCCCAGGAAGCCTGCCCGTTGAACCTGGCGCCCACATCCTCCACCACCGCCTCGCTGGTGCTGGGGGATGCCCTTGCCATCGCCCTGCTCGAAGCACGCGGGTTCACCGCCGAGGATTTTGCCTTCTCCCACCCCGGCGGTGCGCTGGGGCGCAGGTTGCTGCTCAAGGTCGAGAACGTGATGCATGCCGGCGACGACCTGCCCAAGGTGACGCGCGGCACACTGCTCAAGGACGCCCTGCTTGAAATGTCCCGCAAAGGCCTGGGCATGACCGTGATCATCGAAGACGATGGCACGCTGGCCGGCGTCTTCACCGACGGCGACCTGCGCCGCAGCCTGGACCGCAACATCGATGTGCGCACCGCCTTGATCGAGGAGGTGATGACGGTACACGGCAAGACCGCCCGGGCCGAAATGCTGGCCGCCGAAGCGTTGAAAATCATGGAAGACAACAAGATTGGCGCACTGGTGGTGGTGGACGCCCACGACCGCCCCACCGGCGCCCTGAACATGCACGATCTGCTGCGCGCTGGCGTACTGTGAGGAGCTCCACGATGAATCAGGATCTGATGCAACGCGCCAAGGCCATCAAGCTGGCGGTCTTCGACGTCGATGGTGTACTCACCGACGGGCGTCTCTATTTTCTTGAAGACGGCAGCGAGTTCAAGACCTTCAATACCCTCGACGGGCACGGCATCAAGATGCTGATGGCGTCTGGCGTTACGACCGCGATCATCAGTGGGCGCAAGACACCGGTCGTCGAGCGCAGGGCGAAGAACCTCGGCATCGCGCATCTGTATCAGGGGCGCGAAGACAAACTCGTGGTGCTCGACGGCCTGCTCGCCGAGCTGGGCCTGAGCTATGATCAGGTGGCTTACCTTGGCGATGACCTGCCGGACTTGCCGGTCATTCGGCGCGTAGCTCTGGGCATGGCCGTCGCCAACGCGGCGCCGTTCGTGCGCGAGCACGCTCACGGCGTGACCCAGGCCCGCGGCGGCGAAGGCGCCGCACGTGAATTCTGCGAACTCATCATGCAGGCCCAGGGCACCCTGGATGCTGCCAACGCCAACTACCTGTAAGGTTGCCCATGTTCAGCAAGAAAGCCAGAAACATCGTGCTGCTCGGGGCCATTGCGGCCCTGCTGGTGGCCGTCGGCTACTGGAACGTCAGCCCGGAGAGCTTCCTGGAGAAGCCAGTCGCCCAGGTCGACGAGAGCGCCATCGACTACTACGCCATCAACGCCCACAGCGTCCAGTTCCTGCCCGACGGCAGGCTCCAGTACGAAATGACCGCCGACAAAGTCGAACATCTCAAGGCCAGCGAGGTCACGATGTTGACCACGCCGGACTTGCACCTGTACCGCGGCACGGCGTTTCCGTGGCATGTACAAAGCACCCGCGCCGAGGTCAACCCCGACGGCAGCGAGGTCGAGTTGATCGACAATGTGCGGGTTGCCCGCACTGACGAACAGAAGCGTGAGACCATCATCACCAGCTCGCGCATGACCGTGTTCCCGCAGAAGCAATATGCGCAGACCGAGCAAGCCGTTAGAATCGACGGCGCCGGTGGAACGACCACGGGCAAAGGAATGAAAGCGTACCTGAAAGAAGGCAGGATGGACCTGCTCTCTAACGTAAGAGGACAGTATGAGGCTCGTTAAAACCCTCCCCCTTTTGCTCAGCCTGAGCGCAGCACTGGGAAGCGCGAGCGCCCTCGCCCTGCCGAACGACCGTGACCAGCCGATTCGCATCCAGGCCGACAATGCGCACCTGGACGACAAGAAAGGCGTGGCCACCTATACCGGTGACGTGATCATCACCCAGGGCTCTATGATGATCAAAGGCAACACCGTAACCATCACTCGCACGAACGGTGGCGACATCGACGTGGTGACCTCGGTGGGCAACCTGGCCTATTTCGAGCAGCAACAAAGCGCGTCCAAGGCGGACAAGATGAAAGGCTGGGGCGTTACCATCCAGTACCAGGCCCAGAAAGACCTGGTGGTGCTCACCGACCGAGCCAAGGTGGAAAACGAAGGCAACACCACCGAAGGCGAGAAAATCGTCTACAACACCCAGACACAAGTGGCCACTGCCGGTCGGGGTGGCAACGTAACCACGCCACGTCAGCGTATCGACATGGTGATCCAGCCCAAGAAGAAGGCCGAGTAAATGGCAACCCTCAAAGCCCAGCACCTGGCCAAGAGCTACAAGGGCCGCCAGGTCGTGCGAGACGTCAGCCTGTCGATCGACAGCGGTCAGATCGTCGGCCTGCTCGGCCCCAATGGCGCCGGCAAGACTACGTGCTTCTACATGATCGTTGGCCTGGTTCAGGCCGATCAGGGGCGCGTGCTGATCGACAGCCTCGATGTCAGCCACCAGCCCATGCACGGTCGCGCCCGGGCCGGTGTCGGCTATCTACCGCAGGAAGCGTCGATCTTCCGCAAGCTGTCGGTGGCCGACAACATCAAGGCGATCCTGGAAACCCGCAAGGATCTTGATCGCGAGGGCCAGCGCCAGGAGCTCGAAAGCCTGCTTCAGGAATTCCACATCAGCCACATTCGCGACAACCTGGGCATGAGCCTGTCCGGCGGCGAGCGGCGGCGTGTCGAGATTGCCCGGGCATTGGCAACCTCTCCAAAATTCATCTTGCTCGACGAGCCCTTCGCAGGCGTGGACCCCATTTCGGTCGGTGATATCAAGCAGATCATTCATCACCTCAAAGCCAAGGGCATCGGTGTGCTGATCACGGACCACAACGTGCGTGAAACGCTGGATATCTGTGAAACGGCCTACATCGTCAACGACGGCCGCCTGATCGCCGAGGGCGATGCCCAGACCATCCTGGCCAATGACCTGGTGAAAGAAGTTTACCTGGGGCACGAGTTCAGGCTTTGATCACGACGCGCGCCTTGGGCACCAACAAAGACGCCCCCAAGTCGGGCCAAGTTGTTACAGTGCTCTAGGCAAACGCTACAATTTAAGGCATAAATCTTGCTTGAAATGGCGCCCCGGCGCCCTCGTGTAGTGGAAGGCGCATGTGCGCCGGCGAACAAGGTACAAAGCATCTGCCATGAAACCATCGCTCGTCCTAAAAATGGGCCAGCAACTGACGATGACACCGCAGTTGCAACAGGCCATCCGCCTGCTCCAGCTTTCCACCCTGGACCTTCAGCAGGAAATCCAGGAAGCCCTGGAGTCCAATCCGATGCTCGAGCGCCAGGAAGACGGCGACGACTTCGACAACACCGACCCCATGGCGGACAACGCCGAGAACAAACCGACCAGCGACGTCCAGGACAACAGCTTCCAGGAAACCACTGCCAGCGCCGAAAACCTCGAAGACGGCGAGTGGAACGAACGCATCCCCAACGAGCTTCCTGTCGACACCGCCTGGGAAGACATCTACCAGACCAGTGCCAGCAGCCTGCCAAGCAATGACGACGACGAGTGGGATTTCACCACCCGCACTTCGGTTGGCGAGAGCCTGCAAAGCCATCTGCTGTGGCAGTTGAACCTGGCGCCGATGTCCGACACCGACCGGCTCATTGCAGTCACCTTGATCGACAGCATCAACAATCAGGGCTATCTGGAAGACAGTCTGGAAGAGATTTGTGCAGGGTTCGACCCTGAGCTCGACATCGAGCTGGATGAAGTCGAGGCAGTGCTGCATCGTATCCAGCAATTCGAACCTGCTGGTGTCGGCGCCCGCACGCTGGGCGAATGCCTGTTGCTGCAACTGCGCCAGCTGCCGGCCAGCACCCCGTGGATGACCGAGGCCATGCGCCTGGTCAGCGACTTCATCGACCTGCTGGGAAGCCGCGACTACAGCCAGCTCATGCGCCGCATGAAACTCAAGGAAGATGAGCTGCGCCAGGTCATCGAACTGGTGCAGAGCCTCAACCCTCGCCCAGGGTCGCAGATCGAGTCCAGTGAGCCCGAGTACGTGGTGCCGGATGTGATCGTGCGCAAGGACAGCGAGCGGTGGCTGGTGGAACTGAACCAGGAGGCGGTGCCACGCCTGCGCGTTAACGCGCAATACGCCGGGTTCGTACGCCGCGCCGACACCAGTGCCGACAACACCTTCATGCGCAACCAGTTGCAGGAAGCCCGCTGGTTCATCAAGAGCCTGCAAAGCCGCAACGAAACCTTGATGAAGGTGGCTACGCAGATCGTCGAGCATCAGCGCGGTTTCCTGGACCACGGCGACGAGGCGATGAAGCCGCTGGTGCTGCACGACATCGCAGAAGCTGTGGGCATGCACGAGTCGACCATTTCCCGGGTCACCACCCAGAAGTACATGCACACCCCCCGCGGCATCTACGAGCTGAAATACTTTTTCTCGAGCCACGTCAGCACCTCCGAAGGCGGGGAATGCTCGTCCACGGCGATCCGCGCGATCATCAAGAAACTGGTTGCGGCGGAAAATCAGAAAAAGCCATTGAGTGACAGCAAGATCGCTGGTTTACTGGAGGCACAAGGCATCCAGGTCGCCCGTCGCACTGTCGCCAAGTACCGCGAGTCCCTGGGTATCGCACCCTCGAGCGAGCGCAAGCGATTGATGTAGCCCCTGAGATGTGCCACCGCGTTTGTGTGGCAGGTGCAACACCTGCCTCTTTGATGCACGGGCAACAAAAGGAGAAGCTGTATGCAAGTCAATATCAGTGGACAGCATGTAGAAGTCACCCAACCCTTGCGTGATTACGTGCTCGAAAAGCTCGCCCGCGTGGAGAGTCACTTCGACAAGATCACTAACGTGCAGGTCATCATGAAAGTCGAGAAGCTGCAGCAGAAGGTCGAAGCGACCTTGCAGATTCCTGGCGGTGAAGTGGTAGCCAACGCCGAACACGAAGACATGTATGCAGCCATCGACGCCTTGGCCGACAAGCTCGACCGCCAACTGAAAAAACACAAGGAAAAACAGCAAAGCCTGCTGCAAGGTGCAGCAGCCCGCTGATCCCCCTCATCCATGATCCGACTTGAAACCATCCTGACCCCCGGCCGTTCCCTCGTGAACGTGCCGGGCGGCAGCAAGAAGCGCGCCCTGGAAAAGGTCGCCACCCTGATTGCCGATCAAGTACCTGAACTTGAGATGCAAGACGTCTTCGAAAAACTGGTGGCCCGCGAAAAGCTGGGCTCCACTGGTTTCGGCAATGGCATCGCCATCCCCCATTGCCGCCTCGAAGGGTGCTCCTCACCGGTCAGCGCCCTTCTGCACCTTGACGCCCCCATCGATTATGACGCGATCGATGGCGCGCCCGTGGACCTGCTTTTCGTTCTGCTGGTTCCGGTTGCGGCCACCGATGCTCATCTGGAACTGCTGCGCCAGATAGCCAGCATGCTCGATCGCAAGGACGTTCGTGATCGCCTGCGTGCAGCCCAGAGCAGCGAGGCCTTGTTCCAGGTCGTCCTGGACGTACAGAACGAGCATTGAACATGCGCTTGATCATCGTAAGTGGCCGGTCCGGCTCCGGTAAGAGCACGGCCCTCGATGTCCTCGAAGACAACGGTTTCTACTGCATCGACAATTTGCCCGCCGGGCTGCTGCCGCAGTTGGCGGAAAGCGCGCTGCTCAACACCGAATTGCCGCAGCCCAAGGTTGCCGTATCGATTGACGCACGCAACCTGCCAAGCCACTTGTCGCGCTTTCCCGAACTGCTCGAACAAGCGCGTGCTCGTCACATCCAGTGCGACGTGCTGTACCTCGATGCCGACGAAGACACGCTGCTCAAGCGTTTTTCCGAAACCCGCCGACGCCACCCGTTGACCAATGCCGATCGCTCACTGGCCGAGGCGATTCGCGTCGAACGGGATTTGCTGGGGCCGATAGCTGACCTGGCCGATCTCAAGATCGACACCACCCGCCTGAATCTCTATCAGCTGCGTGACTCGATCAAGCTGCGCTTGTTGGACAAGCCAGAACCGGGTACGGCTTTTCTGGTGGAGTCATTCGGCTTCAAGCGGGGCATGCCGGTCGATGCCGATCTGGTGTTCGACGTGCGCTGCCTGCCCAACCCATACTGGAAGCCAGAACTGCGCGAGCATTCCGGCCTTGAACAACCCGTCATCGACTACCTCGCGGCTCAGCCGGACGTCGAAGAGATGTTCACCGATATTTCCAGCTACCTGCTCAAGTGGCTGCCACGGTTCGCCGCCAGCAACCGTGCCTATGTCACCATCGCCATCGGATGCACTGGCGGCCATCATCGCTCGGTGTACCTCACCGAACGGCTGGGCCAGTTGCTCCAGCAATCTTTGAAAAACGTCCAGGTTCGCCACCGCGACCTCTAGCCCAAGGATCCGCCAGCTCATGCCCGCCCGCGAAATCACCATCATCAACAAACTGGGTCTGCATGCCCGGGCGGCAGCCAAATTCGTCGGGGTTGCCGGTCGCTTTCCCTGTCAGGTCAAGGTAGGTCGTGCACCGGACAAGCTGGTCGATGGCAAGAGCATCATGGGGGTCATGATGCTGGCGGCGGGTAAAGGCACTCAGGTCCACCTGCTCACCGAAGGCGAACAGGACAGCGAAGCCATGGAGGCACTGGTCGAGTTGATCAACAACTATTTCGACGAGGGGGAGTAACACCTCGGCACGGCCAGCAAGCGTTTACATCGGCCGCCGCCAAGCGTGACGCCCTCCTCCTCGCGCCCGCAGTCTGGCGGGCGCTTCAGGACATCGCGGTATCCATCACCATCATCAGGCAGAAACCGATGCACAGCCCCAGGCTGGCCAGGCGGTGATTACCGTGGCTGCGTGATTCGGGGATGATTTCCTGGGTCACGACCAGCAGCATCGCCCCTGCAGCGCAGGCGAGGCCCAGGGGCAACAGCAGTTGCGCCACATTCACCAGCCAGGCGCAGATAACGGCTGCCACGGGCTCCACCAGACCGGAGGCGGCGCCGATGAGAAAGGCCTTGAAGCGCGACATGCCAGCCCCGGCGAGCACCAGCGCAATGACCAGCCCCTCCGGTACATCCTGCAAGGCGATGCCCATTGCCAGGCTGTCGGCATCTGCCATGCCCCCGCCTGCAGACACGCCTATGGCCATGCCCTCTGGAATGTTGTGGGCGATGATGGCGAACACGAACAGCCACACGCGCGAAGCGATGACCGGCTCGTCAGGGGTCAGCCCTGAGGACGAGCCTGGCGAGAGTTTCAGGTCCACCAGGTAAAGGCACAACGCGCCTGTCAGCAGGCCCGCGCTGATGAGGCCGCCGGCTCCCCATGCACCAAAACCAATGGCCTGAGCGGCCTCCAACCCAGGCACTATCAGCGAGAAGGCCGTGGCCGCCAACATGACGCCAGCACCAAAGCCCAACAGTGTATCGGCCAATGCCACGGGCATGGTGCGGATAACCAGTACCGGCACCGCACCCAGGGCCGTCCCCAACGCGCACAGCGCGCCGCCCTCAAGCGCGCGCAACATACGTGGGTCCAGGTCGAGCCAGGCAAATGCGCGCGCCACCAGCAGCGCGGTACCCGCCAGCAGCAACAGGGTTCCAAGCGCCAGCCTGAACAGGCGCACGCTGCTGACGGACATGACTTCGGCGCGCATACCTGCCTGGCTCATTTCATGGCATCGAGGTAGCGGCGATTCACTTGCGCCCAGTCGATGACGTTGTAGAAGGCCCCGATGTATTCAGGCCGACGGTTCTGATACTTCAGGTAGTACGCGTGCTCCCAGACGTCCAGGCCGAGGATCGGTGTGTGGCCATGCATCAACGGGCTGTCCTGGTTGCCACTGCTCTCGACCACGAGGGTCCGCTGCGGGGTAACGCTCAGCCAGGCCCAACCACTGCCGAAGCGGGTGAGCGCGGCCTTGGTGAAGGCTTCCTTGAATGCCTCGAAGCCACCCAATTGTGTGTCGATGGCACGGGCAACTTCGCCCTGGGGCTCGCCTCCACCACGGGGGGACATCACCGCCCAGAACAGGCTGTGGTTGGCATGTCCGCCGCCATGGTTGGTCACGGCGCCTCGCAGGTTTTCAGGTAACTGCTCGACCTGCGCCACCAGCTTTTCCACCGGCCAGTCGGCCCATTCACTGTTCTCGACCGCTGCGTTGAGGCCATTGACGTACGTCTGGTGATGCTTGGTGTGATGGATCTCCATGGTCTGCGTGTCGATGTGCGGTTCCAGCGCATCGTAGGCGTAGGGCAGTGCAGGCAATGCATGAGGCATGTCAATGGACTCCGTGGGCAGGTTGAAGTGAACAGGCGCTGTGTCGGTTGAGCAGGTGCTCGGTGCGCGGGTACTGGCCGTGTTCGGCGATGAAACTCAACAACTCGGTGTAGGTACGGGCGCTGTGGCGCAGTGCGGCATCACGCAGCGCCCGTGGCAGGCACACGTCCTGACTGGCCTGCAACAGCCGTTGGTGCACGGCGCACAGGTAATCGGCGCTTTCATGGGGCTGCTGCAGACGCAGGTGCAGGTCGGCCAGGTTGTGATGCGCGATCACCAATGAGGCCACGGCTTGATCGGCATCCTCCCAGCGCGTGAACAGCACTTGGGCCAATGCCAGGGCCTGGAGGTAGTGTTCGCGAGCATCCACCAGCTCACCTTGCGAGAACAGCTGATTGGCGACTTGCGTGATGCGTTTCCAGTGCTGCATGACGAGCCTCCAGGGCCATTGCGCTGTTCAGATACCACCGGCGGTCAGCTTTTCCGGATTCAGCAAGGCCTGCAACCGATCACGGGAAAGGTCGGTGTGCTCCAGCGCCACATCGATGATGGGCCGCCCTTGCGCATAAGCGGCCTTGGCGATCTCGGCTGCCTTGAGGTAACCAATGATCGGGTTCAGTGCCGTGACCAGGATCGGGTTACGCGCCAACGCCTCGTTGAGTTTGTTTTCATTGACCTTGAATGTGGCAATGGCTTTGTCTGCCAGCAACCGGCTGACATTGGCCATCAGCTCGATGCTTTCGAGCAGGTTACGGGCGATGACCGGCAACATGACATTGAGCTCGAAGTTGCCGGACTGCCCCGCTACCGCGATCGTTGCGTCATTGCCGATGACCTGAGCGGCGACCATGGCGGTGGCTTCAGGAATCACCGGATTGACCTTTCCAGGCATGATCGACGAGCCAGGTTGCAAGCCCTGCAGCTCGATTTCACCCAAGCCCGCCAAGGGCCCCGAGTTCATCCAGCGCAGGTCGTTGGCGATCTTCATCAACGCCACCGCCGTGGTCTTGAGCTGGCCAGACAGTGCAACGGCAGTGTCCTGGGAGCCGATCAGGGCAAACAGATTCTGAGCAGGGCGAAACGCTACGCCCGTCAACGCGCTGAGGTGACGGGCGAAGCCGGCTGCGAAATCAGGATGGGCGTTGATCCCGGTGCCCACGGCCGTGCCGCCCTGGGCCAGGGCCTGCAGGCTAGGCAAGGTGGCCTCTATGTGCGCCTTGGCACCAGCGACCTGCGCCGCCCAGCCATCGAGCACTTGGCTCATGCGTACAGGCATGGCATCCATCAAGTGCGTACGGCCTGTCTTGATATAGGGACGAACCTGGATCGACTTGGCTTCGATCACCTGCACAAGGTGGCTCAGCGCTGGCAGCAGTTGCTCGTGGAGCGCAAGGGCTGCGCTCACATGAATGGTGGTAGGAATGATGTCATTGCTGCTCTGCCCGCAATTGACGTGGTCATTGGGATTGACCGCTTCGCTCGAGGCTCGGCTGGCCAGCGTTGCAATCACTTCGTTGGCGTTCATGTTGGAACTGGTGCCGGAACCGGTCTGGAACACATCGACCGGAAAATGCACGCTGAAGTCTTCTGCCAACAGTTGCTGTACGGCCGTGACGATCGCCTGGCCTTGCTGCTCAGACAACTGCTCCAGTTCGACGTTGGCGTTAGCCGCCGCTGCCTTGGCCAGCAGCAGCGCGCGTATGAACTGGGCAGGCATGCGCTGGCCACTGATGGGGAAATTGTCGACCGCACGCTGGGTCTGCGCGCCGTACAGCGCGTCTGCCGGCACGTGCAACTCGCCCATGCTGTCACGCTCGATGCGGGTATTGATCATCATCGGGTCCTTGCATCAATTCATCGGGGGAAATCGAGGGCAGCAAACGGCAATTGGCCAGTTGCAGGGCATAGGGCTGCCAGCGCTGGTTCTGTTCCTGTCGGTCGAGGTTGCGCAGGATCAACAGTGGCCGCCAGGCCTGATCCAGGCACTGGCAGCGCCAGTGCCAAGGCAGCATGCGGTCGCAGGCGGTATCGAGCAGCAGGCGGAAGGAGGTCAATGCCACCGTCCAGGGTGACGTCTGGGTGCAACACACCAGGTAACGCCCTTCCGCCAGGTAATGTTCGATCAGGCGCGGCTCATCGGGCTCGAGCGCACAGCGGATCCGGCGACTGAGCCAGCGCCAGTTTTCGAGATAGGGCAGTTCGCGAAGGGCGGTCGTCATGAACATCATCATCGTGCAGCTGTGAAATGATATTCATTATTAATTGATAAACAGAATCAATTCAACCCATAGATGGTGTGAAGGGGCCGCCGCTTGATCTTCTGCCGCGAAAAAAAAAGGGGCCGCTGCGCGGCCCCAACGGCTTCACATGAAGAGGATCAACTACCGGCAACCATCATCCGCTCGATCAACACCGAGCCTGTATGAATGTTGCTGCGGGTCTCCAGGTCGCTGCCAATCGCCACGATCTGCTTGAACATGTCCTTCATGTTGCCCGCGATGGTGACTTCCTGGACGGCGTACTGGATCTCGCCATTCTCGACCCAGAAACCGGCCGCGCCACGGGAATAGTCCCCTGTCACCATGTTCAGGCCATGGCCCATCAATTCGGTGACCAGCAGGCCGCGCCCCATGCGTCGGATCAACGCGGCCTGGTCTTCACTGCCATGGGTGACGAACAGGTTGTGCACGCCGCCTGAGTTGGCGGTACTGGGCAGACCCAGTTTGCGCCCCGAGTAGGTACCGAGCAGGTAGGACACCAGCTGGCCCTTATCCACGAACGGTTTGGCGTAGGTTGCCAGGCCATCACCATCGAACGCTGCGCTGCCCAACGCGCGCGGGATGTGAGGGCGCTCGTCCAAGGTCAGCCAGGCAGGGAACAACTGTTGGCCGAGGGCGCCTTCAAGGAAGGAGGACTTGCGGTACAGGTTCCCACCGGAAACCGCCGACAGGAAGCTGCCGAACAGCCCGCCTGCCAATTCGGCCGAGAACAGTACCGGCACCTCACAGGTCGGCACCGGCCGTGCGCCCAGGCGACTGGCGGCGCGTTGGGCGGCGCGGATACCGATGCTGCGCGGGTCAGCCAGCAGGTTACCTTGGCGATTGACGTCGTACCAGTAGTCACGCTGCATCTGCCCATCGCCCTCGGCGATCATCACGCAGCTCAGGCTGTGACGGGTGGAGGCGTAGCCACCGACAAAGCCGTTGCTGTTGCCATACACCCTGCACCCCTGGTGGGTGTTGAGCGAGGTGCCATCGGCGTTGAGAATTCGAGGATCAGCGTCGAAGGCCGCAGCTTCGCACGCCAAGGCCATTTCAATGGCCTTCTCCGGCTCCAGGTTCCAGTCGTGGTAGAGGTCGAGGTCCGGAACATCGCGGGCCATCAGGGCGGCGTCGGCAAGCCCGGCGCATTCGTCCTCGGAGGTGTGCTTGGCAATGGCCAGCGCAGCTGCGACGGTTTCGCGAATGGCGTCCGAACCACTGGCCGAGGTGCTGGCCGAGCCTTTGCGCTGCCCGACGTACAGGGTGATACCAAAGCCCTGGTCACGGTTGAACTCAACCGTCTCGACCTCGCGCTGGCGGACCGTGGTGGACAGGCCCTGCTCCAGCGACACCGCCACTTCGCAGGCGCTGGCACCCTGGCGGCGGGCCTCGGCAATGATCGCTTCGACCTGCTCTTGCAAGGCTGGCAGATCGTTCGGGCCGATACTCTGGACTGCACTCATGGTTTTCTCCACTCAGAATTCTGCGTTCGGCAAGGGCCATTCAACGGCCGGGCCGGACAAGCGGCCCCCGACTGGTTATCATGGCGGCGATCTTTAGCGGACTGCCACCATGGTTGATTCAAACGACGACGCCTTCGACGGCGAAAAAAGCAAAACCCAGATCAAGCGCGAACTGCATGCGCTGGTCGAACTCGGCGAGCGGCTCACCACCCTCAAGGCCGACACCCTGGCGCGCCTGCCCTTGACCGATGAACTGCGCAAGGCATTGGCCGAAGCCAGCAAGCACACCGCGCATGGGGCTCGCAAACGCCACATGTCGTTCGTCGGCAAGCTGATGCGTGTACAGGACCTGGACGCCATTCACGCCCTGCTGGAACAGATGGACAGCTCCACCCGCCAGTACAACGAGCGTTTTCACGGTCTTGAACGCTGGCGTGATCGGTTGATCGACGGCAACGACGAGGACCTCGAACGGTTCGTCAACGAATACCCGGAGACCGACCGCCAGCAGCTGCGCTCGCTGGTGCGCCATGCCCAGCACGAAAAGGCCAGGAACAAACCCCCTGCCGCTTCGCGCAAGGTGTTCAAGTACATTCGCGATCTGGACGAGCTGCAGCGCGGGCTGCGCTGATCGCGGCGGGGCCGCCTTGCGGCCCCAGCCGACCCTCACGCCCCGGTACCACCCACCGTGATCGCATCGAGTTTCAAGGTCGGTTGGCCTACACCGACCGGCACGGACTGCCCGTCCTTGCCGCATGTCCCTACCCCACTGTCGAGCGACAGGTCGTTGCCGACCATCGACACACGGCTCATCGCCTCCGGGCCATTGCCAATCAAGGTCGCGCCTTTGACCGGGGCGGTGATCTTGCCATCCTCGATCAGGTAGGCCTCGCTGGTCGAAAACACGAACTTGCCGCTGGTGATGTCCACCTGTCCGCCACCCAAATTCGCGCAGTAGATGCCCTTCTTCACCGACGCGATGATCTCCTGCGGGTCGCTTTCACCGGCCCGCATGTAAGTGTTGGTCATGCGCGGCATCGGCAAGTGGGCATAGGATTCCCGTCGGCCGTTACCCGTCACCGCCATGCCCATCAGGCGCGCATTGAGCTTGTCCTGCATGTAGCCCTTGAGCACGCCGTTTTCGATCAGGGTGGTGCACTCGGTCGGCGTGCCTTCGTCGTCCACGCTCAAGGAGCCACGTCGGCCTTCCAGGGTGCCATCATCGACGATGGTGCACAGGCTGGACGCGACCTTCTGGCCGATTCGGCCGCTGAATGCCGAACTGCCCTTGCGGTTGAAATCGCCTTCCAGGCCATGGCCAACCGCCTCGTGCAACAGCACGCCGGACCAACCAGGCCCCAGCACCACGGGCAGGGTGCCGGCAGGCGCAGCAACGGCCTCCAGGTTCACCAACGCCTGGCGCAGTGCCTCGCGGGCATAGCCCATCACCCGCTCCTCGGTGAAGAAGCGATAGTCGGTGCGCCCGCCGCCGCCCTGCCCGCCGCGTTCGCGACGGCCGTTCTGCTCGACGATGACGCTGACGTTGAAGCGCACCAGGGGCCGTACGTCGGCCGCCAGGCTGCCATCGGCGGCCGCGACCAGGATCCGCTCCCAGACGCCGGCCATGCTGACGCTGACCTGCTGGATACGCGGGTCCAGTGCACGGGTGGCGGCATCGACACGCTTGAGCAGCTCGACCTTCTCGGCACGGCTGAGCACGTCCAATGGATTATCCGCCGGGTAGAGAGTGGTCACGTCCTGGGCACGGAATGCCTGAACCGTGCCGTTCTGCCCGGCACGGGAAATCGATCGCGCGGCGCGCGCGGCAGAGGTCAAGGCTTCGAGATTGATGGCATTGCTGTAGGCAAAGCCGGTTTTTTCGCCGGCCTGGGCACGGACACCGACCCCCTGATCGAGGTTGAAGCTGCCTTCTTTGACAATCCCATCCTCCAGCGCCCAGGTTTCCGAAATCTGGCCCTGAAAGTACAGGTCGGCGGCGTCGATGCCTGGGCCGGCCAATTCACCCAGCACACTTTGCAGGCTGTCCAGGGTCAAGCCGCCTGGGGCCAGGAGCTGCTCGCTGACGGTGGATAACATCTGGCTCATAGTCACTCCGAGGTGTGCGCAGGCCGCAATGCGCCCTGCGAGAAGAAGCGCCGGTGATCGATCACCGGCATGCGCGCCCGAATGGACGCCTGTTCGTCACTGTCGCGCTCGGCAAGCAGTACCGCTTCGCCTTGCGCCTGTTGCGCCACGATGCGCCCCCATGGGTCGACGATCGCCGCGTGGCCGTGGGTCTGGCGCTGGCCGGGGTGAAGCCCGCCTTGGGCTGCGGCCAGCATGTAGCATTGCGTTTCGATGGCGCGTGCGCGGATCAGCACGTCCCAATGCGCCGCCCCTGTCACCGCCGTGAACGCCGACGGTGCACTGATCAGTTCTGCCCCGGCTGCGCGCAGGTGGCTGTACAACTCGGGAAAGCGCAGGTCGTAGCACACGCTCAGGCCCAACCGCCCCACCGGCGTATCGGCAACCACCACCTGTGCACCGGCGGCGTAATCATCGGATTCACGATAGCGGCCACGATTGTCGGCGACATCTACATCGAACAGGTGCAACTTGTCATACCGCGCGACCTGCTGCCCATGCTCGTCGATCAACAACGAACAGGCATGTGCCTTGGCCTTGGGCTGACCGGTCGGCGGCAGGGCAATGGTGCCTGCGACAATCCATAACCTAAGGTCACGAGCCACGCGTTTCAACCAGGGCAGGATCGGGCCTTCGCCGAGGGCCTCGGCGCGGCCGATCGCCGCGGCGTCTGCACGCCCCATGGCGGCGAAGTTCTCCGGCAGCACGGCCAGCCTGGCGCCACCTGATGCCGCCTGTTCCAGAAGCTTGCTCGCCTGGCGCAGGTTACCCTGCACATCATCCTGGCTGACCATCTGGATCACTGCCGCCTTCATCGACCCTCCTGGCGCTATTTCTGGAATGGTTTCACAAAGGTAATCTTAGGCTCTTTCCACGGCCCTACTACCCGGTAATGCACGCTGGCAAAGCGCGACACCCGATCGCCAATCAGCCGGTCGACCAGAAACAGTGCGCCGCCCACGGCCGGGGCGCCGACGATCAGCGCTGCCAGGGGAAGGTTGTTGGTGACCGGCAGGCTGACCTGCAGGTTGGCAGCGACCCGCTCACGCACCATGTCCAGGGTACCATCGAGTTCGAAATCGCTCGACGGGCCAGTTACCTTGATCGGCGTGCGGGTTACGTATACCCCTTCACTGGCCACCAGCAGCCCCTTGAGCCGGTCGTAGGCCAGGCCCTTTTCGAACAAGTCGGAGAAGTCCAGGCGCAAGCGCCGACCAATGGCGTTGAAGTTCAGCAAGCCGAATACCCGCAACGCTTGTGCGCCACCGTCCACCTCGACGAACTGCCCGCTGTGCAGCACTGCATCGAGGCTCCCGGAGAACCGCTTCAGGCTGATTGCCGCCGGGGAGCCCGGCCACCGCCCGTCCACGTCCATGCGAAAATCCCGGGCGGTTACCGTCGGGGCAAAGCCCCAGGCCGTGAGCACGTCACCCAGTTGCTTGCCTTGCACGCGGCCTTTGTACCAGCTCGTGCCGCCTGCGCCATCCCAACCACCGGCGCCGTCGATGCGCAGCCCCTTGAGGTTCAGATCGATGTCGCTGGCGTTCACACCGGCACGGGTCGGCCGCAGCTTGATCGCAGCGCTGCCGTACAGATCGTCACCGCGGTACAACGTGTCGATGCGCACGTCCAGCGGCGGCACCTTGCGCGGATCGAACGACGCCAGCGGGTCGGCGCCGTCTTCGTCCTGCGCCTGGTCGGCATTGCCTGCCGGCAGGCGCAAGGTTTGCAGCCGCACCACGATAGGGGCGCCCTCGGCGTCGGGCACGCGCGCGTCGCCCACCACCTGCCGACTGTCCAGGCGCACGTCCCAGGCCGCCGACCCACGTGCCAGACGCACCCTCGCCTGGTTCAGCTCGGTACCGTACGCCTTCAGAGCCCCGATGCTCAGGTCAACGCTCTGCAGTGTCTGGCGCGCATTGCCACCTGGATCGTCGCCCCCTAGCTTCTGCGCCTGAGCCTGCCAAGGCTCAAGGTCCAGGGTATCGAGGTGCCCACGGATACGCAGGCCGCGACCGCCAGGAGGCTGCGCTTGACCAGCACCAAGCAGCAGCTCACCAGCGCCCTGGTCCAGGTGCTCGGCTGGCGCCACGTAGGCTAGCCGGGCAAGATCGGTGTAGGCGGCGTCGATGTGCCGTTGCGCGCCTTGCAGGTTCATGCTGAAACGGCTGGCCCGACTGTCGGCAGGCGCTTTGCCAAAGGGCGCCGGCAGGTCGATCGACAGGCCTTTGAGGTCCGAATCGACGTTAATCAGGTTTTCACGTGCGCCAATGCTCAACTGCAGCTGGTACGGCAGCTCGCCAGACGCCGGCAGTGCCTGGTCGAAGTGCAGCCATTGGGTCAGTGCTTGCAGCGAAACCCGGCCGCTGGCGCTGATTCTGGTCTGCATCTGTCCCGGTTCGCCTACAGCGGCAATCTGTGCAGTGACCGGCTTGCCGAATGCCTGCAGGGAAATGCCCTTGCCACTGAGGCCCTTGTCGTAGTCGAAGCTGAAGTCGCCCTTCAGGCGCGTGAGTTCCAGCTCGGGCGATGCAATCTTGAGCCGTGCATCGCGCGTGCCGAAATCCACCTTCACCTTAGGTTGCTGCCCATGGGCCAGCGGGATGTCCAGCTTGACCTTGCCTTTGAGGGGGCCCTCACCTTCCCATCCTGCAAAGATTTCATTGGTGCCAATGGGCGCTTGCTTGAGTATCTTGAGCCCGTCCACCAGGCCACCCTCGAAATTGCCGTCCAAGTGCAAGTGGCTGTCACCCATGCCTTCCACATGTGGAATGTCGACTTTCACGTCGCTGATTTTGGTGTCGAGCAGCACACCGCGTTGCGCCTTGATGCGCACACCGCTGTCCTCGATGAACACGTCACCGTCCACATGCTGTACCTGTGGCCAGCCGGGCTGGAAGTCCAGGGTGGCATCATGAACTTTGAAGAACAGGCTGATGCTGCGAGCTTCGGGCTTGGCACCGTGATTGAGCGAGCCCTGGTACTGGAAGTAACCCTGGTCGACACTGCCTTTGACGATTGCGCTGCGCAGCCATTGGTCCAAGGCCGGGCTCAACACCTCGGGCAAGTACTTGGCGGTGTAGCGGCCATCGCCGTCGGTCAGACCGACACGCAGGTCCATGTAGTCTTCACGCCCTTCCTCGAACAACAGGCGGATGAGGAAGTCGCCTGCAATGTTGCCCTCCTCGCCCACGACCTTCAGGTAAGGAGCGATCAGGGTGAAGCCTTCCTTGTCCAGTGCCCAGGTCAGGCGCGCATTGGCTTTCTGGTAGTGCCAGGGTTTGGCGAAGATCGGATCCAGGTGCAGCATGAAAGCGTCGGTGTCCAGGCGCAGTTCGCCATGCCCAAGGTCGCCGCTGATGCTGCCGCTCACGTTACCGGCAGCCGGGGCGCCGTGATACGCATCGAAACCCACGCGCTCCAGGTTGCTTTCGAACGCCAGCCGGCGATCGCCGTCGGCCTTGGGCCGGGCCGTCAGGTGCACGTTGCGCAGGGCACCTGTGACATTGAGGCCATCGATCACCGCCAGCACTTGCTGGCCCATGGGCGCCAAGGCGTGGATCAGCGGCGTGAGAGGGGTCAGCTCCACACGGTCGGCCTGCACCTGCCAGCTTTCATCGGCCGGGGCCGCACCGTTGCGCTGCATCAACCGCAGCCGCGAGGCCCAATGCGTGTCGCCAATGTCCATCGCCAACGCGTCGACAATGACGTCGAAGCCCTCATCCTGACGCTCGAACCAGGCATTGAGGGCGAGGCTGTCTACCTTGACCGGTTTGCGCGTGTCATAGGCCCCTTGCAGGTGCGGCGCATTCAGGCGTACGGCGCCTTGGTGCAACTGACGGTCGCGCCAGTCGAACCAGGCTTCACCGCCTGCCTGCAGCACCTGGGCATGCCACTGCCCCAACAGCCGGGGCGGCAACCAGCGTGCCCAGTCACTGTGCGGCAGGTTGAGATAGCCCTGTACCTGCGCATCACGCCAGGCTTCGGCCGAAGCGCGGCTGCGCGCGCTCAGCGTCAGGGGTTGGCCATCTGGCAAGGTTGCCCGCAGGTCCAACGATTGCCGCGAGGGCCCCGCCAGCAAGCCTGCGCTGACATAGGTCAGCGTCAGCGGATCACGCTGCCAGGCGTGGAGGGTAACTTGGCTGTCGAACACATCGACCCGCCCAAGCCGGCGCAGGTCCTTGAGCAATTGCTCGGGCTGCAAGGGTGCGTCGTCCTGCTTGGGCAGGCCCTCGAGCTTCCACTTGCCGGCTTCATCCTCTCGGGCGATCAGTTGCAGGCCAGCCAGCTGGATGCGCGCCAGGCGCACTTCACCTGCGACCAGGCTGCCCCAGACATCCGGCACCACGGTGACGTCATCGAGCCGCAAGGCCGTGCCGCCTTCACCGATTTGCAGGTCGCGTACGGTCAGCACCGGCGACAGCCTGTTCCAGCGGCCCTGAAGCGCGCCAATGTGCACCGGCACACCCAGCGCTCCGGCGACCTTGGCCTGCACCGTGCTGCGGTACTCGGCCGCCAGCGGCACCAATGCCCGGCCAAGGCTGGCGTACAGCGCCACTGCGATGACCAGCAACGCGCAAGCCCCCAGCCCCCAACGGGTCAGGACACTCAGAACGCGGCTTAGACGTCCCATGGCCATGGCCCTCCAGGTCGTATATGCATAATGGCCCGTGGTGCCGTTTTCGCCATGCCGATCGAACCGCGTCGGGTTTCAGCAGGCCTCAGAGCAGCACCACGTCATACTGCTCTTGCGAATACATCGACTCGACCTGGAAGCGAATGGTTCGCCCGATGAAGGCCTCGAGTTCAGCCACGTTGCCAGACTCTTCGTCCAACAGGCGATCGACCACCTTCTGATTGGCCAGCACGCGATAGCCTTCCGCCTGGTAGGCGCGGGCTTCACGCAGGATTTCGCGAAAGATCTCGTAACAGATGGTTTCGGGCGTTTTGAGCTTGCCTCGCCCCTGGCAAGCCTGGCACGGTTCGCACAGCACCTGCTCAAGGCTCTCCCGGGTGCGCTTGCGGGTCATCTGCACCAAGCCCAACTCGGTGATGCCGATGATGTTGGTCTTGGCGTGGTCGCGCTCCAGCTGTTTTTCCAGCGTTCGCAGCACCTGACGCTGGTGATCTTCGTCTTCCATGTCGATGAAGTCGATGATGATGATGCCGCCGATGTTGCGCAGCCGCAGTTGCCGGGCAATGGCGGTGGCGGCCTCCAGGTTGGTCTTGAAGATGGTTTCTTCCAGGTTGCGGTGACCCACGAAGGCGCCGGTGTTGACGTCGATGGTGGTCATCGCCTCGGCCGGATCCACCACCAGGTAGCCACCCGACTTCAACGGTACCTTGCGATCCAGGGCGCGCTGGATTTCATCCTCGACACCGTACAGGTCGAAGATGGGCCTTTCGCCTGGGTAGTGTTCCAGACGGTCGGCGATTTCAGGCATCAGCTCTTGCACGAACTGCGTGGTGCGCTGGAAGGTTTCCCGCGAGTCGATGCGGATTTTTTCGATCTTCGGGTTGACCAGGTCGCGCAGGGTACGCAGCGCCAGGCCCAGGTCTTCGTAGATGACCAGGGGTGCGCCACAGGTCTTGATCTGCGCCCCGATCTGCTCCCACAACCGCCGCAGGTAGCGAATATCCTGCAGGATCTCCTCAACCCGCGCGCCTTCGGCGGCGGTGCGCAGAATGAAGCCGCCAGCGCCTTGTATGTTCTCGCTGTCCACGCAATCACTGACCACGCGCTTGAGGCGTTCA
This sequence comes from Pseudomonas sp. UBA5568, assembly GCF_002425525.1. Taxonomy (NCBI): domain Bacteria; kingdom Pseudomonadati; phylum Pseudomonadota; class Gammaproteobacteria; order Pseudomonadales; family Pseudomonadaceae; genus Pseudomonas; species Pseudomonas sp. UBA5568. Next base: position 49,938 of record NZ_DIMK01000039.1, on the reverse strand, counting down.
CGCTCGGCCTCGTCCTCGATCTTGAGCGAAATGCCCACGTGGCTGCTACGCGGCATGTAGACCAGGTAGCGCGACGGGATCGACAACTGGGTGGTCAGCCGCGCGCCTTTGCTGCCGATGGGGTCTTTGGTGACCTGTACCACCAGGGCCTGGCCTTCATGGACCAGGGCGGTGATGTTTTCCACGGCCGAGCCTTCGCGCTGCGAAATCTCCGAGGCATGGATGAACGCTGCCCGTTCCAGCCCGATGTCCACGAACGCCGCCTGCATGCCAGGCAGCACCCTGACCACCTTGCCCTTGTAGATATTGCCGACGATGCCGCGACGCTGGGTGCGCTCGACGTGCACTTCCTGCAGTACCCCGTTTTCCACCACCGCCACGCGTGACTCCATCGGGGTGATGTTGATCAGGATCTCTTCGCTCATGGCAGGTTCTCGTCCAGGGTCTTGTTCTAATGATGGATGGCGCAAACGGTGCTGGCTACTGCGGGCGCGTCACCTCAGGTTCCGAGGCCGCCTGTTGCCAGCAAGCGATGCCGAAGCGCTCGAGCAACTGTGCCGTTTCGCTCAATGGCAGGCCGACCACGGCCGAATAGCTGCCAATCAGCCCGGTGACGAATACCGCGCCCAGCCCTTGAATCGCATAGCCGCCCGCCTTGTCTGCCGGCTCGCCGCTGGCCCAGTAGCGCTGCGCTTCCTGCTGGTGGATGTCGCGAAAGCGGACGGTGCTGCTGACACACAAGCTCTCGACACGCGTGCCGTCATCGAGCGCCACGGCCGTCAATACCTGGTGTTCGCGGCCGGACAACCGGGCCAGCATGCCCAGGGCGTCGTCACGGTGCTCGGGTTTGCCCAGAATATGGCCGTCAAGCACGACGGCCGTGTCAGCGCCCAACACCACAGCGCCCTCGTTCGCGGTCTCGGCCGGTTCGAGACGGGCACGACCCGCTGCAGCCTTGGCTTTGGCCAGGCGCTGCACATACACCTCGGCGCTTTCGCCAGGCAGCGGGGTTTCATCGATGGGCGCGCTGACAACCCTGAAGCGTACGCCGATCTGCGTCAACAGCTCGCGCCGACGTGGAGAGCCGGAAGCCAGGTATAGCGGGGTCATTCGGACATCTCCCTGTCAGCGGCCACCAAGCCGTCAATTGATGTGCAAGCGTCGGCGAAGGTCGCGCAAGGCAAAGCTGATCCACGGCCAGAGCAGCGCGCTGATCACGGCCGACCAGACCAGCGCCAGGGTAGGCAGGCGATTACCGGTCAAGGCACTGAGCCACAGCTGGAGCAACTGTGCAATGCCGAAGACCACCAGGATGATCAGGCTTTGCTGCCACATGGGGAACATGCGCAGGCGCTGTTGCAGCGACAGCACCAGGAATGTGATCAGGGTGAGGATCAACGCGTTCTGCCCCAACAGGGTGCCGTACAGCACGTCCTCGGCCAGGCCAAGCATGAACGCTGTGGCCATGCCGACCTTGTGCGGCACGTTCAAGGTCCAGAACGACACCAGCAACGCCAGCCACATGGGCCGAAAGACTTCCATGAACTGCGGCATGGGCGAGACACTGAGCAGCAGGCCAACGGCAAATGTCAGCCAGATGACCCAACCATTGTTGCGGCGCGATGCGGCCATCACTGCCTCCGGGGTTGAGTGGGCGCAGCGGGCGCTGCGGCCGGGCTTGCGGACTGTGCAGCTGGCGCTGTGGCGGGCGTACTGGACTGGGTGGCAGGCGCAGGGGTTACGGCAGGCGCGCCGTTTGCAGGGGTACCGTTTGCGGGAGTGCCGTTTGCAGGCGCACCTTGACCGGTCGTACCAGCACCCTGAGCAGGAGCCCTCTCGCCTTTGCGGTCTGCTTCTTCCTGGGCAATAGCGGCATCGGTGGCGCGCTGCTCGGGCGTACGCCGGTCGCTGAACACCAGCAGCATGTAACGGCTACGGTTGAGCGCCGCGGTGGGGATGGCGCGCACAATGGCGAATGGCTGGCCGGAATCGTGGATCACCTCGTTGACGGTGGCCACGGGATAACCGGCGGGGAAGCGTTGGCCCATGCCGGAGCTGACCAGCAGGTCGCCTTCCTTGATGTCCGCCGTATCGGCCACGTGGCGCAACTCGAGGCGCTCCGGGTTGCCGGTACCGCTGGCAATGGCGCGCAAACCGTTGCGGTTGACCTGCACGGGAATGCTGTGGGTGGTATCGGTGAGCAGCAAGACCCGCGAGGTATAGGGCATCAGTTCGACCACCTGCCCCATCAGGCCGCGAGCGTCGAGCACCGGTTGACCGAGAAACACGCCATCGCGCTCACCCTTGTTGATCAGGATGCGGTGTGTGAAGGGGTTGGGATCGACGCCGATCAATTCGGCAACTTCGACCTTTTCGTCAACCAGCGCCGAGGAATTGAGCAGCTCACGCAGGCGCACGTTCTGCTCGGTCAACGCCGCCAGCTTCTGCAGGCGACCTTGCAGCAGCAGGGCCTCGGTCTTGAGTTTCTCGTTCTCGGCAATCAGCTCGTTGCGGCTGCCGAACTGGCCCGCCACCCCTTGCCAGGCGCGTTGCGGCAAGTCGGTGATCCAGTACGATTCCATGAGCACCAGGCCCATCTGGCTGCGAACGGGCTTGAGCAGGTCAAAGCGCGCGTCGACGACCATCAACGCGACCGACATCACCACCAGGACGAGCAGGCGAACGCCCAGCGACGGGCCCTTGGAGAAAAGCGGTTTAATGGGCCGTTCCTCGTGGACGACTCAGGAAGTCATTGGACATGGGACAAGGCACCAGCCTGGTTACGAATTGACGGATGAGGCGCCCGGACGGGCACCGGCCAGCACATACAGGTAGCACTGTGCGTGCTACCTGTAAACCGGGGCTCACGAGCCGCGAGGACGAATCACTCGCTCGAGAGCAGGTCCATTGCGTGCTTGTCCATCATTTCCAGGGCTCGACCGCCGCCGCGGGCGACACAGGTCAACGGGTCTTCGGCGACGATGACCGGCAGCCCGGTTTCCTGGGCCAGCAGCTTGTCCAGGTCACGCAGCAGTGCGCCGCCGCCGGTCAACACCAGGCCACGTTCGGCGATGTCGGAAGCCAGTTCGGGTGGCGACTGCTCCAGGGCGCTCTTGACCGCCTGAACGATGGTCGCCAGCGACTCCTGCAGCGCTTCGAGCACTTCGTTGGAGTTCAGGGTGAACGCACGCGGTACGCCTTCGGCAAGGTTACGGCCGCGAACGTCGACTTCGCGCACTTCACCGCCCGGGTAGGCAGTACCGATTTCCTGCTTGATGCGCTCGGCGGTGGATTCGCCGATCAGGCTGCCGTAGTTACGGCGCACGTAGGTCACGATGGCTTCGTCGAAGCGGTCACCACCGACACGCACCGATTCGGCATAGACCACCCCGTTGAGCGAGATCAACGCGATTTCGGTGGTACCACCGCCGATGTCGACGACCATGGAGCCACGGGCCTCTTCGACCGGCAGGCCGGCACCGATGGCGGCCGCCATGGGTTCTTCGATCAGGAACACTTCGCGGGCACCTGCTCCCAGGGCCGACTCGCGAATGGCGCGGCGCTCAACCTGGGTGGACTTGCACGGCACGCAGATCAGCACACGAGGGCTGGGCTGCAGGAAGCTGTTCTCATGAACCTTGTTGATAAAGTATTGCAACATTTTTTCGCAGACGCTGAAGTCGGCGATCACGCCGTCCTTCATCGGACGAATGGCTGCGATGTTGCCAGGCGTACGGCCCAGCATGCGTTTGGCTTCGGTACCGACGGCGACGACGCTTTTCTGATTGCCATGGGTACGGATGGCAACAACCGAGGGCTCATTCAGGACGATACCGCGCTCACGCACGTAAATTAGGGTGTTGGCAGTACCCAGGTCGATGGACAGATCGCTGGAAAACATGCCACGCAGTTTCTTGAACATGGGAAAGTGACCCTGGGGAAAGCGTGGGTAAAAAAGTGCGGCAAACTCTAACAATGGCAGGGATTTTGGGCAAGGAGCCAATATGTTAAATTGGCTGTTTTTCCGAGCATGCCAGCCGATGATCGCGGCTATTGGACCGCCAAAAAGCTGACATGTTCCTCATTGCGGACACTGAATCCGTTCTTTCTATCCTTCTGGAGATCCCCATGGCGCTTGAACGCTGCGACGTGGAAAAGATCGCCCATCTGGCCCGATTGGGCCTAAATGATGGCGAACTGCCACGCATTACCGACGCCTTGAACAGCATCCTCGGGTTGGTCGACCAGATGCAAGCGGTGGACACCGCCGGCATCGAACCCCTGGCTCACCCCCTTGAGGCCAGCCAGCGCCTGCGCCCCGACCAGGTCACCGAGCACAACCAGCGTGACGCCTATCAGGCCGTCGCCCCACAGACCGAAAACGGTCTGTACCTGGTTCCGAAAGTCATCGAGTAAGGGATAGAGCCTGCCATGCATCAATTGACCCTGGCCGAGATCGCCCGCGGACTCGCCGACAAGTCGTTTTCCTCCGAAGAGCTGACCGGCGCCCTGCTGGCCCGTATCAAGCAGCTCGACCCACAGCTCAACAGCTTCATCACCGTGACCGACGAGCTGGCCCTGGGCCAGGCACGTGCTGCCGATGCCCGCCGCGCCGCTGGCGAAGGCGGGGCGTTGCTGGGCGCGCCCATTGCCCACAAGGACCTGTTCTGCACCCAGGGCGTGCGCACCAGCTGCGCGTCGAAGATGCTCGACACCTTCAAGGCGCCCTATGACGCCACCGTGGTGGCCAAGCTCGCCGAAGCTGGCATGGTCACGCTGGGCAAGACCAACATGGACGAGTTCGCCATGGGCTCGGCCAACGAATCGAGCCACTACGGCGCGGTGAAAAACCCCTGGAATCTCGAGCACGTACCCGGTGGCTCGTCGGGCGGCTCAGCCGCTGCCGTGGCAGCGCGCCTGCTGCCGGTGACCACCGGCACCGACACTGGCGGCTCGATCCGTCAGCCGGCCGCACTGACCAACCTCACCGGCCTCAAGCCCACCTATGGCCGCGTCTCGCGCTGGGGCATGATCGCCTATGCCTCGAGCCTGGACCAGGGCGGCCCCCTGGCCCGCACGGCCGAGGACTGCGCGCTGCTGCTGCAAGGCATGGCCGGCTTCGACGCCAAGGATTCGACCAGCATCGAGGAGCCGGTTCCCGACTACAGCGCCACCCTGGGTGATTCGCTGCAAGGGTTGCGTATCGGCCTGCCGAAAGAGTACTTCGGGGCTGGCCTGGACCCGCGCATCGCCGACCTCGTGCAGGCCAGCGTCAAGGAGCTGGAAAAGCTCGGCGCGGTGGTCAAGGAAATCAGCCTGCCGAACATGCAACACGCCATCCCGGCGTACTACGTGATCGCTCCGGCAGAAGCGTCCTCGAACCTGTCGCGTTTCGACGGTGTTCGCTTCGGTCATCGCTGCGAGGCGCCCAAGGACCTGACCGACCTGTACAAGCGTTCCCGCGGCGAAGGCTTCGGCGCCGAAGTGCAGCGCCGGATCATGGTCGGTACCTACGCCCTGTCGGCGGGCTACTATGACGCGTACTACGTGAAGGCCCAGCAAATTCGCCGCCTGATCAAGAACGACTTCATGGCTGCCTTCAAGGATGTCGACCTGATTCTCGGCCCGACCACGCCCAACCCGGCCTGGAAACTGGGCGCCAAGAGCAGCGATCCGGTCGCCGCCTACCTCGAGGACGTCTACACCATCACGGCCAACCTCGCGGGCCTGCCAGGCCTGTCGATGCCAGCCGGCTTCGTCGATGGCCTGCCGGTAGGCGTGCAGTTGCTGGCGCCTTACTTCCAGGAAGGCCGCCTGCTCAACGTAGCCCATCGCTACCAGCAGGTGACCGACTGGCACACCCGCGCCCCTAACGGCTTCTGAGGAACAGACACATGCAATGGGAAGTTGTGATCGGGCTGGAAATTCACACTCAGCTCGCCACCCAGTCGAAAATCTTTTCCGGTAGTGCCACCACGTTTGGCTCGGAACCCAACACCCAGGCGAGCCTGGTCGACCTGGGCATGCCAGGTGTGCTGCCGGTCCTGAACCAGGAAGCGGTGCGCATGGCGTGCATGTTCGGCCTGGCCATCGATGCCGAGATCGGCAAGCGCAACGTGTTCGCGCGCAAGAACTACTTCTACCCCGACCTGCCCAAGGGCTATCAGATCAGCCAGATGGACCTGCCGATTGTGGGCAAGGGCCACCTGGACATCGCGCTGGAAGACGGCACCATCAAGCGCATCGGCGTGACCCGTGCCCACCTGGAAGAAGATGCGGGCAAGAGCCTGCACGAAGATTTCAGCGGCTCCACCGGCATCGACCTGAACCGTGCCGGCACCCCGCTGCTGGAAATCGTGTCCGAGCCCGACATGCGCAGCGCCAAGGAAGCGGTGGCCTATGTCAAGGCCATCCATGCGCTGGTGCGCTACCTGGGCATCTGCGACGGCAACATGGCCGAAGGATCACTGCGCTGCGACTGCAACGTGTCGATCCGGCCCAAGGGCCAGACCGAGTTCGGCACTCGCTGCGAGATCAAGAACGTCAACTCGTTCCGCTTCATCGAGCGCGCGATCAACAGCGAGATCCAGCGCCAGATCGACTTGATCGAGGACGGCGGCAAGGTGGTTCAGGAAACGCGCCTGTACGATCCGAACAAGGACGAGACCCGCTCCATGCGCAGCAAGGAGGAAGCCAACGACTACCGTTACTTCCCCGACCCGGACCTGCTGCCGGTGGTCATCGAGGACAGCTTCCTGGAAACCGTGCGCGCCGGCTTGCCGGAACTGCCCACCCAGAAAGTCGAGCGCTTCCAAAGCCAGTACGGATTGTCGGCATACGATGCCAACGTTTTGGCATCGAGCCGTGAACAGGCCGACTACTTCGAGGAGGTGGTCAAGCTCGGGGGCGACGCCAAAATGGCCGCCAACTGGGTCATGGTCGAGCTGGGCAGCCTGCTCAACAAGCTGGGCATCGAGATTGACCAGGCCCCGGTCACCGCCGCGCAACTGGGCGGCATGCTGGTGCGCATCCGCGACAACACCATCAGCGGCAAGATCGCCAAGACCGTGTTCGAGGCCATGGCGGCAGGTGAAGGCGACGCCGACACCATCATCGAAAGCCGCGGCCTCAAGCAGGTCACCGACAGCGGCGCCATCGAGTCGATGCTCGACGAGGTGTTGGCGGCCAACGCCGAACAGGTCGAACAGTACCGCGCCGCCGACGAGGCCAAGCGCGGCAAAATGTTCGGTTTCTTCGTCGGCCAAGCCATGAAAGCTTCCAAGGGCAAGGCCAACCCTGGGCAGGTGAATCAGTTGCTCAAGGCCAAGCTCGAAGGCTGACCGCACCCTTCAGCGGGGGCTCGCCCTCGCTGACAGACCAGCCGAGGTTGACCAGGACACAGGTCCACCTCGGCTTGTCCCGCGCCCGGCCAAAAGCCCCGGCGCACCGGAGTACCTGTATGTTCAAACGTTCTTTGGCCAGCTTGGCCCTCTTTTCCTGTCTGGCAGGCTGCGCCAGCCATGACATCGACCCGCGAGGTTATGACCGCACGGGTACTGCCTCCTACTACGGCGCCCGCCATCACGGCAAACGCACCGCCAGCGGCGAGGCGTTCAATCAGCATGGCCTGACGGCGGCTCATCGCAACCTGCCGTTCGGCAGCCGGGTGCTGGTGACCAACCTGGCCAATCGGCGCAGCGTGGTGGTCCGCATCAACGACCGCGGCCCGCACGCCCGCAGCCGGCTGATCGACCTGTCTCGGGCTGCCGCTGAAAAAATCGGCATGGTGCGTAGCGGAACGGCGCGCGTGCGAGTACAAGGTCTTAGTGACTGACGACCAGGAGCTTTACCATTTTCGATCTGGCCACCCTCCCCACGTTCAGCCTGCTGCAGCTGGGCATCGCCTTGCTGCTGCTGGTCGCAGGCGCCGAACTGCTGGTACGGGCTGCACTGCGCCTGGCGCAACGCCTCCACGTGCGGCCGCTGATCATCGGGCTGAGCCTGGTGGCATTCGGCAGCACTGCACCCCAGTTGACCCTCAGCCTGCAGGCCGCCTACCAAGGCGCACCGGACGTCGCCGTGGGCAGCGTCATCGGCAGCAACATCTTCAATGTGCTGGCCATTCTTGGCCTGGCAGCGCTGGTCATTCCCCTTCGCGTGTCTCGCCAGCTGGTACGCCTGGATATTCCGCTGATGATCCTGGCCAGCGCCCTGGTCTACGGGTTGGCTGCCAATGGCTATCTGGGCCGCGTTGAAGGCGTATTGCTGCTGATGGGGCTGGTGGGTTACCTGGCCATGCTCTGGCACCAGTCCCGTCACTACGCACGCACCTACCCTGCCCCGCCATCGGTGCCACAAACCCCGGCACGCTTCTGGTGCGGGACGTTACTGTTGGTGATGGCGGGCCTGGCCCTGCTGAGCCTGGCCGGTCATCTGCTGCTCGACGCTGCCGTGGAAGTGGCCACTGACCTGGGCCTGTCCGAGCGCGTCATCGGCCTTACGGTGGTCGCCATCTGCACGTCGTTGCCGGAACTGGCAGCAGCCCTGATCGCTGCCTTACGCGGTGAACGCGAGATCGCCGTGGGCACGGTGATCGGCAGCAACCTGTTCAACCTGTTGGGCGTATTGGGCCTGACCGCCGTGGTGACCCCCGAGCCCCTGTCGATTTCGCCCAATGCGCTGGATTTCGACCTGCCCGTCATGCTGGGTGTGGCCGCGTTGAGCTTGCCGGTGTTCTATTCAGGCTATCGCATCACCCGGGCCGAAGGGCTGGTGTTCCTGTGCCTGTACCTGGCCTACGGCCTGCACATCGCTGCGTTCACCATGGGCATGCCCCTGGCCGGGCGCCTGGAGCGCCTGATGCTGCTCTACGTATTGCCCGTGCTGGCGGTTGTCTTGGTGTACACCACGGTGCGCGCCTGGCGCCGCCAGCATTGAGCACCCCAAGTCAGATCAGCGGCTGGCCTGACGGGCCTTCTTCAACTTGAAGGCTACCCAGAGCAGCAGGATCCAGCCGGGGATCAGCATCACCGAGATGCGAATGGGCGGCGTCAGGTACATCACCACCAGGATCAGCACGATGAAGGCCAGGCACAGGTAGTTGGTGAACGGATGGCCCAGGCTCTGGTAGAACGGCTGTACCCCTGCCGCGCGCTTGGCCTTGCGGAACTTGAGGTGGGTGATGCTGATGCTGGCCCAGTTGATCACCAGCGCCGACACCGCCAGTGCCATCAGCAGGCCAAAGGCTTCGCCGGGCATCAGGTAGTTGATCACCACACACAGGCCCGTGGCCAGGGCAGAAATGCCTAAAGCTGCCAGGGGTACACCGCTGCGGCTGACCTTCAGCAATTGACGCGGGGCGTCACCTTGGCTAGCCAGGCCGAACAGCATGCGACTGTTGGCGTACACGCAGCTGTTGTAGACCGACAGCGCCGCTGTCAGGACCACAATGTTGAGGATGGTCGCGACCAGGTCGCTGTCCAGCTCATGGAAGATCATCACAAATGGACTGCCGCCTTGTACCACCTTCTGCCAGGGGTACAACGAAAGCAGCACCGCCAGCGCGCCGATGTAGAAGATCAGGATCCGGTAGACCACCTGGTTGGTGGCCTTGGGAATGCTCTGGCGCGGATTGTCGGCTTCGGCGGCCGTGATGCCTACCAGTTCCAGGCCACCGAACGAAAACATGATCACGGCCAGGGCCATGACCAGGCCGCTCACGCCATTGGGGAAGAACCCGCCGTATTGCCACAGGTTGGCCACGCTGGCGTCCGGGCCGCCGTTACCGGTGCTGAGCAACCAGGCGCCGAAACCTATCATGCTGACGATGGCCACGACTTTTACCAAGGCGAACCAGAACTCCATCTCGCCATAGACCTTCACCTGGGTGAGGTTGATCAGGTTGATCACCACAAAGAAGATCGCGGCCGTGGCCCAGGTTGGAAAGTCAGGCCACCAGTACTGGACGTAGATACCCACCGCCGTCAGCTCGGCCATGCCGACCAACACGTAGACCACCCAGTAGTTCCAGCCAGACACGAAGCCTGCGAACTCGCTCCAGTACTGGTGGGCAAAATGGCTGAAGCTACCGGCCACCGGCTCTTCGACGACCATTTCCCCGAGCTGGCGCATGATCAGGAACGCCATCAGGCCAGCAATGGCATAGCCCAGCAAAACGGAGGGGCCGGCCAGCTGGATGGTCTGGGCAATGCCCAGGAACAACCCCGTGCCGATGGCGCCGCCGAGCGCGATCAGCTGGATGTGACGATTCTTCAGCCCGCGCTGTAACCGCTCGGGCGTGCTCTGGTCTTGCATGAAGTGTCCTTTCGCTCAGTGAGGCAATGCTGTTGTTTGCAGTCAAGGATCTAGATCCATCCGCCCCACTGCAAGATGAAAATACCAATGTTGGTGGTGATCGCGGCCATCAGCGTGGTAATCACGATGATTGACGCGGCAAGTTCATGGTTGCCGTTGGCCGCACGCGCCATCACGTAGCTGGCCGCTGCGGTGGGGCTACCGATGTAGAGAAACAGGATGCCCAGTTCGGCCCCGCGAAAACCACAAAGCCAGGCACCCAGTGTGCCAACGAGTGGCAGCCAGGCCATTTTCACCAGGCTGGCGTCCACGGCCAACCTGCCGCTGTCGCGAAGGGCCGTCAGCGACAGGGTGCCGCCAATGCAGATCAGGGCAAGGGGTAAGGTCATCTGCGCCAGGTAGTCACCGGAGGTGAGCAGCCAATTCGGCAAAGGGACCTGGCCGTAGGCCATGGGAATGGCGACCAGCACGCTGAGAATCAGCGGATTTTTCAGGATGCTTTTGAGGATGCTCCACGGGTCGGACTTCAGGTCGGGGCTGTAGACCGCCAGCACGATGGCAGACAACGAGTTGTACAACAGGATCACCAACCCAGCCAGTACCGCACCCAGTGAGATGCCATAGTCGCCGTACAAGCTTGCGGCCAGCGCCAGGCCAATCACCCCGTTGTTGCCGCGAAAGGCGCCTTGGGTGTAGATACCACGGTCGGCCCACGGGCTGCGCCAGACGGCCATGCCCCAGGCGATGGCAAATCCGGCCAGGGTGGCCACCGTGAAATAGATCATGATCCCTGGCCGGACCGCCGCCGCCAGGTCGGCATGATAGATGCCCAGAAACAGCAAGGCCGGCATGCAGACGTTGAACACCAGTTGCGAAGCGACCTTGTTGAAGTTGTCGTCGATCAGGTGGATACGGCGAAGCAACACGCCCAGAAACAGCATGGCGAAAACGGGCGCCGTGATGTTCAGCGTCTGGATGAGAAGGGCAAGCATGGGCGCACGATCCTGAAAGGGGGTTGCCGTTAGGGGGCTAATGATACGCCAACGGCCAGGATTTGCGGGCATTGTGCGGTGATGGGAGCGCAACCGTGCCCTGCCGGGGCACTGGACCGGCCGCGATGGGCTGCGCAGCAGCCCCAGGTGTCAGCTGCGCAGCGCATGTTGTCGGGGCCGCTACCTCGCGGCAACAGGCCGCGCCTACAGCACGATTCAGCGCCGAACTGGCCGCTTCTGCAATTTGCGCTGCAGTGTCCGGCGGTGCATGCCTAGCGCGCGTGCGGTCGCCGAGATGTTGCCCTCGTGCTCGTTCAGCACGCGCTGGATGTGTTCCCACTGCAGACGGTCCACGGACATGGGGTTTTCCGGCACCAGGGTGTCCAGGTCGGTATGCTCGGACAACAGGGCCGCCAGCACGTCGTCAGCGTCAGCCGGTTTGCACAGGTAGTTGCAGGCGCCGCGCTTGACCGCTTCCACGGCGGTGGCGATGCTCGAGTACCCGGTCAGGATGACGACCCGCATTTCCGGGTCCAGCTCCAGCAGCTTGGGCAACAGCACCAGGCCCGAATCCCCTTCCATTTTCAGGTCGAGCGTGGCGTAGTCCGGCAGGTCTTGCTGGGCCAGGATCAAACCTTCTTCGGCCGAGCTGGCGGTGCTTACCCGAAAGCCCCTGCGGCTCATGGCCCGGGCCATCACCCGGGTGAAGGTAGCATCGTCGTCCACCAACAGCAGGTGCGGCAGCTCTTCGGTTTCAACCTGGGTTTCTTCACTCATCATGCTTCTCCTCGCGTGCCATAGGGCAGGCGCAATTCGGTCAGGGTGCCACCTTGTTCATGACTATAGAGTTTCACTGAGCCACCCGCACGGGTGACGCTGGCCTTGCTCAGGAACAGGCCCAGGCCGAAGCCCTTGCCCTTGGTGGTAATGAAAGGTTTGCCAATGGCCTCGGCGATGGCCGGCGGTACGCCAGGGCCATGGTCGCGAATGCTGATGACGATGTCCTGGTGATCCCAGTCCAGGCGCACCTCCAGGTCATCAGGACAGGCGTCGGCGGCGTTGTTCAACAAGTTGAGCAGTGCCTGGGTCAGGTCAGGCGGCGGCGTCAACCGAGGGACGAGCCCATCACGCAGGCGCTGGAAGCGGTAACTGGCTTCCGGGCGCATCAGGTGCCAGCGGTTGAGGGCCTCGTCGAGCCAGACGGTGACCTCCTGCTCGACAATGGCCAGGCGGCGATTGGCCTCGGCGGCGCGAACCAGCTGTTGCAGTGTTTCCTTGCACAGTTTGACCTGGTCCTGAAGAATCTGCAGGTCTTCCTGCAGCAGCGGATCAGTATGGTCCTGGCGCATCTCGTTGAGCAACACGCTCATCGTCGCCAGCGGCGTACCCAGCTCGTGGGCCGCGCCCGCCGCCTGGGTGGCCACGGCCAGCAATTGCTCATCGCGCAGGCTTTCTTCGCGCCGCTCCGAGCGCAAGTGTTCCTGGCGCCGAAGCTCCTCGGCCATGCGCGCGGCAAAGAAGGTGATCACCGCCGCGGCCAGCGCAATGCTCAGCCACATGCCGTAGACCTGCATCTTGTCCCGTGCCAGCGGCAGGCCCTCAAGCGGGTAGAACTGCACCAGCAGCAGGCTGTAGGCCGTCAGCGCGATGCCCGACAGAATCAGCGAATACAGCCAGGGCAGCGTCACCGCCGCGATCGCCAGCGGCACCAGGTAGTAGGACACGAAAGGGTTGGTCGAGCCGCCGGAGTAGTACAGCAGAGCGCTGTGTATCAACAGGTCGCACGCCAGTTGCAGGGCATATTCGAGTTCGGTGACCGGCAGCGACAGGCGCAGGCGCAGCGCCGTGAAGGCGCACAGCAGCGAGGACAAGGCCAGGGTGCCGGCCAGCGACAGCCAGGGCAGTGGCAGCAGCTCGGTCCAGTAGGCCACGCCGACCGAGCCGGCCTGGGCGGCCAAAACCAGGACGCGAATAACGGTCAGTCGCCAGAGGTTCTGGCGCGTAGCGGACAGCGGTTGTGCGGCGGCGAGCATGAGCTCTCCTGATGAGTGCTCCAGAAAATCGGCTGGAGTATACCGAAGCGGGGCATGCTGCTGCAGTGATGCGGCAAAGCGCCACACTTTGTCACAGCTTCATGGGGCCAGCGCTGAACCCACTACACTGTTCCCGGTCTGATGGGCCATGCGTGGAATGGATGGCCACACCCCACGCTTTCATCTGCCAAGGAGCACCTTATGCTAATCCAACGTCGCGGCGCTGCCCTTCTCTTGTCCTGCGGTTTGCTGGCCAGCTTGCCAGCGCTGGCCGCCGATGAGCCGCGCTTCAATCAGGTGTCACTGCGCGCCGAAGTGAGCAAGGAAGTGGCACGCGACCTGATGGTCGTGACCCTCTACAGCGAAGCGCAGAACACCGACCCGGGCAAGCTTGCCAAGCAGATCACCGAGACCATGAACAAGGCTGTGCAGCAGTCGCGCCAGGTCAAGGACGTCAAGATCAGCCAGGGCAGCCGCAACAGCTACCCGGTGTACGACACCAAAGGCCAGAAAATCACCGGCTGGCGCGAGCGTGCCGAGCTGCGGCTCGAAAGCGCGGACTTCCCAGCGCTTTCACAGCTCACCGCCGAGCTGCTGCAAGACCTGAAAATGGGCGGCATGGACTTCTCCATCGCACCGGCTACCCGCAAGTCCAGCGAAGACGCGCTGCTCAAGGAAGCCGTCGACGCATTCAAGGCGCGCGCCCAATTGGCCACCGAAGCCCTGGGCGGCAGTGGTTACAAAGTAGTCAGCCTCAACCTGAACAGCAGCGGCTATCCACGGCCTTACCTGCGCAGTGCACCGATGGCGATGAAGGCCATGGCAGCAGACGAAGCTGCGCCAGCGCCGGACATCGAGGCGGGCACCAGCGAAGTGAGCATGAACGCCGATGGCTTGATCGAAGTGCAGATGCCTTGACGGCGAGGTGGCAGGGGGCAGGTCCAAGGGCTGCCCCTGACCAGCAGCTGATGCCCTGGCGCCTTAACTGCCCCGCCAGGGCTCTTTACCCTCCCCTGAAGAAAGGCCCGCATTTTAAGAGATTTCCTACACCCTCTTAAGCCTTTCCCGACATCCTCATCCAATCAGCAATATTCAGCAAAAAGCCATCATTTTGCCCTCGCAAACGTTTAACTCCGCCAAAAGTTACACCGATGCGACATTCATGTACTGCCGTGCCACTTTTCAAGTCCCGACTAACCTTGTGCATATTGCATTGGGCCCACCCCTGCATAAGTATCCGCAGGTCGGCTCACGAGGCCGCCCTCTCTGAACAATGACAACAATGAGGCCAACATGCTCAAACATGCAGTCATTCCGTTCCTGCTAGGCGCAGGTTTGCTCACTGGCGCGCCGTCGGCCTTCGCCGCTTCGAACCTGGTGTTCTGTTCAGAAGGCAGCCCGGCCGGTTTCGACCCGGGGCAATACACCACCGGTACCGATTTCGACGCCTCGGCCGAAACGGTCTTCAACCGGTTGACTCAGTTCGAGCGTGGCGGCACTGCGGTCATTCCGGGGCTGGCAACGCGCTGGGAGGTTGCAGAAGATGGCAAGACCTACACCTTCCACCTGCGCGAAGGCGTGAAGTTCCACACCACCGACTACTTCAAGCCCACTCGCCCGTTCAATGCAGACGACGTGCTGTTCACGTTCAACCGCATGCTCGACAAGGACCATCCATTCCGCAAGGCCTACCCCACCGAGTTCCCGTACTTCACTGATATGGGCATGGACAAGAACATCGCCGGGATCGAGAAACTGGACGAGCACACGGTCAAGTTCACCCTCAACGACGTCGACGCCGCCTTCATCCAGAACCTGGCCATGAGCTTCGCGTCCATCCAGTCCGCCGAGTACGCCGACCAGTTGCTCAAGAACGGCAAGGCCGCCGACATCAACCAGAAGCCGATCGGCACTGGCCCGTTCGTGTTCAGCAAGTACCAGAAGGACGCGCAGATCCGCTTCAAGGGCAACAAGGACTACTGGAAACCCGAGGACGTGAAGATCGACAACCTGATCTTCGCCATCACCACCGATGCTTCGGTGCGCATGCAGAAACTCAAGAAGAACGAGTGCCAGGTCACGCTGTTCCCGCGTCCGGCCGATATCGCGCCGCTCAAGCAGGACTCCAAGCTGCAGATGCCCCAGCAAGCGGGCTTCAACCTGGGCTACATCGCCTACAACGTGATGGACCAGGTCAAGGGCAGCAACCAGCCCAACCCCATGGCCCAGCTCAAGGTGCGCCAGGCGCTGGACATGGCCGTGGACAAGCAGAAAATCATCGAGTCGGTGTACCAGGGGGCGGGCCAGCTGGCGGTCAATGCCATGCCGCCGACCCAGTGGTCGTATGACAGCAGCATCAAGGACGCTCCCCACGACCCCGACAAGGCCCGCCAGTTGCTCAAGGAAGCCGGCATCAAGGACGGCACTGAAATCACCCTGTGGGCCATGCCGGTCCAGCGGCCGTACAACCCAAACGCCAAACTGATGGCCGAGATGCTCCAGGCAGACTGGGCCAAGATCGGCATCAAGGCCAAGATCGTCAGCTATGAGTGGGGCGAGTACATCAAGCGCTCCAAGGCGGGCGAACAAGGCGCCATGCTCATTGGCTGGAGCGGGGACAATGGCGACCCTGACAACTGGCTGGGCACCTTGTATGGCTGCGACGCCATCGACGGCAACAACTTCTCCAAGTGGTGCTACAAGCCCTACGATGACCTGATCAAGCAGGCCAAGGCCACCTCCGACCAGGCCAAGCGCACCGAGCTTTATCAGAAAGCCCAGCACATCCTCAAGGAGCAGGTGCCGATCACCCCGATCGCCCACTCCACCGTCTACCAGCCCATGAGTGCCAAGGTGAAGGACTTCAAGATCAGTCCATTTGCCCTCAACGCGTTCTACGGCGTCAGCGTCGACAAATAGCCTGAGGGCTGCGCCCGCCTGACGGGCGCCTGACCCACCCCATTCATACCCAGTCGTCCCGCTGCCAAGCGTGCGGGACAGGCGAACTGTTGCCGCGATTCGTGCCCGGAGCCGGCCCAGCACCCAAAAGGACTTAGCATGCGCCACGTGACCCGACTTTCTACACTGCTCGCCCTGGCCCTGGTCGGCCAGACGCCAGCCGTGATGGCCAACAACTTGGTGTTCTGCTCCGAAGGCAGCCCGGCCGGTTTCGATACGGCCCAATACACCACCGCCACCGACAATGACGCCGCCCAGCCGATCTACAACCGCCTGGTGGAGTTCGAGCGCGGCGGCACGGCGGTACACCCTGCCCTGGCCACCCGCTGGGAAGTCACCGAGGACGGCCTGCGCTACACCTTTCACCTGCGCGAAGGCGTGAGCTTTCACAGCAACAAGGCCTTCACCCCCAGCCGGCCCTTCAACGCAGACGACGTGCTGTTCACCTTCAACCGCATGCTCGACAGGCAGCACCCGTTTCGCAAGGCCTACCCCACCGAGTTTCCCTACTTCGTCAGCATGGGCCTAGACAAGAACATCGCAGGCGTCGAAAAGACCGACCCGTTCACCGTGGTGTTCACGCTGCACACCGTAGATGCCGCGTTCATCCAGAACCTGGCCATGAGCTTTGCCTCGATCCTGTCCGCCGAATACGCCGAGCAGTTGCTTAAAACCGGCCGCCCTAGCGACATCAACCAGCAACCGATAGGCACCGGCCCGTTCGTGTTCCAGCGCTACCAGAAAGACTCGCAGATCCGCTACAAGGCCAACCGTGCCTACTGGGCGCCCGAGCAGGTGAAGCTCGACAACCTGGTGTTCTCGATCAATGTCGACCCGTCGGTGCGCATCCAGAAACTGCGCCGCAACGAGTGCCAGGTCACCCTGCATCCGCGGCCGGCCGACCTGCCAGGGCTCAAGCAGGACACGAACGTGCAGGTCTTGCAGCAAGCAGGGTTCAACCTGGGCTATATCGCCTACAACACCCAGCACCCGCCATTCGATCGGCTTGAGGTGCGCCAGGCCATGGACATGGCAGTCAACAAGCAGGCCATCCTGCAGGCGGTCTACCAGGAAGCAGGACAACGGGCTGTCAACGCCATGCCGCCCACCCAGTGGTCCTACGACACTAGCATCACCGATGCACCGCACGACCCGGAAAAAGCCCGCCAGCTGCTCGAACAGGCCGGGGTCAAGCCTGGCACCGAAATCACTCTGTGGGCCATGCCGGTGCAACGCCCCTACAACCCCAACGCCAAGCTGATGGCCGAAATGCTCCAGGCCGATTGGAGCAAGCTGGGCTTGAAGGTGCGCATCGTCAGCTACGAATGGGGCGAATACATCAAGCGCCTCAAGAGCGGCGAGCACGATGTGGCGCTGATCGGCTGGACCGGTGACAACGGCGACCCCGACAACTGGCTGGGTACGCTGTACAGCTGCGACGCCATTGGCAGCAACAACTATTCGCAATGGTGCGACCCGCAGTACGACAGCCTGGTCAAGCAAGCCAAGCAGGTTACCGACCAAGCTCAGCGCACCACGCTCTATCAGCAAGCCCAGCAGCGGCTCAAGCAGCAGGTGCCGATCACGCCAGTGGCCCACTCCACTGTCAATCAGCCCCTGAGCACCCGAGTGTCCGGGTTCAAGGTCAGCCCGTTCGGGCGCAACGAGTTTTCCGGCGTCAGCGTCGATTAGCACCGACTGGCAGGCAGGGCGCGCAGGGGGGGGAGACCCGCGCGCCATGCCTACCCATCGCCCGCTTAAGCCTCGGTGATCCCGGGGCGCCCCAGGCAACACGGCAACACGGCAACACCCACCCGGCCCACAAGGCCGGCAATAACTAGAAATGAAAAGGAGCTTCTATCGTGAGACTGTTCAATTCGAGCGCACTGGCGTTAGCCATAGGTGCAGCAACCACCACCGTCCACGCCGATCCACAGAGCCAGGCCTACTTGCCGCTCACCCTCGCAGCCGAAAGCGCCCAGGCGCAGGCCAAGGGTTTCGTCGATGGCCAGAGCCTGGGCGGGACGACGCGCAACTGGTACGCCCGCGAACGCGCCACCCGCGCACCGCTGTGGCGCTACTACAAGAGCGACGGCACCCGTCACCCGACCCACACCCGTGAAAACTGGGTGCAAGGCACCATCCTCAACTACACCTCGGGCTTTACCCAGGGCACGGTGGGCTTTGCCGTGGAGGCAGCCGGCTATAACGCCATCGCCCTGCAGCAGGACCGCGAAGCGATCGCAGGTCCCAACAACCGTACCCTGACCCACAGCGACGGCGACGCCATCGGCCAGTGGAGCAAACTGGGGCTGGGCAACGTCAAGGCGCGTCTTTCCAATACCACCCTGACCCTCGGTCGCCAGGCCGTCGATACCCCGATGATCGCCTTTATCGGTAACCGCGCCCTGCCCTCCAGTTTTCAGGGCGCATTCCTGCACAGCGCTGAATTCGACAACCTGACGTTCGACCTGGGTACCTTCGACCGGGTCTCGCCCCGTACCGAGCAGAGCCTGAGCAAGTTCCGCAGCGAATACGGTGCGGCCGGGGTGGAAACGGACCGCGCCAGCACGGTCGGTATCAACTACCAGCCCCTCAAGAGCCTGACCACCAGCCTGTATGCCACCAAGGTCGACGATTTCTGGAACCAGTACTACTTCGGCGCCAATCACATGTTCGGTGACAGCGCCGTGCTCAGCCTGTCCACGGGCCTCAACTACTACAAGACCGTGGACGCCGGCAGCCGCAAGATGGGCGAAATCGACAACGACACCTACAGCCTGTCGCTGGGCCTGACCCATCAGGCGCACACCCTCACCGCCGCCTGGCAGCAGGTCAATGGCAACGAGTATTTCGACTACCTCCACGAAACCAACGGCATCTACCTGGCCAACTCGCTGCTGTCGGACTTCAACGGCCCGAACGAGAAATCGCTGCAGTTATCCTATGTGCTTAACATGGCTTACTACGGCGTGCCAGGGCTGAAATTCAACCTGTACAACGCCCGGGGCTGGGGCATCGACGGCACCCATTACCGCGGTAGCGCCTATGACGTCCAGGGCCTCGATGGCGAGACCCATTACGAGTGGGGTATCGGCACCAGCTACGCCGTACAGAGCGGACCGCTCAAGGACACCAGCATCCGCGCCACCTACACCACACACCGCGCAAGCAAGGCACAGGGCGATGGCAGCCTGAACGAATTCAGGCTCGTGACCACCATCCCGTTCAACATCCTCTGACCGGCCGCCCGGCCCGCTTGCCAGCGGGTCGGGCGTCAGGCTGGAGCACAACGCAGGGAGAATTGATCCATGCACGCTGTGACCAAGAAGACATCGGCGCTGCGGCTGTTGCTGGCAACGCTGCTTTTGGGCAGTACATCCCAGCTGGCCGCCAAGCCGCTGGTGGTGTGCACCGAGGCCAGCCCCGAAGGGTTCGATGTGGTGCAATACACCACGGCGGTGACGTTCGACGCGGCGGCCGAAACCCTCTTCAACCGCCTGGTGGACTTCAAGCCCGGCACCACGGATGTCCAACCGGCCCTGGCCGAGCGTTGGGACATCTCCTCCGACGGCCTGACCTATACCTTCCACCTTCGCCGAGGGGTCAAGTTCCACACCACCGACTATTTCAAGCCCAGCCGCGACCTGAACGCCGACGATGTGCTGTGGAGCTTGCGCCGCCAGCTTGACCCGAGCCACCCCTGGCACGACAAGACCAGCATCGGCTACCCCTACTTCGAGAGCATGGCCTTCAATTCGTTGCTCAAGTCGGTGGACAAGACCGACGACTACACCGTGGTGATCACCTTGACCCGGCCAGAGGCGCCTTTGCTGCGCGACATGGCCATGGGCTTCACGTCCATCTACTCCGCCGAGTACGGCGATCAGTTGTTGGCAGCCGGCAAGACGGCAGAGCTCAACAGCAAGCCAATCGGCACAGGGCCGTTCATTTTCCAGCGCTACAACAAGGATGCCCAGGTCCGCTTCAAGCCCAACCCGGACTACTTCCGGGGCAAGCCGCCCGCCGATGCCCTGATTTTCGCCATCGCCACCGACAGTAATGTTCGCCTGCAAAAGTTGCGCGCCAACGAGTGCCAGGTTGCGTTGTACCCCAAACCGGACGATGTACCGTCGATCGTGGCGGACCCGCGCCTGAAGGTCGCCCAGACCGAAGCGCTGGTGACCGGTTACATCGCCATGAACACCCAGCATCCGTACCTGAGTGATGTACGCGTGCGCAAGGCGATCAACATGGCCTTCGACCGCCAGACCCACGTCGACCAGCTATTCGG
Organism: Pseudomonas sp. UBA5568; assembly: GCF_002425525.1. Lineage (NCBI taxonomy): Bacteria > Pseudomonadati > Pseudomonadota > Gammaproteobacteria > Pseudomonadales > Pseudomonadaceae > Pseudomonas > Pseudomonas sp. UBA5568. The sequence goes on along the minus strand of NZ_DIMK01000039.1, from coordinate 29,347 downwards.
CAAAGGCAACGCGCTGGTGGGCGTCAACCCGTATCCCCCTTCGATGATCGGCTACAACACCGACAACCAGAACCCGCCACGCGATCTCGACCAGGCGCGGGCGCTGCTAAAACAAGCCGGTGTCCCCCAGGGCACGGTCATTACCCTGTTCACCCGCAATGGCGGCGGCCCGACTAACCCGAACCCGCGACTGTCCGCCGAGATGCTTCAGGCCGACCTGGCGCAGATCGGCCTGAAGCTGGATATCCGTGTCATGGAGTGGGCCGAAATGCTGCGCCGTGCCAAGAAAGGCGAGGCGGACCTGGTGTCCAGTGGCTGGGCCGGCGACAACGGCGACCCGGACAACTTTCTTACCCCCCTGCTCAGTTGCGAGGCGGCCAGCAATGGCGAGAACTATGCACGCTGGTGCAACTCGAAATTCCAGGCATTGATCACCCGCGCCCGCGAGGTGAGCGACAACGAGGAGCGTGCCAGGCTCTATAGCGAGGCATTGACGGTGTACGATGAGGACCAGCCCTGGATCAGCATGGCCCACCCCAAGGTGTTCACGGCCATGCGTGACAACGTGGAGGGCTACGTGATCAGCCCCTTGACCAGCAACAACTTCGCTACCACCCGAGTGAAGTAGAACAACAACGACCGCCGTTGCCCTGTGGGCAGCGGCGGCACTGCCGTGGCAGGTACCTGCCATGCGGCCTGATGAGGTAACTGCGACCATGTTGAGTTTTATTGCCCGGCGCTTGGGCCTGTTGATCCCGACCTTTTTCGGCATCACCTTGCTGACCTTCGCGCTGATACGCCTGATCCCCGGTGACCCGGTGGAAGTGATGATGGGCGAACGCAGGGTCGACCCGGAAATGCACGCCCAGGCCATGGAGCGCCTGGGCCTGAACAAACCGTTGCCGGCCCAGTACCTGGACTACATCGGCAAGCTGGCCCAGGGCGACCTGGGCGAGTCGCTGCGCACGCGCGAGAGCGTATGGAGCGAGTTCACCACCTTGTTCCCGGCCACCCTGGAACTGGCCATGGCCGCCTTGCTGTTCGCCGGCGTGGTCGGCTTGCTGGCCGGGGTGATCGCCGCGCTCAAGCGCGGGTCGCTGTTCGACCATGGGGTGATGGGGATTTCGCTGGCGGGCTACTCGATGCCGATCTTCTGGTGGGGCCTGATCCTGATCATGTTCTTCTCGGTGAGCCTGGGCTGGACCCCGGTATCCGGGCGCATCGACCTGCTCTATGACATCGAGCCCAAGACCGGCTTCATGCTCATCGACACCCTGCTCAGCGACGAAGAGGGTTCGTTCAAGGATGCCGTGATGCACCTGATTCTGCCGGCCATCGTACTGGGTACCATCCCGCTGGCGGTGATCGCACGCATGACGCGTTCCTCCATGCTCGAAGTGTTGCGCGAGGACTACATCCGCACGGCGCGCGCCAAGGGGCTGTCCCCGGCCCGGGTCGTGTTCATGCACGGCTTGCGCAACGCCCTGATTCCCGTCCTGACCGTGTTCGGCCTGCAGGTCGGCACCTTGCTGGCCGGTGCGGTGTTGACCGAAACCATTTTCTCCTGGCCGGGCATCGGCAAATGGCTGATCGAAGCCATCGGCGCCCGTGACTACCCCGTGGTCCAGAACGGCATTCTGTTGATTGCCTGCCTGGTGATCCTGGTCAACTTCGTCGTGGACATTCTCTACGGCCTGGCCAATCCACGCATCCGTCATCAGCGCTGAGGCCCCGTCATGACCAACCCGACTGCAAAAACCCTTTCCCCGGTCAGCCCGGTGGACCAGAGCCTTCTCTACCCCTCGCCCTACAAGGAATTCTGGCAGGCCTTCGCGCGCAACAAGGGCGCGGTGATGGGCCTGGCGTTCATGTGCGTGGTGGTGTTCTGCGCGCTGTTCGCGCCCTGGGTCGCGCCCCACGACCCCAGCGAGCAGTACCGCGATTTTCTGCTCACCCCCCCGGTGTGGCTGGAGGGTGGCACTTGGCAGTTCATCCTGGGCACCGATGAGCTTGGCCGCGACCTGCTCTCGCGCTTGATCCAAGGGGCGCGCCTGTCCTTGCTGATTGGCTTGTCCTCGGTGGTGATATCGTTGATCCCCGGCATTCTGCTCGGGTTGCTGGCGGGCTTCTTCCCGCACTTCGTCGGCCCTTCGATCATGCGCCTGATGGACGTGATGCTGGCCCTGCCCTCGCTGCTGCTGGCCGTCGCCATCGTCGCCATCCTCGGCCCTGGCCTGATCAACACCGTCATCGCCATTGCCATCGTCTCGCTGCCCTCCTACGTGCGCCTGACGCGCGCCGCCGTGATGGGCGAGCTGAACCGCGACTACGTCACCGCTGCCCGGCTGGCAGGCGCTGGGCTGGGGCGCCTGATGTTCGTGACCGTGCTGCCCAACTGCATGGCGCCGCTGATCGTGCAGGCCACCTTGAGCTTTTCCTCGGCCATTCTCGACGCCGCCGCCCTGGGCTTCCTGGGCCTTGGTGTGCAACCCCCGACGCCGGAGTGGGGCACCATGCTGGCCTCGGCCAGGGATTACATCGAGCGCGCCTGGTGGGTGATGAGCCTGCCGGGCCTGACCATCCTGCTCAGCGTACTGGCGATCAACCTGATGGGTGATGGCCTGCGCGATGCGCTCGACCCCAAACTCAAGAACGCCGCCTGAGGAGCACACCCATGTCTTTGTTGCAGATCAACAACCTCAACGTGCGTTTTGGCGACGCGGACGCCGTGCCAGTAGTGGACGGGCTGGACTTACAGGTTCAAGCCGGCGAAATCCTGGCCATCGTCGGCGAGTCCGGCTCGGGCAAATCGGTGACCATGATGGCCCTGATGGGCCTGGTCGAGGCCCCTGGCCGGATCACGGCCGATGCCATGACATTCGACGGTACCGACATGCTCACCCTCAGCGGCCGGCAACGGCGCAAGGTGGTCGGCAAGGACATCGCCATGGTCTTCCAAGACCCCATGACGGCCCTGAACCCCAGCTACACCGTGGGTTATCAGATCGAAGAAGTCCTGCGTCAACACCTGGGCCTCAAGGGCAAGGCGGCGCGGCAACGGGCCCTGGAACTGCTGCAGAAGGTCGAGATCCCGGCCGCCGAAAGCCGCCTGGACGCTTATCCGCATCAACTGTCCGGCGGCATGAGCCAACGGGTGGCCATCGCCATGGCCATCGCCGGTGAGCCGAAGCTGCTGATCGCCGATGAGCCGACCACGGCGCTGGACGTGACCATCCAGGCGCAGATCATGGAGCTGCTGGTCAACCTGCAACAGGAGCGCAACATGGCCCTGATCCTGATCACCCATGACCTGGCGGTAGTGGCCGAGACCGCGCGCCGGGTGTGCGTGATGTATGCAGGCCAGGCCGTGGAGGTGGGTCAGGTGCCAGAGCTGTTCGACGTCCCTGCCCACCCCTATACCGAAGCCCTGCTGGCGGCGATTCCCGAACACAGCCTGGGTGCCGAGCGCTTGGCTACCCTGCCTGGCATCGTCCCGGGCCGCTATGACCGGCCAACGGGTTGCCTGCTGTCACCGCGTTGCCCTTATGTGCAGGACAACTGCCGACACCAGCGCCCGGCCCTGGACCCCAAGGCCCAGAGCCTGGCCCGTTGTTTCTACCCACTGAACCAGGAGGTGGCGTGATGGCCGTCGTTCTATCGGCCCGGGACCTGACCCGGCATTACGAAGTCTCCCGCGGGTTGTTCAAGGGCCATGCGCTGGTGCGCGCGCTCAATGGCGTTTCGTTCGAACTGGAGGCGGGCAAGACGTTGGCGGTAGTCGGTGAGTCCGGTTGCGGCAAGTCGACCCTGGCCCGCGCCCTGACCCTGATCGAGCAGCCCACCTCAGGCTCGCTGCAGATTGCAGGTACCGAGGTCACCGGAGCCAGCAAGGCCGAGCGCAAGCAACTGCGCCGGGACGTGCAGATGGTCTTCCAGAGCCCTTACGCCTCGCTCAACCCGCGGCAGAAGATCGGTGACCAGCTGGCCGAGCCTTTGCTGATCAACACCGCGCTGAGCAAGGCGCAGCGCCGTGACAGGGTGCAGAAGATGATGGAGCAGGTGGGGCTGCGCCCGGAGCATTACCAGCGCTATCCGCACATGTTCTCCGGTGGGCAGCGTCAGCGTATCGCGCTGGCACGGGCCATGATGTTGCAGCCCAAGGTGTTGGTGGCCGACGAGCCGACATCTGCACTGGATGTGTCCATCCAGGCCCAGGTGCTGAACTTGTTCATGGACATGCAGCAGCAGTACGGTACCGGTTATGTATTCATCTCCCACAACCTGGCGGTAGTACGTCACGTGGCCGATGATGTGCTGGTCATGTACTTGGGCAGGCCGGCGGAGATGGGGCCCAAAGCCGATATCTACGAAAAGCCGCTGCATCCGTACACCCAGGCTCTATTGTCTGCCACACCCGCTATTCATCCAGACCCGTCCAAGCCGCGCATCCGCATTGCCGGTGAGCTGCCCAACCCGCTCAACCCGCCGGATGGCTGCGCTTTTCACAAACGCTGCCCCTACGCGACCGATCGCTGCGCCAATGAGGTGCCGGCGTTCAGGCAAGTGGAGACCCGGCAGGTGGCTTGTCATTATGCGGAGCAGTTTCTTTAACGAAGGTACGGCGCGGTCGGTCGGGCGGACCGGCACGACCGCTCCGAATTCACTCACCATCAGAAGCGACGCAAGGCAGCAAACCGACAAATGAGACATAAACGAAAAGGGCCGCTAAGCGGCCCTTTTCGTCAGTGCATGAACAGTGCAATCAGAATGATGACTGGAATCGGTACACCCAGCATCCATAGCAATATCGAGCGCATGTTCGTTCTCCTTACTTAGCGTTGAATGGTGCGGTGAGCGACGTAGTCGCCTTCGAGCCACTGAACCTGGTCGCGACGACGACCACCGTACAGCGCGGCCAGGCTGGCGAAGAAGGCGCCGCACAGCAGGGCCACGAAGGTCCACAGGGCAGTCCAGGCAGCCACTTTGGCAGCGGTGTCTGCAGCCTGCTTGGCATCGGTTTTCAGTTGCTGAACCTGAGCCATGACCTGATCGACGCGAGCTTCGGCTTCCGGTTGGGAAAGGCGGGTGCGCTGGGCAACCAGCTGCGCCAGGTAGGCACGGTCTTCAGGTGCCAGGGCGCCGTCACCGGCAAAGCCTTTGGCCAGGATGCGAGCGGCAACACCGTTGGCCGCATCATCGCTGACAGGCGCCGGGCCCTCGCCACGGAACAGGCCGTCGACGAAGTAGTCCAGGGACTCATCCGAGGCATTGGAAGCGGCAGCGCCACCGGCAGCGGCGGTCATGCCGGCCGCTTGAGTGGCTGCACTGGCACCAGCGCCCACGATGTTGCCGGCTGTGCCCAGTACAAGCATGGCCGTTACCAGGGTAGCCACGGCCCACGACAGGAAGCCGTGTGCAGTGTCGCGGAAATACACTTCGTCGCCGTGCAGATTGGCCCATTTCACGCGCAGACGGCCGGCAATGTAGCCGCCCATGCCCGAAGCGATGATCTGGGTCAGGAGTAACCAGACAATGGTAGAGATGCCCAGGGCTTTCGCACTGGCCCCTTCATCTGCCCACGGCGAGGTCGCGGCAAAGCCGAGCCCTGCACCGAGTACCACCAGAAGGAGGGAGATGGCAGCAGCACCGGCTGCGCCAGCAAAGATTGCTGCCCAGGAAACACCTGAGCGGCTTTGTGTATCGACAACGGGATAGTCGGCAGATGAGATCATGATGTGGTCGCCTGTGTTGTTAGCGAGAAGTCCATTCGCGCATTAAACGTTGCAGCGGCTGTGCCAGTTGCCGTAAAAAATCACGCCCTTTGAAATCAACAACTTACAAAAACAGGTTAATTATTGACCGTGCAAAATGCGCGAATCGACCTGTAGCGTCAGGTGTTCTGCATTCTTGTCGCCACGCCAGGGAAAGGGCATGATCCGTCCATGACCCTGCCCGATGGCCCGTCCCAGACACCGATTACCGCCGACACCGTGATGCGCTACCACCTGTGCTGGAAGCATCGTGATCTCGATGGCGTGATGGCGCTGTACCACCCCGACATTCAATACCACGACTTCTTTCAGAACCGTGTGCTGGGCCATGCCGAGCTGCGTACGTACGTGGGCGCCTGCCTGCCCCATGCCGCCGGCGAGGACATCGTGCACAGCGACCGTATCCGCGTCGATGGCTGCACGGCGTATATTCAGTACCAAGTCACCGTGCAGGGCGGGGACGGCCTGGTGGCGTTCCAGTCCAGCGAGGCGATCACGGTCAAGGACGGTCTGATCTGGCAGGTCAATGAATACGCCACACTCGTGCGTCAGCACAGCGCAAGCAGCACCAGTCGCACCTCACGGCCCGCCACCAGCCGGCTGGGGCTGTCCCCGCGCCAGTTGTCTACCATGGCGCAAGACCTTGAGCACTACTTCCAGCGACATCGTCCGTACCTGGATCCTGACTTGAGTTTGCAACAGGTCGCCCAGGCCAGCGGTTACAGCCGCAATCAGATTTCCTACTTGCTGAACCAGGTGCTGGGCCAGCGTTTTTACCGCTACGTCAACCAAGCCCGCCTTCAGCACCTGATGACGATCCTGGCGAATGACAGCGGCCAGACGTCCATCGATGACCTGGCGTTCAACGCCGGTTTCAACTCGCTGTCCGCGTTCTACAAGTGCTTCCGCGAGCATACCGGGCTGACGCCAAAGGCCTATCTCAAACAGATTTCCTCGCGTGCACGCACGTAAGACAACCGCTGGCGTTGGCCACTAGCATCGCTCCATCACCTGATCGCTTGTGGAGCCCGGCCCATGCAGCCTCTGCGTACACTCAGCTTGTGGATGGACCAGCTGCAAGAGCCGCTGTGCGCGCGCCCTGCCCTGCGTGAAAATGTCGAGGCCGACGTCTGCATCATCGGCGCTGGCTACACAGGCCTGTGGACCGCTTACTACCTCAAGCGCCAGGCACCGCACCTCAATGTCGTGGTAATCGAGGCCAACATCGCAGGGTTTGGCGCCTCGGGCCGCAACGGCGGGTGGTTGATGGGCAATTTGCTGGGTGAAGATCGCCTGTTGGCCAGCCTGTCGCCGGTTCAGCGCCGCGCCAGCATCGAGCTGCTGCATGACATTCCAGACGAAGTACAGCGCGTGTTGCACCGCGAACAGCTCGATTGCGACTACCGCAAGGGCGGCGTGTTGTACTGCGCAGCCCGTTATCCCGAGCAGGAGCGAAGCCTGCGTGCCTACCTGGATCACTTGTACAACCTGGGCATGACCGAGGACGATTACCACTGGCTGCGTCCAGCGCAACTGCAGGGCCAGTTGCGCGTAAGCAATGCCTATGGGGCTATCTACAGCCCGCACACGGCCACGATTCAGCCGGCCAAGCTCGTCCGTGGCCTGGCCAGCGCAGTCGAGGCCCTGGGGGTGCCGATCTACGAAAACACACCGGCGCTGGACTGGCAACCTGGCGAAGTGACCACCCCGTTGGCACGCCTGCGGTGCAACTGGATCGTCCCGGCGGTGGAAGGCTATGCCGCCAGCTTGCCGCCGTTGGGCAAACACCAGTTGCCGGTTCAGAGCCTGATGGTCGCTACCGAGCCTTTGCCTGAGGCCATTTGGGCGCAGATCGGCCTCGACCAGGGACAAGCCTTCAGCGAGGGCAGCCGACAGGTGACCTATGGTCAGCGCACTGCCGATGATCGGCTGGTGTTCGGTGCCCGAGGTGGCTACCGCTTCGGTGGCAGGTTGCGTGAGGACTTCAACCTCCAGGCCCATGAAATCGAGCTGCGTCGCTACCTGTTCAGCGAGCTGTTTCCCCAACTGCGCCATGTACGCATCACCCATTCGTGGGGTGGCAACCTGGGTATGGCGCGGCGCTTCCAGCCGCACATGCTGTGCGACCGCCAGCGGGGTATCGCGTTGGCCGGTGGCTACGGCGGTGAAGGCGTAGGCGCGACCAACCTGGGTGGTCGCACCCTGGCTGCACTTATCCTGAATCAGCAGAACGCACTCACCGGGCAGCCTTGGGTACATGACAACAGGCCGCTATCGAGCCTGGCCAGCTGGCCTCCGGAGCCCAGCCGCTGGCTGGGGTACAACGCCATCATCCAGAGTTTCGTCCACGAGGACCGTACCCTGGCCAACCCCGCGACACCGCCATGGAGACGGCAACTGGCCAGCAAGCTGGCAGATTTCATGGAAGGTTTCATGCACTGATTCTTCACCCAAACAGGACCGACCTTTCATGAGCATCACTCAGTTCAAACGGGCAGACAGCGCCGTTTTGCAGTGCAGCAGCCCTGTCGCCGTACCGCTCGGCCAACCCGTGGCGGTGACATCGACCACGAGCGTGCAACGCAGCGATGGCGTGGAGACGGGAATCTGGGAATGCACCCCAGGGCGCTGGCGACGGCAAATCACGCAACAGGAGTTCTGCCACTTCATCAAGGGGCGCTGCACCTTCACCCCTGACGATGGCGAGCCCCTGGTCATAGAAGCCGGAGACGCATTGATGCTACCGGCCAACAGCACTGGCACCTGGGATATCCAGGAAACCGTGCGCAAGACCTACGTAGTTATCCTCTGATCCGCTGATCGCCTGCCTTCGATAACAACACACAAAGCAAGGTAACCCGATATGCGCACGCTTATCATCGCCCCCTTGATGCTGGCCGCCAGCGTGGCCAGCGCGGCAGAAACCGTCAAGATCTACAACTGGTCCAGTTACATCGCGCCCGACACCTTGAAGCAGTTCCAGCAAGCCACCGGCATCGTGCCCACCTACGACGTCTATGACAGCAACGAGACCCTCGATGGCAAGTTGATGACCGGCAATTCCGGCTACGACGTGGTGTTTCCCTCCAACCATTTCATGGCCCGGCAAATCCAGGGCAAAGCCCTCAAGCGCCTGGACAAGTCGCAGTTGCCCAACTGGAAGAACCTCAACCCAGTGCTGCTCAAGGCCCTGGAGGGCAATGACCCAGGCAACCAGTACGGGTTCCCGTACCTCTGGGGCAGCACGGGCATCGGCTACAACATCGACAAGGTCAAAGCTGTATTGGGCGACGACGCGCCGGTCGACTCCTGGGACCTGATCTTCAAGCCGCAGTACATGAGCAAGCTCAAAGGTTGTGGCGTGGCGGTGCTGGACAATGGCCCCGAGTTGCTACCCATCGCCTTGCATTACCTGGGGCTGCCCCACCATAGCCAGAACCCGGCCGACTACGACAAGGCCAAGGCGCTGCTGATGCAGGTGCGGCCGTACATCAGCTATTTCCATTCATCCAAGTACACGGCGGACCTGGCCAATGGCGACATCTGCGTGGTGGTCGGGTTCTCGGGGGACGTGCTCCAGGCAAAGAACCGCGCCGAGGAGGCCCACAACGGGGTCAAGGTCGGCTACTCGATACCCAAGGAGGGGGCGCCGATGTGGTTCGACATGGTGGCCATGCCCGCCGATGCGCCGGATGAAAAGGCCGGGTATGCCTACATGAACTACCTGCTGGAGCCGCAGGTGATGGCCGCCATCAGCAACCATGTGCAATACGCCAACGCCAACCTGCAAGCCGATGCGCTGGTTGACCCGGCGCTCAAGGCCAACACCATGATCTATCCGAGCGAAGCGGTGATGGGCAAGTTGTACGCGCTAGAAGCGATGCCGGCCAAGATAGACCGCATCAGGACGCGTATCTGGACCAGTGTGAAGGCGGGCAACTGATGTCTGCGCCTGCGAAAGTGGCAGGAAATGGTTGAGGTGAGCGAGGCGAACGTCGGGCCGCCCTGCTCGCGCAAGGGCCCGGCCAGCGAAGTGGCCGGGCCTTTTACGCTCAGTGGTGCTCGCGCGTGGCGCGGAACTTGACGTCAGGCCAGCGCTCTTCCATCAGCGACAGGTTGACCCGGGTGGGCGCCAGGTAGGTCAGGTGCCCGCCACCATCGATGGCCAGGTTCTCCATGGCCTTGTTCTGGAATTCCTCCAGCTTCTTCTTGTCGTCGCAGGCGATCCAGCGCGCCGACCACACGGTGATGGGCTCGTAGGCACACTCGACCTTGTATTCTTCCTTCAGGCGGCTGGCAACCACGTCGAACTGCAGCACACCGACCGCACCGAGGATGATGTCGTTGCTGCGCTCGGGGAAGAACACCTGGGTAGCACCTTCTTCGGCCAGCTGCTGCAGGCCCTGACGCAACTGCTTGGATTTCAGCGGGTCTTTCAGGCGCACGCGGCGGAACAGTTCCGGGGCGAAGTGCGGGATGCCGGTAAAGCCCAGCGCCTCGCCTTCGGTGAAGGTGTCACCGATCTGGATGGTGCCGTGGTTGTGCAAACCGATGATGTCGCCGGCGTAGGCTTCTTCGAGCTGCTCACGCTCGGACGAGAAGAAGGTCAGCGCATCGCCGATGCGAAGGTCCTTGTTCAGCCGCACGTGGCGCATTTTCATGCCCTTTTCGTACTTGCCCGAGCAGATGCGCATGAAGGCGATACGGTCCCGGTGTTTCGGGTCCATGTTCGCCTGGATCTTGAACACGAAGCCGGTGAATTTCTCTTCCACGGGCTCGACGGTACGCTCGTGGGCAACACGGCCCAGCGGGCGCGGCGCCCAGTCGACGACGGCATCGAGCACGTGGTCGACACCGAAGTTGCCCAGTGCGGTACCGAAGAACACAGGGGTCAGTTGACCGTTGATGAATTCGTCCTGGTCGAACTCGTGGCAAGCGCCCTGCACCAGCTCCAGCTGCTCGACGAACGCGTCGTACTGGTCGCCCAGGTGGGCGCGGGCTTCGTCCGAGTCCAGATTGCGAATGATCTTGGCTTCGGTGCGCTCGTGGCCGTGGCCGGGCGTGTAGACGATGATGTAGTCACCGGTCAGGTGGTACACGCCCTTGAAGTCACGGTAACACCCGATAGGCCAGGTAATCGGTGCGGCCTTGATCTTCAGAACGGCTTCGATTTCGTCGAGCAGTTCGATCGGGTCGCGAATGTCGCGGTCGAGCTTGTTGATGAAGCTGACGATGGGCGTGTCGCGCAGGCGGCATACGTCCATCAGGGCAATGGTACGCGGCTCTACACCTTTACCGCCGTCGAGCACCATCAGCGCCGAGTCCACCGCGGTGAGGGTGCGATAGGTGTCTTCGGAGAAGTCTTCGTGCCCGGGGGTGTCGAGCAGGTTGATCATGTGCTCTCGGTACGGGAACTGCATCACCGAAGTGGTGATGGAGATGCCGCGCTGCTTCTCCATTTCCATCCAGTCGGAGGTGGCGTGGCGGTCGGACTTGCGCGACTTCACGGTGCCGGCGACGGAGATGGCCTTGCCCATCAGCAACAGCTTCTCGGTGATGGTGGTCTTACCGGCGTCGGGGTGGGAAATGATTGCGAAAGTGCGGCGCTTCGCGACTTCGGCGGCCTGGTTGGTCATGGGAAATCGCCTGACTGGGGGATTTGAAAGGGGCGATATCATACCTGAACTCTGGCGTCAGGCCAAAACCTGCCGCCACGCGCTGGCCCGCCTCAATGATCGTCCATGAGCTCCTGGCCGACATGCAGAATGTCCAGTTCCAGGTCCATGGGCTGTCCACCCTCATTGACCACATAGGCAAACCAGTGACCTGCCACCGTTTCCTTGCGATAGGCCTGAAGCGGTATGTTCGAGCGGGTATGGATACGGCCACGAATCGTCTGCCCTGGTTCGACGATGGATGTCATGCTCCGCCACTCGCCACCCTCGTCCACCTGCATGAACTTCCACAATGTTTGCTCGCCGGGAGGTGCAGCATAGAGGCCGGCGTAGCCATTGTTGCTGCAGTCGAGGTGGCAATTGGCAGACTGAAAATCCCGCCCCGTCTTTCGGCTCCAAGACTGGATGTCGTAGTAAGGACGGCCAATCGCGGCGTCGAACAGGCAACGGAACATGAACATGTGTGGCGACTTTGTCACCAGAGAGGTGACGATCATCCAGTCATCGGCGGCGCGTGCGGCCTGTTGGCCGCGCTCGACCAATTTAGCGCAGTCCAGATACCCCGGCGCGTCCAGGGACAGACAACGTACCTGGGCGATGAACGATCGGTCATAACTGTAATTCAGCATGGCATGGGACCTGTGCAAGATTGAACAAAACGACTTTTTTCCAGTTCGCTACAGCCCAGTATTGAAGAGGCCTATGAGCGTAATGAGCACCTGGAAACAATGACTTGCGAGCTGCGCAGGGCTGGCCAAATGCTTCCCCAGATGGGAACCTTGGTGCCTTAGGAGACGTCCATTGCCCTGAGTTGCACCTCGACTCAGGGCTGGATTCATCAGCATCTTCGATGCCCGACGGGGCTCGACTCATTGCATGAACGCTCAGCTTCAACGGCATCATGCTGCTACTCGCGAACACACCACCGCTGCCCTCGAGGGCTGGCCATGAAGAAGTGTGCTCGCCGACGACAAGAAGGAGTCCACCTGTGGCGACACGCTACGGAAAAGGGCTGTTGGGATGGGCCGCCGTGCTCGTCATCCTGGCCCTGCTGGTCCATTGGATCGGCCTCGACACGATCGCGCGCTACCGCGACGATCTGACGTTCTACCTGCAAGCGCACCTGGTTCTGGTGCTGGCTTCGATGGCGGCGGCATTGGCCGTGGGCATCCCCGCCGGCATTGCCTTGAGTCGACCGCACAGGGTCGACAAAGCCGAGCGGTTCATGCAGTTCTTCAACATTGGCAACACCATCCCTCCCTTGGCCGTACTGGCCATCGCCCTGAGCGTGCTAGGCATCGGCGCAGGGCCTGCCATTTTCGCCCTGTTCCTCGCCTCCCTCCTGCCCATCGTGCGCAACACCTACGAAGGGCTGAAAAACGTTCCCGCCTCGCTCAAGGAAGCCGCTACCGGCATCGGCATGACGCCGCGCCAGCAGTTATGGCAGGTCGAGCTGCCCAACGCCGTGCCCATCATCGTCGGCGGCGTGCGTGTGGCGCTGGCACTGAACGTGGGCACCGCCCCGCTCGCCTTCCTGATCGGTGCCAACAGCCTGGGCAGCCTGATCTTCCCCGGCATCGCCCTGAACAACCAGCCCCAGCTTTTGCTGGGCGCCGCTTGCACGGCACTGCTGGCATTGCTGCTGGACGCACTGGTGACGTTCGCCAGCAAGCGCTGGCTGGAACGTGGCCTGGCCCAATAACCCGAGGAAAACCATGAAGAACGCAATCGCCTTGCTCCTGGGCGCGGTCCTGCTGTCGGCAGGTTTTGCCCAGGCGGCAGACAAACCGTTGATCCGTATCGGCGCCCGGGTATTCACCGAACAGACCGTGCTCGCCGAAATCACTGCCCAATACCTGCGCGCCCATGGCTTCGATGTGCGCGTCACTGGCGGCCTTGGCAGCAGCCTGGCACGTCAGGCGCAGGAAACCGGGCAGCTTGACCTGATGTGGGAATACACCGGGGTCTCGCTGGTGTCCTACAACCATGTCGAAGAACGCATGCCCAGCGCGGCGGCCACCTATGCCAGGGTCAAGGCTCTGGACGCCGAAAAGGGACTGGTCTGGCTCAAGCCTTCCAAGTTCAGCAACACCTATGCATTGGCTTTGCCTAGCGAAGTGGCCAAAGCCTACCCACAGGTCAACACCATCAGCCAGTTGAACCAGGTGTTGATGGACGAGCAGGCGCGCAAGCACGTGGTTGCGCTGGACACCGAGTTCGCCAACCGGCCCGACGGCCTGGATGGCCTGCAGGCGCGGTATGGCATGCAGCTGGGGCGCGCCAACATCCGCCAGATGGATGCAGGCCTGGTCTACACCGCGCTGCGCAATGCCCAGGTGTTCGCAGGCCTGGTGTACACCACCGATGGCCGGCTCAACGCGTTCAAGCTCAAGCTGCTCGAAGACGACAAGCACTACTTCCCGGATTACACGGCAGGCCCGGTGGTGCGCAAGGCCGTACTCGACGCTCACCCGCAGTTGGCCAGCCTGCTCGCGCCTCTGGCCGAGCAATTGGACGACGAGACCATGCGCCAGCTCAACGCCAAGGTCGATGTGCAGCATCAAAGCCCCTCCTCGGTCGCGGCCGACTTCCTGCGAGAACATCCCTTGAGGGAGGTGACGCCATGACATTGCTCGACACTTTCGCGCACCTGGACTGGGCCCTGGTGCTGCAGCTGACCTGGCAGCACATCATGTTGGTGGGCGTGGCCGTGGGCCTGGCCATCCTGATCGGGGTGCCGCTGGGCATCGTCATGACCCGCTTCCCGTTCCTGGCCGGGCCCGTGCAGGCCAGCGCGACGGTACTGCTGACCATCCCGTCGATCGCCCTGTTCGGGCTGCTGTTGCCGTTTTACTCCACGTTCGGCCAGGGCCTGGGCCCGCTGCCTGCCATCACGGCGGTGTTTCTCTATTCCCTGCTGCCGATCCTGCGCAACACCTACTTGGCGCTGACCAACGTCGAGCCCGGTATTCGCGAGGCTGCCCGGGGCATTGGCATGACCTTCGGCCAACGCCTGCGCATGGTCGAGTTGCCCATCGCGGTACCGGTGATTCTCGCCGGCGTGCGTACGGCCGTGGTGATGAACATCGGCGTAATGACCATCGCCGCCACCATCGGAGCCGGTGGCCTGGGCGTCCTCATCCTCACCTCCATCAGCCGCAGCGACATGTCGATGCTGCTGGTCGGCGCCGTGCTGGTCAGCCTGCTGGCGATCATCGCCGACCTGCTTCTGCAAACCCTGCAACGTGCCCTGACTCCAGAAGGAATGCGCTCATGATCGAACTGAAAAACCTCAGCAAGACCTTCAACGTCAACGGCAAGGACGTCAAGGCCGTGGACGCGGTCAGCCTCACGGTCAATGAAGGCGAAATCTGCGTGTTCCTGGGCCCGTCAGGGTGCGGCAAGAGCACCACCCTGAAGATGATCAACCGCCTGATCACACCCACCTCGGGGCAGGTGTTCATCAATGGCGAAGACACCAGCGGGCTGGACGAGGTCAGCCTGCGTCGTCACATCGGCTATGTGATCCAGCAGATCGGCCTGTTCCCGAACATGACCATCGAGGAGAACATCACCGTCGTCCCTCGCCTGCTCGGGTGGGACAAGCAGCGCTGCGCCGAGCGCGCCCGGGAGCTGATGCACATGATCAAGCTCGAACCCAAGCAGTACCTGCAGCGCTACCCCCGCGAACTCTCCGGGGGTCAGCAGCAGCGGATCGGGGTGATCCGCGCCTTGGCAGCCGACGCCCCGGTGCTGTTGATGGACGAACCGTTCGGCGCCGTGGACCCCATCAACCGGGAGATGATCCAGAACGAATTCTTCGAGATGCAGCGGGCCTTGAACAAGACCGTGATCATGGTCAGCCATGACATCGACGAAGCCATCAAGCTGGGCGACAAGATTGCCATCTTCCGTGCGGGCAAGCTGTTGCAGCTGGATCACCCGGACACCTTGCTGGCGCACCCGGCCGATGACTTCGTGAGCAACTTCGTCGGCCAGGACAGCACCCTGAAGCGGCTGCTGCTGGTACGTGCCGAAGATGCCGCTGACAATGCCCCGGCGGTAAGCCCGCAGACCCCAGTGCATGATGCGCTGGAGCTGCTGGATGAACATGATCGCCGCTACGTGGTGGTGACCGATGCCGCGAACAAGGCGCTTGGCTATGTGCGCCGACGCGACATGCACCGCCAGCAAGGCACGTGCGCCGACTTCCTACGGCCGTTCAACGCCACGGCGGCGCACGATGAGAACCTGCGTATCTTGTTGTCGCGCATGTACGAGTTCAACCGCGCCTGGTTCCCAGTACTGGACGCCGAGCAGGTGTTCCTGGGCGAGGTCACCCAGGAGTCGATTGCAGCCTACCTGAGTTCGGGCCGCTCGCGCGGAGCGAAATCCACCATCGTCTCGCCCGCCGAGATGGTGACGTCCTAAAAGCCTCTCATCGCAAAAAAAAGACGTGACGAGGGCGGACGGAACAAAAAATTCACGGGCCGTTTTCTGAACGCCCGTACCAGGCTCGGGTGGCCATAAATATGAACACCCGAGCCTACCTTTCGCACCGCTCGATCATCTCCAAAAGCACGTCGTGCCCATGCAGAGGGGCTTGGGTTTAAGCCCCCTGCTAAGGGCTATTCCACAATTCTTTACGTCTGAAGCGCACTGGGGAACATCAGCCGCTCACATGGGTCGTTTATCCCAGGCGTGGCAGCTCGATCATCGCCGATTCATCAGGGATTGCCTGTTGATTCTGCCGAGTTCACGCCCTAAAGTGCGCGCCGAACGTCCATGCTGGAAACGATCCATCCGGCTCAAGTACTGAGTAGGCGAACCAAAGTGGGGATACGGAGGACGTTCAGTTTGCAGCCACTTAAATTTTCAGTTTGCCCATGGAGTCCCTGAGCATGTCGATCCAGGTCGAAGACTATTTCGCACGCGACACCTTCCAGAAAATGAAGGCGTTTGCCGACAAGCAGGAAACGCCGTTCGTACTCATCGATACCCAGATGATCAGCAAGGCTTATGACGACCTGCGCGCCGGGTTCGAATTCGCCAAGGTGTACTACGCCGTCAAGGCCAACCCAGCCGTCGAGATCATCGACCTGCTCAAGGACAAGGGTTCGAACTTCGACATCGCCTCCATCTACGAGCTGGACAAGGTGATGAACCAGGGTGTCAGCGCCGACCGCATCAGCTACGGCAACACCATCAAGAAATCCAAGGACATTCGCTACTTCTACGAGAAGGGCGTGCGCCTGTACGCCACTGACTCCGAGGCAGACCTGCGCAACATCGCCAAGGCCGCGCCGGGTTCGAAAGTGTACGTACGTATCCTGACCGAAGGCTCCACCACCGCTGACTGGCCGCTGTCGCGCAAGTTCGGTTGCCAGACCGACATGGCCATGGACCTGTTGATCCTCGCCCGCGACCTGGGCCTGGTGCCCTATGGCATCTCCTTCCACGTGGGCTCGCAACAGCGCGACATCAGCGTGTGGGACGCCGCCATCGCCAAGGTGAAGGTGATCTTCGAACGGCTCAAGGAAGAAGACGGTATCGAACTGAAGCTGATCAACATGGGCGGCGGCTTCCCGGCCAACTACATTACCCGCACCAACAGCTTGGAAACCTATGCCGAAGAGATCATTCGCTTCCTCAAGGAAGACTTCGGTGACGACTTGCCAGAAATCATCCTGGAGCCGGGCCGTTCGCTGATTGCCAACGCCGGCATCCTGGTCAGCGAAGTGGTGTTGGTGGCACGCAAGTCGCGCACGGCCGTCGAGCGCTGGATCTACACCGACGTCGGCAAGTTCTCGGGCCTGATCGAAACCATGGACGAGTCCATCAAGTTCCCGATCTGGACCGAGAAAAAGGGCGAAACCGAGGAAGTGGTCATCGCCGGGCCTACCTGTGACAGCGCCGACATCATGTACGAGCACTACAAGTATGGTCTGCCGCTGAACCTGGCCATTGGCGATCGCCTGTACTGGCTGTCGACCGGTGCCTATACCACCAGCTACAGCGCGGTGGAGTTCAATGGGTTCCCGCCGCTCAAAGCCTTCTACCTGTAATCCATGACGGGGCCCAAAGGCCCCGTTTTCATGTCTGCGCAATAAAGCCGACCGCACGTTGGTCACCGGCGCTACACCTCCCGCCACTCACCTTGTGAATGTGAACGAATCTCAATTGCCGCGTACTGGAGCTTCCATTAACATCCGCCAGCGCGACGCAGGGTGCGGCGGCGATACAAGGTGATCGAAGGTGTTGAAGAAGACGCTGTTCCAGCTGCATTGGTTATTCGGCATCACGGCCGGGCTGGTTCTTGCAGTGATGGGTATCACCGGGGCGCTCTATTCGTTTCAGGACGAACTGCTGGGCGCGTTCAATGCCGATGTGCTGCGCGTGGAGGTACGCCCAGAGGGCGTGCTGCCGCCTGCTGAACTGGTGCGGCGGGTCGAGGCCCAGCAACACGACAAGGTCGCCATGCTGTGGGTCGACGTCCGTGAAGGCGAAGCCGCCAGGATCTTCTTCACACCTGCACCGGGCGAGCGGCGCGGCCCGTTGCGCTACGCAGATCCGTATACGGGCCAGTTGCTGGGCGAGGTGTCTGGGCAAGGCTTCTTCACCCTCATGCTCACGCTTCACCGCTTTCTGGCCATGGGCGACACGGGCAGGCAGATCACCGGTGCCTCGACGCTGCTGTTGGTGTTCTTCTGCCTGTCGGGCCTGTACCTGCGTTGGCCGCGCAATGCCACGAACTGGCGAACCTGGCTGACGCTGGATTGGGCCAAGAAAGGCCGCGCGTTCAACTGGGACCTGCACGCCGTGGCAGGCACTTGGTGCCTGCTCTTCTACCTGCTATTTGCCCTGACGGGCCTGTTCTGGTCCTACGAATGGTACCGCGAAGGCCTGAACCGGCTACTGGCCGATCCGCCGGTCGCTGGGCAGCCACAGGCGCAAAAAGCCCGGCGCCACGGGGCTGCGCCCATCGACCCAAACGCACCGGCGCTGAACGTCGACTACAACGCCCTCTGGGCCAGCCTGCGCAACGCCGCGGGTCCAGGCCTTGCCAGCTACAACCTGCGCCTGCCCCCAGTTGGCGGTCAACCTGCCAACGTGTTCTACCTGCTCGATGACGCCGACCACCCCAGGGCATTCGACACCTTGGTCCTGGACCCTGCCAATGGCAAGGTTAGCCGTCACGAACGCTACAGTGACAAGTCACTCAAGGCCCAATTGCTCCAGAGCGTGTACGCGCTGCATGTCGGCGAATACTTTGGCCTGGTTGGACGCATCGTTCTGACCTTGGCCAGCCTGGCCATGCCAATCTTCTTCGTCACGGGCTGGCTGCTCTACCTGGATCGACGACGCAAGAAACGTCAGGTTCGGGCTGCCCGCCGCCACGTGACCTGCGATGAGGTCAACAGCGAGAGCTGGCTGATCGGCTACGCCAGCCAGAGTGGTACGGCCGAGCAACTGGCCTGGCACAGCGCCGGGCAACTGCAAGCGGCGGGTTTGCCGGTGCAGGTCAGGGCATTGGGTACGTTGTGTGAAGACGATCTGCGTCAGGCACGCCGTGCGCTGTTCGTCGTCAGCACCTTCGGGGATGCAGACGCCCCTGACAGCGCGCGAGGCTTTGAGCGCAACGTGCTGGGTCAGCCTTTGTCCTTGCAGACGCTCAGCTATGCCCTGCTGGCGCTGGGTGATCGTCAATACCCACAGTTCTGCGGATTCGCCCGCAGGCTTCAGGCGTGGTTGACCGAGCGGGGTGCTCGCTGTGCGTTCAGCCCCATAGAGGTGGACAACGTCGATCAGGCAGCCCTTCAGCAGTGGCATCAGGCGCTGGCGCTTCTGACCGGCACCGCGCCGGTATCCGCTTGGCAAGCTCCCCGTTTTGGCAACTGGTCGCTGATACGCCGTGAACTGCTCAACCCTGGCAGCCAGGGCCATCCGGTCTACCTGCTTGGTCTGCAAGCGCAAGCGCCTGCCGTGTGGGAAGCTGGCGACCTGGTGGAGATTCTGCCGCTCAACGGTCGGCCGAGGGTCGATGCCTTCATCAAAAGCCTGGGGCTGGAGGCGGACACGCAGGTGCAGGTCGAAGGGGTGGTAGAAACGCTTGCCCAAGCACTTGCCGGCCGTCAGTTACCTGCCGTCGGTGAGCATCTGGTCGGGCTGCATGCCCAGGCGGTGGTGGACGCACTGGTGCCCCTCGGCAGCCGCGACTATTCCATCGCGTCAATTGCCAGTGATGGCGTGCTGGAGCTGATCGTGCGCCAGGAGCGCCATCCAAGCGGCGAGGTGGGCGTAGGCTCTGGTTGGCTGACCAAGTACCTGCCGCTCGACGGCACGCTGAGCCTGAGGCTAAGGCGCAACAGCGGCTTCCATGCGCCCCAGGGTAATGTGCCGATGATCCTGATCGGCAACGGCACGGGCCTGGCCGGCCTGCGCAGTCTGCTACGGGCTCGCGTCGCCGCGGGCGAGCGGCGTAACTGGTTGCTGTACGGCGAACGCAACCGTGCTCATGATTTTCTGTGTGGCCAGGAGCTGCAAGGGTTGCTCGCCGCTGGCGATCTGGCACGGCTGGACCTGGCGTTCTCTCGCGACCAGGCTGAAAAAATCTACGTGCAGGATGTGTTGTTGCAGCAGGCGGCATTGTTCAAACGCTGGATGGATGAAGGTGCCTGCGTATACGTCTGCGGCAGCCTGCAGGGCATGGCCGCGGGTGTCGATGCGGCACTCGCAGGCCTGCTTGGGGACGCTGCGGTGCAACGGCTGATCGAAGAGGGGCGCTACCGGCGGGATGTGTACTGACCGGCAGCCAGGCGGCTTTCTGGCATTGATCTTCCGGAACCTCGCTGCACTCAGTGCAGCTCGAAGGTATCGGCGTCCAAGTTGGCCGGGAACTTGGCTCTATAGGCAGCGAGATCCGAGGCACTCAATACCACAGTGAACACGCCATCTGCCTCTCCAGCGCTAAGCAAGCTCTCGCCCTGAAAATCCAGTACCTGGCTATCACCGCTGTACGCGAAACTCTTGCCGTCAGTGCCCACCCGGTTCACAGCCGCGACATAGCACAGGTTTTCGATCCCTCGCGCCGGAAGCAGACGGTTCCAGTGCAGGCGACGTGCTGCCGGCCAGTTGGCCGTGTACAACAGCAGGTCGGTGTACGTGGCATCCCGGCTCCAGACTGGGAAGCGCAGGTCGTAGCAGATGAGCGGGCGAATACGCCATCCCTTGAGCTCGAACTGCACCTGACGCTCGCCCGGCGTGTAGTGCTCATGCTCACCAGCCATGCGGAACAGATGACGCTTGTCGTAGTGCAGGATCTCGCCATCTGGCCTTGCCCAGAGCAGGCGGTTACGGTGACTGCCATCGGCCGCCTGAATGATCACGCTGCCCGTGACCACGGCATTGCACTTTTTCGCCTGAGCCTTGAGCCATTTGTACGTCGGGCCATTCTCCGGCTCGGCGAGGCTCTTGGACTGCATGGAAAACCCGGTGGTGAACATTTCCGGCAAGATCACCAGGTCCACCTCGCCCACCTGCTCGAGCAGCACATCGAAATGGGCGAAGTTGGCTTCCCGGTCGTGCCAGGCAAGTGTGGTCTGCACCAGGGCCAGCCTGAGGTCAGGCAGCGTACTCAGATCGCGCATAGTTTCTCCGCCGCCTGACGCAGCGTCTCCTCTCGTTTGGCAAAGCACAGGCGCAGCAGTCGCTGACCGGGAACAGGTTGCTGGTAGAACACCGAGATCGGGATGGTGGCCACGCCATGCTCGCGGGTCAACCACGTCGCCATCTGCACGTCATCGAGGTCCGGTCGGATGTTCGAATAGTCAACCAACTGAAAGTAAGTGCCGGCTGTGGGGGTGAAGCTGAATCGCGAATCCTGCAACAAGCCGCAACACAGGTCGCGCTTGGCTTGATAGAAAGCCGGTAACGCATCGACATGTTCCGGATGCTCGGCCATGAAGTCAGCCAGGGCGTACTGCAACGGGGTCACGCCGCAAAAGTTGACGTATTGATGCACCTTGCGCAGTTCGCCGGTGAGGGCCGGCGGTGCGATGACATAGCCGGTCTTCCAACCGGTGACGTGGTACGTCTTGCCAAAGGAGCTGACCACGAACGCACGTCTGTAGAGCTGCTCGTGAGCCAGTACGCACGCATGCTTCACGTCGTCGTAGACCAGGTGTTCGTAGACTTCATCGCTGAGTACGTAGATATCTCGATCGGCGATCAGCTGGGCCAGCTGATCCAGATCCTTGCTGGAAAGCAAGGCACCGCTGGGGTTATGGGGCGAGTTGAGCACGACCAGACGTGTGCGTGGCGTAAGGGCGTCCGCGAGCTGCTGCCAATCGATGGAAAAATCGCCAGGGTCCAGTTGCAGATGCACGCACCGGCCACCGGCCAGCGCCACCGAGGGCGCGTAGCTGTCGTAGCAGGGGTCGAAGATGATGACCTCGTCCCCTGGCTGCACGACAGCCTGGATAGCGCAGAAGATCGCCTCCGTCGCGCCGGGCGTAATCGTCACTTCATGGTCGGGGTCCACCGTGACACCGTAGAGCCGCTTGACCTTGATGGTCACCTGCTGGCGTAAGGCTGCAAGGCCCGACATGGGCGCGTATTGATTGTGGCCTGCCATGACATGCCGGCCCACCGACTCGAGCAGGGCTTGGGGCCCGTTGAAATCCGGGAAGCCCTGCGAAAGGTTCAGCGCACCGGTCTGGGCGGCGAGCTCTGACATGGTGGTGAAGATGGTCGTGCCGACGTTCGGCAATTTGCTGGGGATCATGGCGCCCTTGCTCCTGGTGCAGCCGGCACGGAAAGAAAGCACGAGCATAGCGGATCGTTTCGTCGGGAAGAAGCCAGTCAAGGCGTGAGTCGCACGTCACAGGCTTTCCCGAAGATCACTGTCGGGGCTAGTTCAACCTTCTGCTGGAGCGACGAACTCCAGTATGAAGGTCGCTGCGGGCGCCACGTCCTTGGTATGGTAGCGCAACCTGTCGCTTGGCTGGCTCTCCCAAACGGGTACCTTCTTCGTAGCATTGGGCGTGAGGCCGAACCAAGTCCAGCCTACGGGGACTTCTTTGTAGCCCACGAGCACACGATCGTGGGCTGAGACGTAGCGGGCATCGAGGGTTTGCAATTGAACCTGGTTAACATTGGGCTCGCCGTCAACGTTTCCAGCCAGGTGACTGATTTGCAGAGCAGGACCGGGTGTGCCCAGCTCTTCGCCCGACGCATGAAGCACGCGCCCACCACGTCCAGTGACCTGCTTGCCTGCTGACGTTCGAAACTCAAAAGCCACACCCCCCTCGAGCGATGGGTGGGCGAGCATTCCGATGTCGAAGCACTCGGGCGTATCCAGCGATCCTGCTACCTGCAGTTCATTCAAATGATTGACGATGATTGCATAACGCTCGCCGTCCTCAAGCAGATAGAGCTTGCCTTTGGTTTTTTTTAAGTAAATATCGTTCATGACGTTCCCTCCATTGATCTAACACATCATTCACACGTACGTGAATAGCCAACGCCCCCCGCGCGGGGAGCACGGACTGAGCGCCTTGTGCACCACACGCACACAAACTACCGGTGCAATGTGGAGAGCGGCATAGATCAATGTTTCCTCCCGAGCTTGGCTGCATGGCCGCACTCGCGAGGAAACAGGAACACAGGTGCGGCGCTAGAAATGCGCAGCACGGCGGGCGAGGACCTGTACAGACACTGTAACGGGTCCGGCAGGCGCCTATCGCTTATCGCGGCGTTTCTTCTCGGCTTTCTTGTGGTGCGACATCAAGCGACGTTTCTTGTTGACCTGGCGGTCTGTGAGGGTGTTCTTCTTGCCCTCGTAGGGGTTTTCACCGCCTTTGTACTCGATGCGAATCGGCGTGCCGACCAGCTTGAGCACGCGACGGTAAGTGTTTTCCAGGTAACGCGAGTACGACTTGGGAATGCTGTCGGTTTGGTTGCCGTGGATCACGATCAGCGGCGGGTTGGCCCCGCCCAGGTGCGCATAACGCAGCTTGATGCGACGGCCATTGACCAGCGGCGGCTGGTGCTCGCTGACGGCGTCTTCGAGGATCTGCGTCAGGCGGCTGGTTGGCCAGCGGGTCACAGCTGAGGTGAACGCGGCCTGCACCGATTTGTACAGGTTGCCCACGCCCGTGCCGTGCAGGGCGGAAATGAAGTGGATATCGGCGAAATCGACGAAGAACAGCCGGCGCTCCAGCTCGGTCTTCACATAGGCACGCTCACCCGGCTCCATGCCATCCCACTTGTTCAGGGCGATGACGATGGCGCGGCCAGCTTCCAGAGCAAAGCCCAGCAAGTTCAGGTCGTGATCGACCACCCCTTCGCGAGCATCCATGACGAAGATCACCACGTTGGCGTCCTTGATCGCCTGCAGCGTCTTCACCACCGAGAACTTTTCGACTTCCTCGTGGATCTTGCCGCGCTTGCGCACACCGGCGGTGTCGATGAAGGTGTACTTGTCACCATCACGCTCGAAGGGAATGTAGATACTGTCGCGCGTCGTACCCGGCTCGTCGTAGACCACCACACGCTCTTCACCGAGCATGCGGTTGACCAGGGTCGACTTGCCGACGTTGGGGCGACCAATGATGGCAATCTTGATGCCATCCTTTTCGCTTGGGCCAGGGATGCGAACGGCCTCTTCGCCTTCGGCGACATCCTGGTCCAGGGCTTCTTCTTCGGCATCGCGCGGCAAGTGACCGAGTACGGCCTCCATCAACGCGTTGATGCCTCGACCCTGGGAGCCTGCCACCGGAATGGCATTGCCCATGCCCATTGGCGAGAACTCAGCGCGAGCGACGTCAGCGTCGATGTTGTCGATCTTGTTGGCGACCAGAATCGCCGCCTTGTTGCGCTTGCGCAGGTGCTCGGCAATCATCTGGTCTGCCGCTGTCATGCCCGCTCGGGCATCGACCAGGAACAGCACATAGTCGGCTTCTTCGATGGCCATGAGCGACTGCTCGGCCATTTTTTCGTCCATGCCCACTTCATCACCGGTGATGCCACCGGTGTCGATGAGGATGAAGGAGCGACCCTGCCAGCTGGCATCACCATACTGGCGATCACGGGTCAGGCCCGACAGGTCACCCACGATGGCATCGCGGGTCTTGGTCAGGCGGTTGAACATGGTGGATTTGCCGACGTTCGGACGGCCCACCAGGGCGATTACGGGAACCATTCGGCTCTCCACTCTTGAATTCTTGAAAATACAAAGGCCGCTGCAAGGCAGCGGCCGGAGTTCGGGCGGCGTGTCCTACGCCGCAGCCTGAAGCCGCACGGCTTCAAGCATAGCTTCAGCGGATGGTCAGTGCCTCGAGCTTGCCGCTGTTGCCGAAGACATAGATGGTGTCACCCACCACCAATGGCCGTGCACGCAGGCCACTGCTGTCGACACGCTCACGGCCAACGAAGCGACCGTCGACTTGGCTGAGCAGGTGCAGGTAGCCTTCGAAGTCGCCTACTGCCACGTAGCTGCTGTACACCTCGGGGGCGGTCAGCTGGCGGCGGGCCATGGCATCGTTGGACCACAGGGCGCTGGAGGAACGCTCATCGACGCTTTCCACGGTACCCGAGGCTTCGCTCACGTAAACGTTGCCAAAGCCCTGGGCGACCCCGACGTAGCTGGAAGCATCACGCTGCCAGAGCACGCGGCCACTTTCCAGATCCAGGCCCGCAACGCGCCCCTGGTAGGTGCTGACGTACAGGGTACCACCCGAGAGCAGCAAGCCGCCGTCGATGTCGACGACACGCTCAAGCTCGGAACGGCCCTGGGGGATCGCCACACGGCTTTCCCATACAGGTACGCCATTGCTGATGTCGACTGCCACGACCTTACCGGTGGACAGGCCAGCAACCGCCAGGCGGTTGGTCACGATCGGCGCGCCGGTACCGCGCAGGGTCAGTACTGCCGGGGTGCTTTCATAAATCCAGCGACGATCACCGGTAGCAGCATCCAGGCCGATCAGGCGATCATCCTGGGTCTGCACCACTACCACATCACCGTTGTTGGCCGGGGGCGCCAGCACTTCGCTGGTCACCCGGGCGCGCCAGCGCTCCTCGCCGGTGCTCGAATCCAGGGCGATCACTTCACCCTTGAGGGTGCCGAGCATCACCAGACCGTAGCCTACGCCGACCGCGCCAGAAACCGGCAGGTCAAGGTCCTTGTTCCACACCACGTTGCCCGTGATGCGGTCCAGGGCATAGACATCGCCGGTGACGTCGGAGGCATAGATCCGGTCGTTCTCGATGGCCGGCACGAGGGTGTTGTAGGTTTCACCCTGACCGTCACCGATGGAGCGGCTCCACTGCTTCTTGAGCACCACTTCCTCGGTGAACTTGGTCAGTTCGGCAGGAGGCAATTCCTTCTTGCTGTTGCTGCTGCACCCTGCGGCCAATACCGCCAAGGTCAGCACTGCTGCTTGTTTCCAACCGATCACTTACGCGTCCCCTCTGGCCAGATCATCGAGCTTCAACTGCAAGCCACCCACTGCCGCCTCGTCGGACAACGCAGCCTTGGCCTTTTCGTAAGCACCGTGCGCGTCATCAGCGCGGCCCAGCTGTACCAGCAGGTCCCCTTTCAACTCCTCGCGACTGGCGAGGAAGGCTTTCTCGGCATCCCCGTCAAGCAACTTGAGGGCATCCTCGGCCTTGTTCTGGGCGGCCAGCACACGGGCCAGACGCTGGCGTGCGATCTCGCCAAGGGTGGCGTCTGCCGGCTTGTCCAGCACAGCCTTGAGTTCGCCAGCGGCATCGTCGAGCTTGCCGCTCTCGACCGCTACCTTGGCCACGAACAGGCTGCCGTACTGGGCATAGGCAGTGCCGCCGAACTCGCTCTTGAGCTTGCCGGCCAGTTCCGCAACCCGGGTGGCGTCCGGCTGACCCGTAGGCGTGAGGCTGGTTTCCAGTAGCGCCTGATACAACTGCGAGGCACCTTGCGACTGGTTGTTCTGGTACTTGTGCCAGGTGTTCCAGCCCAGCACTACCACGCCGGCGAGCAACGCACCGGTCAGCAGCGGCTTGCCGTTACGGTTCCACCAGTCCTTGACCCCTGCCAGGTCATCATCATCGGTACTCGACACCCCAATACTCCTTTTCGCCTATTCGCTCGTTGAACCGCGTTACGCCTGCGCGATCGCGGTTTCCAGGTGCCCTGCAAGGGCATCCCAGGCAATGTTCTGTTGTTCGCCCTGACCACGCAGGGGTTTGAAGCCGACTTCCTGTTTGGCCAACTCATCATCGCCAAGAATCAAGGCGAACAGCGCGCCGCTCTTGTCGGCTTTCTTGAACTGGCTTTTGAAACTGCCCCCGCCCGCATTCACGGCCAGACGCAGGCCCGGCAGGCGGTCACGCACCGCTTCGGACAGACGCAGGCCCGCCAACTCGGCCTGCTCACCAAAAGCGCAGAGGTAGACATCGACCTGACGGCTGATGGAGTCCGGTACCTTGCCAAGGGTTTCAAGCAGCAGAATCAGGCGCTCGATACCCATGGCAAAGCCAACGCCAGGTGTAGGCTTGCCGCCCATTTGCTCCACCAGCCCATCGTAGCGGCCGCCGGCACACACCGTACCCTGGGCACCAAGCTTGTCGGTGACCCACTCGAAGACGGTCTTGCTGTAGTAGTCCAGCCCCCGCACCAGCTTGGTGTTGAGCACGAATGGAATGCCGGCAGCGTCCAGGCGGGCCTTCAGGCCTGCGAAGTGCGCACGGGATTCTTCGTCCAGGTAATCTTCGAGCTTCGGCGCATCGACCAGCACCGCCTGGGTGTTGGTGTCCTTGCTGTCGAGGATGCGCAGCGGATTGCTCTTGAGGCGGCGCTGGCTGTCCTCGTCCAGTTGCTCCAGGCGCGCGGACAGGAACTCCACCAACGCGTCGCGGTAGCGGGCGCGCGCTTGGCTGGTGCCAAGGCTGTTGAGTTCGAGCTTGACCGCATCCTGAATGCCCAGCAAGCCCCACAGGCGCCAGGTCAGCATGATCAACTCGGCATCGATGTCCGGGCCATCGAGGTTGAACACCTCCACACCGATCTGGTGGAACTGCCGGTAGCGGCCCTTCTGGGGACGCTCGTGGCGGAACATCTGCCCGATGTACCACAGCTTCTGCACCTGGCCATTGCCGGTGATGCCATGCTCCAGCACCGCGCGAACACAGGCCGCAGTCCCTTCCGGACGCAGTGTGAGCGAGTCACCGTTGCGGTCTTCGAAGGTGTACATTTCCTTTTCGACGATATCGGTCACTTCACCGATCGAGCGCTTGAACAGCTCGGTGAACTCCACGATGGGCGTGCGGATCTGGCTGTACCCGTAGGTGTCCAGCAGGCCGGCAACGGTACCCTCGAAATAGCGCCACAATGGCGACTGCTCGGGCAGGATGTCGTTCATGCCACGGATGGCTTGCAGCGATTTGCTCACGAATGATCCTTACGAATTCTGTGTATCAGCCACGGGCGATCAACGCCGCGTCGGCTTCGACCTTCTCGGCCGCTTTCTGACGGATGAGCCTTTCGAGATCATCGACCAGGTTGTCGTTGGTCAGTTTCTGCGCCGGTTTACCGTCGATGTAGACCAGGTTGGGCGTACCACCGGTCAGGCCGACATGCGCTTCCTTGGCCTCCCCCGGGCCATTGACCACACAGCCGATGACGGCCACGTCCAGCGGCACCAGCAGGTCCTCGAGGCGCCCTTCGAGCTCGTTCATGGTTTTTACCACATCGAAATTCTGCCGCGAGCAGCTCGGGCAGGCGATGAAGTTGATGCCTCGGGAACGCAAGTGCAGGGACTTGAGGATGTCATAGCCTACCTTGACCTCCTCCACCGGGTCTGCCGCCAGCGAAATGCGGATGGTATCGCCAATGCCTTCGGCCAGCAGCATACCTAGGCCAACGGCAGATTTCACCGTACCCGAGCGCAGGCCACCGGCTTCGGTGATTCCCAGGTGCAGGGGTTGCACGATCTGCCGTGCCAGCAGGCGATAGGCCTCGACGGCCATGAACACGTCCGACGCCTTGACGCTGACCTTGAAATCCTGGAAGTCGAGACGATCGAGGTGTTCCACATGGCGCAGCGCCGATTCGACCAGCGCTGCGGGCGTAGGCTCGCCGTACTTTTTCTGCAGGTCCTTTTCCAGTGAGCCTGCGTTGACGCCGATACGGATTGGAATACCACGGTCGCGAGCGGCGTCAACGACAGCCCTGACCCGGTCTTCACGGCCGATATTGCCAGGGTTGATGCGCAGGCAGTCCACACCCAACTCGGCCACGCGCAGGGCAATCTTGTAGTCGAAGTGAATGTCGGCGACCAGCGGCACGCTGACCTGCTGCTTGATGCGGCCGAAGGCTTCGGCGGCGTCCATGTCAGGTACCGACACGCGAACGATGTCCACACCGGCATCGACCAGACGCTGGATCTGCCCCACCGTGGCGGCGACATCATTGGTATCGGTGTTGGTCATGCTCTGCACTGCAATGGGCGCATCACCGCCCACCGGCACATTGCCGACCCATATCTTGCGGGATTCGCGACGTTTGATCGGGGATTGGCCGTGCATGAATTACTGTCCCAACTTCAGGCGAGCGGTTTCGCCACTGGTGAACGGGGCAACGTCGACGGCCTGGCCGTTGTAGCTGACCTTGGCGCCACGGGCAAAGCCCAGACGTACCGCAAACGGAGGCTTGCCAGTCAGCTCGAGGTTGTCCCCCTTGCGCTTGATGCCGCTGAACAGCACCTTGCCGTTGCCATCGGAAACCTGGGTCCAGCAATCGGCGACGAACTCAATCGCGACCTTGCCGCTGCCTGCTGGCACGGCGGCGGGCTCGGCGGCGGCTGCACTGGTTGCAGGGGCGGCTGCCGCCGGCGCGCTGGCAAGAGGGGTAGCGTTGGCCGG
>NZ_DIMK01000038.1:0-80966 GCF_002425525.1 Pseudomonas sp. UBA5568 | reverse complement strand
GTCGCGATCTGCGGCGCCTGGACTACCGCGCGCTTAGAAGCAGAAGCAGAAACAGAAGCACGTAGCGGTAAGGACAAGGACAAGGACAAGGACAAGGGCGACTAGCTTGGCAACCTTGGAGTCGAGGCGCGCTAGACATGGGTTGCGAGCAACCCAATCAGCTCGCCCCCCAGATCAGTCCGCCAACCGCCAGGTCGTCCCGCCTTTGCTGTCTTCAAGCACCACACCCATGGCCGTCAACTGGTCACGGATGCGATCAGACTCACCCCAGTTCTTGTCGGCCCGCGCCTGCAACCGCGCCTGGATCAAACCCTCGACCTGAGCTGCGTCCACCTTGCCTTCAGCGCCCGCACGCAGGAAGTCATCGGCCTCCAGCTGCAACACACCCAGCACGTCACCCAGCTCACGCAAACGCCCCGCCAAGCCTGCCGCTGCAGACACATCGCTCTCGCGCAGGCGGTTGATCTCGCGGACCAGATCGAACAACACGGCGCAGGCTTCCGGCGTACCGAAATCGTCGTTCATCGCAGCAGTGAAACGCTCGACGAAAGCATCCCCACCGCTGGCCGGAACACGGGGCAGGCCACGCAAGGCGTGGTAGAACCGCTCCAGTGCGCCCTTGGCATCACGCAGGCTGTCCTCCGAATAGTTGATCGCGCTGCGGTAGTGGCTCGCCACCAGCAGATAGCGCACCACTTCAGGGTGATACTTTTCCAGCACGTCACGAATGGTGAAGAAGTTGTTCAGCGACTTGGACATCTTCTCGCCGTTGATGCGAATCATGCCGCAGTGCATCCAGGCGTTGGCGTACGGCTTGCCGGTTGCAGCTTCGCTCTGGGCAATTTCGTTCTCGTGGTGCGGGAACTCAAGGTCGCTGCCGCCGCCATGGATGTCGAAACTCTCACCCAGGCAGCACGTGGACATCACCGAGCACTCGATGTGCCAACCAGGCCGGCCAGGCCCCCAGGGTGACTCCCAGCTGGGTTCGCCTGGCTTGACGCCTTTCCACAGCACGAAGTCCAACGGGTCCTGCTTGGCCTCGCCGACCTCGATCCGCGCACCAATGCGCAGGTCTTCGATCTTCTTGCGCGAGAGCTTGCCGTAACCCACGAACTTGCCGACGCGGTAGTACACGTCGCCGTTGCCAGGTGCATACGCATACCCTTTGTCGATCAAGGTCTGGATCATGGCATGCATGCCGGCAATGTGATCGGTGGCGCGCGGTTCCTGGTCCGGAGGTAGGATGTTGAGGCGGCGTTCGTCCTCATGCATCGCGTCGATCATACGGGCGGTGAGTGCGTCGAAGGTTTCTCCGTTCTCGTTGGCCCGGTTGATGATCTTGTCATCGATGTCGGTGATGTTGCGCACGTACGTCAGGTTGTAGCCGCTCTTGCGCAACCACCGGGTGGCCAGGTCGAAGGCCACCATGCTGCGACCATGGCCCAGGTGGCAGTAGTCGTAGACGGTCATGCCGCAGACGTACATGCGCACGTTGTTGCCGTCCAACGGTTTGAACGGCTCCTTGGTCTTGGTCAGTGTGTTGTAGATCGTGAGCACGATGGTTCCTCAGCTGCCCCAGGAGTCACGCAATGTGACGGTGCGGTTGAATACCGGGCGGCCCGGCTGGCTGTCCTTGAGGTCAGCACAGAAATAGCCTTCGCGTTCGAACTGGAAGCGATCTTCTGGCTGCGCCTGGGCCAGCGAGGGCTCAGCACGGCAGCCGCTGAGCACTTGCAGCGAATCGGGGTTGATGTTGTCGAGGAAAGTGCCACCCTCCTCGGTCTTCTCAGGGTTCGCCGAACGGAACAACCGATCGTACAAGCGGACTTCGCACTCCACGCTGCCTTCGACCGGCACCCAGTGGATCACGCCCTTGACCTTGCGGCCTTCGGGGTTCTTGCCCAGGGTGTCGGGATCGTACGAGCAGCGCAGTTCGACGATGTTGCCATCGGCGTCCTTGATCGCCTCGTCGGCGCGGATGACGTAGCTACCGCGCAGGCGCACTTCGCCGTTGGGCTCAAGACGTTTGTAGCCCTTGGGCGGCTCTTCCATGAAGTCGTCACGGTCGATGTACAACTCGCGTGCGAACGGCAGCACGCGCACCCCCATGTCTTCCTTGGGGTGGCGCGGCAGCTCGAGCTGCTCGGTCTGGCCTTCGGGATAGTTGGTGATCACCACCTTCAAAGGGCGTAACACGCACATGGCGCGGGGTGCAGTGCGGTCCAGATCGTCGCGGATGCAGAACTCCAGCATGGACATGTCGACCACGCCGTCCGAGCGGTTGGTACCGATCATTTCGCAGAAGTTGCGGATCGATGCTGGTGTGTAGCCACGGCGGCGGAAGCCCGACAGCGTGGACATGCGCGGGTCGTCCCAGCCCTCGACGTGTTGCTCGTCCACCAGTTGCTTGAGCTTGCGCTTGGAGGTGATCGTGTAGTTGAGGTTAAGACGGCTGAACTCGTACTGGCGCGGATGCGCCGGCACCGGCAGGTTGTCCAGGAACCACTCGTACAGCGGCCGATGACCTTCGAACTCCAGGGTGCAAATGGAGTGGGTGATGCCTTCGATGGCATCCGACTGGCCGTGCGTGAAGTCGTAGTTGGGGTAGATGCACCAGGTATCACCTGTCTGGTGATGGTGCGCATGGCGGATCCGGTAGAGGATCGGGTCCCGCAGGTTCATGTTGGGCGACGCCATGTCGATCTTGGCGCGCAGCACGCGCTCGCCGTCCTTGAACTCGCCGGCCTTCATGCGCGCGAACAGGTCGAGGTTTTCCTCCACGCTGCGCTCGCGGAACGGGCTGTTCTTGCCTGGCTCCTTGAGGCTGCCGCGGTATTCCTTGGCCTGCTCCGGGGTGAGGTCGCACACGTAGGCTTTGCCCTGCTTGATCAGCTCGACGGCCCAGGCGTGCAGTTGGTCGAAGTAGCTGGAGGCATAGCGAACGTCACCGGCCCAGTCAAAGCCCAGCCACTTTACATCGCGTTGGATGGCATCGATGTATTCCTGGTCTTCCTTGGCAGGATTGGTGTCGTCAAAACGCAGGTGACAGACACCCCCGAACTCCTTGGCCAGGCCGAAATTGACGCAAATCGACTTGGCATGTCCGATGTGCAGGTAGCCGTTTGGCTCTGGCGGGAAGCGGGTGACGATGCTGGCGTGCTTGCCCGAGTCCAGGTCGGCCTGGATGATCGGCCGCAGGAAGTTCGCAGGGACAGCGGGGGCGCCTTTGGCAGCGGCGTTGGGCGCGTTGTCGGCAGTGGGCTTGCTCATAGGATCCTTGAATGCACGTAGCCGGCCTGGGTAGGCCGAATGAATCAAAGGGCCTATCATAGCCGAAGCAGTCAAGCTGCCGACAGTCGGGCTCCGCCAAACTGGCGTGTTTTATCACGCCTTTTTGCCGCAGCCTTGGCAAAATGGCGCAAGCGCGCCATGTGTCCCCAACACCTGATGCCGCGTCTGGTTAGTAATCAGCGCCCAGCGCATCCCAATTTCCGATTGCCTTGAAAAAGCGAGTTTCAGCATGTCCAAAGTCAAACTGAGCACCAACCACGGCGACATCGTCCTGCAACTGGACGCCGAGAAAGCGCCGCAGACGACCGCGAACTTCGTGCAGTACGTCAAGGAAGGCCACTACGACGGCACCGTTTTCCACCGTGTCATCAAAGGCTTCATGATTCAGGGCGGCGGCTTCGAAGCCGGCATGTCCCAGAAGAAAACCCGCGCCAGCATCCAGAACGAAGCCGACAACGGCCTGAAGAACAAGAAGTACAGCATCGCCATGGCGCGCACCATGGACCCGCACTCCGCCTCGGCGCAGTTCTTCATCAACGCCTCGGACAACGATTTCCTCAACCACAGTGGCAAGAACACTCAGGGCTGGGGCTACGCCGTGTTCGGCGAAGTGATCGAAGGCCGTGAAGTCGTCGACGCCATCGAGAAGGTTGCCACGGGCTCGAGTGCTGGCCACCAGGACGTACCCAAAGACGACGTGATCATCGAGAAAGCCGAGATCATTGAGTGATACTGCTGATCTCTGATCTGCACTTGCAAGAAGAACGCCCGGACATTACCCGGGCGTTTCTTGATCTGCTCGAAGGTCGTGCTCGCCAGGCCCAGGCACTGTACATACTGGGCGACTTTTTCGAAGCGTGGATCGGCGACGATGCCATGACCGCTTTCCAGCAGTCGATCTGCCAGGCCATGCGCCGACTCAGTGACAGCGGTACAGCGGTGTACCTGATGCACGGCAACCGCGACTTTCTGATTGGCCAGGCCTTTTGCGAGGCCGCAGATTGCACCCTGCTGAGCGACCCCTGCGTGGTGGAGTTGGGAGCAGAACGGGTGCTGCTGATGCACGGCGATACCTTGTGCACCCGCGACCTGGGCTACATGAAAATGCGCCGGTTACTGCGCAACCCTGTAAGCCTCTGGTTGCTTCGGCACCTGCCGCTGTCAGTTCGGATGAAATTGGCACGCAAGCTGCGCAGCGAAAGCCGCGCACAGACGCAAATGAAGTCCACGGAGATCGTTGACGTCACGCCCGAGGAAGTGCCCAAGGTCATGGCAGCGCACCACGTGCGAACGCTGGTGCACGGCCACACCCATCGTCCGGCGATTCACAAGCTGATGGTGGACGGGGAGCCGGCCCGGCGCATCGTGCTGGGCGACTGGGACAAGCGGGCCTGGGCCTTGCAAGTGGACGCGCAAGGGTTTCAGCTGGCGCCGTTCGAGTTTCCCTGAGCGCTTGAGCTCTACCTGCTCGACAACGGGATAGCCCGCCTGAGCGCAGCATCAGGCGTCGGCCTGATGCTCATACGCAACGCGCGACGCTCACAGTCAAGGCATGCGGGAGACCAGCAAGGCTCGTCTCCCTTACCGACAATCACTGAACGCCTGGCCGCTCATCTCGCTCACGGATAATCATCGCCCGGTACGCCGGATCGGCCTTAATCTGCTTCTCTGTAAACGGCATATCATGCAGCTGACCAGCGGCGAACGCCTTGGTCTGATCGCTGGCATGCGGCGAGGCCGCCTCGCTCGATTGGGAGAACGCCAGCAGACCGCGTGCCTTGGGGCCATCGTCGGTGAAGCTGACCAGCTGTAGGTAGCTGGTGCCGCTGACAACCAGACGCTTGCCCTGCCCCATCGGCACACTGTACATGGCGTTGTACACGCCAAGCGCCTGGGGGCCGCCCGGCACTGGCGTGCCATCATGGGCCTGTTGCACCTGCCCCCACCGCGCCATCGGGTCGATCCCCTCCTCGGCCACTTGACGGAGCGAGGCAAGGGCCGCCTGATGAACCACCTTGCTCACCGATGCCTGCTCCACCGCTAAACCACGCGGGGTATGCACGGGATCGTTGCGATCGAACGCTACTCGCCATACCTGCGGTTGTTGCTCAAGTGCATCGTAGATGTTTTGAAAGTGCACCAGCCCCATGTTGCTCTGCTGGTTGGCCTTGCCGTTCCAGCTGGCCAGGCTACGGCACACTGGCTCGACATCTGTGGGGGCACGCTTGCACCAGTTCAACAGATCCGGCAGCAGCAAACGCGCAAGGTAGACTTCATCATCGGTCACCATGCGCTGCAGGTCGTCCACACCAAGTAGCGCTTTGCCTTGCAAACGTTCCAATGCGAAACGCCCGCGCATGCCCAGAGGCTGATCACTGCGGCTGACCAACGGGGAGTAGCCTGTCAGCGGCTGCGCAGGGTTGGTCATCCAGGCTGGATCATTGGAATTCTGGACGAAGTCATCGCGTTCCAGGCGCGGCATGAGTTCAGCCGGAACCGTACCGGGTTGGGCGGCGCGGCCGTCAACCTTCCAGTTACACAGGCTGCGGGAACCGTCGAGCACGACCAACGGGCCTGCGTGTTCGCCCCCGCAGGCATCGAGCAATGCCTGGTCGACATAGGGCACCACCGACTGGTTCAGGTAGGTCGTCTTGCCACCTTCATCCACAGCGACGGTGTTGACCCATGGAATGCCATGCAGCTGCTCGACGGAACGCGTCAGCGCCGCCACGCTGTCAGCGCGATTGATCTGGTACCACTGCTGCAAGACGCGGGTGTTGTCGCTGTTGGCATCGCGCAGGCTGTAAGCCGTATGTCTGTCCCAATCCAACCGCCCTGGCCACTGGACGATCGGGCCAAATGACGAGCTGTACAGAACACGCTCAACTTTCTGCAATCGGCCATCGGCGGCCTTGACCATGATGCTGATGCTTTGACGGGTCAGCGGCAGCGACTTGCCGTCGAGCATGTATCGGGTTGGGTCCTTTGGATCGAGTTGCAGGCGAAACAGGGTGAAATGCCTGGACGTGTCGACGGTGTGGGTCCACGCAAGGTGGCGATTGAAGCCAATATTGACCATCGGCAGGCCTGGCAGCGCTGCGCCCATCACATCGAGCTCACCGGGGATGGTCAATTGCATCTGGTAGAACCGCATGCCTCCCACCCAAGGGAAATGCGGGTTGGCCAACAGCAAACCTCGGCCATTGAGCGAACGCTGGGCACCCACTGCAATGGCGTTGCTGCCGCGCTGGGTGGCAAAGCGTTGCTGCTGCTCCAACGCTTGCCCATAAGCGACGGCGGGTCGCTGGGCATCGTTCTGGGGCGGGTGCGCCCCGGCCAGGGCCTCGACGAACTGCCCGACCCCACCTTCTGCAAGTAACCGCCGGGTAAGCTTGACCAGGTCTTGGCTGGTGATGGCGCGCACCCACGCGCCATCTCCACATTCCGCAGGCAAGCCCTGCTGACGCCGCTCGGCCAGTGCTCGATTGAAACCACTGGCATAACCCGCCAGGAGGGCCTGGATGGCAGCGGGCTGTGCCTCCAGAAAGGCCTGCACCTGAGCCGGCGCGTTGAGCCACGTGAAGAACACATCGCTGGCCAGGTTCTCGCGCTGGTCCACGGTCTGGCCTTGGCTACCAAAATAGCGCGAGCGCTCACCACTGACCGTCAGCACCTGGTCAGCCAGCAAACAAAGGTTGTCCTGGGCATAGGCATAGCCAATGCCATAACCGAGCCCTCTTTCGTCTTTGGCCACGATATGCGGCACGCCATAGGTAGTGCGACGGATCTGGGCGCTGGCGTCTTGCGCTACGGTTTCGGCCTGTGCGGTCAAGGCCGCAACCATGAGCGCTGCGGCTAAACCGGCACAACGACTTGAGCGGATAAGTGGGGACACGGGCACTCCTCGAATACGGTTCATGCCGGTGAAACGAACGAACGTGGGTAGAGTTTAGGCGGCCTCCGCGCTCAGGCCTGGCACCAGCGCGCAGAGCCCAAGACATGACTGGAGAAGAGGCCGCTTGATCTGGAAACCCAACGAATGATCAAGTTTTTTCTGCTTTTGCATTGCAGATTACATGCGCTCATTCGTCTTATTCAAAGAGGCACCCATCGTTCGGATTCGTCCAAGAAAAGGAGCATTCACATGTACAACCCGCCAACTCCGATACATGCCACGACGGGGCAGGACGCGCAGATCGACGAACGAACCGGCAACGAGCAGATACGCGAGTTGCTGCGCAGCTTCGGCCTGCGTACCAGCCTGATACGGCTGAAAGTGATAGACACCCTGCACGCGGCGCAGCGAAATGGACGAAGCATTGGGGTGCGAGGTGTGCATGCGCAACTGGAGCAATTGGACATACCGCTGTCATTTCTCAGCGTACGAGAAGTGCTCAAGCGGTTATGCGCCGAAGGCGTGATTCAGCTAGGGGCCGACAAATGCTACAGCCTTGATCCGCATGCACGCGCCCTGTTGGAGCGGACTATTTCGCCCTGAGCAGCTGGGCCGGCCCACTGGCCCGGCAAGCATCAGCGCCTGACTTTGCGTCGTAGTATGCCGTTGATCACGACCACGACCACGGCAATGGCGATAGCCAGCATCTGGAAGGTCTGCTCGCTGATCGTACCGGCTTTTTGCAAGTGGGAAAGACCGATCATCAGCCCGAGGACTACCAGAATGATCAGGAGAGAATATTTCAGGCGCTGCACGTGTGTCATCAGGGTTCCTTGCTACATCCGGGACAGATGGCTTTGCTCAAGCCGCGCAGATGATACAACGTTCGCCCGCCCCGGCGCTGCATTTCCTGCTGCCTGGTAGCATCGCCAGCTGAAAACATACGGCTTCATCACACCTGTGGGGAGCCCCATGAACAAGCGCCTGACAACCCTCTTGCTGTGCCTGGTCGCCACGCCACTGCACGCTTTCACTACAACTGAAGTCCCTTGCGCAACACTGCTCGAGCTTGGGCACACGCTGAGCCAGCAAGCAGGGAGCAGCCAGTGGCAACAGTTGTGGCAACGGGTCCGAAAGGCTGGCTACCTGAGTCCTGACAACACCTCGTTGCGCTTCGAGGTGCCCTCCGCTGTATTGCCAGCACTTGCGCAGCAGACCCTGGCCGGGGCCGACCATATACGGCCTGTGTCCCAGACCCAGGCGATCTACCGCCGGACCTTCGATGACCGGATTATCGGATCCCGTAAAGGGCAGCCCCTTCACGCGCTCTGCGTGCAAGTGGACTGGAGGTCCGTGCCATCGGAGCTGCGAAACGTTGAAAAGGCGCGCGTGAGCAGCGCCAGTTTACTCAGTGCCTATCCCTGCGACTGAGGTGCTAGTACCCAAAATGCCATACGTTGCGCTCACCCCCTGACAACAGTCGATTCTCAAGCGCTTACATGCTGTTTTCCTACACGGTGAGACTGCGCTGCCTGCATAAGCTAGTAACCGAAGCTACAACCCTCAGCCCTAATGGCGCCTAGCGGGCCCCGCCGGCTATCACTGAAAATCCAGCCACACCTCGACGTTATGCCGCTGGTGATCCCTACCATTTTCGAAGGAGCGTCATATGGAAACGCCAGACTTGAGCCACATCGACGTCAGCCAATTGCCGCAATCGTTACAGGCATTGATTGAGTGCATAGGCATAGAAAACGCGTACCAGCTGACCTGCGCGTTTGGCGGTAGGCCTAAGTACATTCCAAAGCACCGCGATCGTACCAAGCTTGCTGATGTGTTACCGGCTGAGGCACTCGACGCCCTGATCAAGCGCTTTGCAGGTGTCGCGCTCGAGATTCCCAAGGCTGATCATTTCGTCCGCCAACTGCGCAATCAACAGATTCAGAAAGAAAGCGCCAGCGGATTCTCGCGCAGCTTGTTGGCCAATAAGTACGGGCTGAGCCTGCGCCAGATCGGCAACATCCGCCGTCAGGATTTGCCATTGCGATAAGCGACGCTTTATCAACTCATACCCCCCCTCAACCTGAAACCTAAGAAGAGAACCCAGTATGTCTATAGATAACAGCTTAATCGGGTCTGTCATCAACGCCCTGCCCATGGACCGCATGATCGCAGGCCCATTGCAGGCCATGGTCCAAGCCCAGGTCACCGCCAGCAAATCCTACGCAGACTTCCTCATGCAAGTCTGCGTACAGGACGGCAAGGCGGTCGCCATTCAGTTCGATTACGACGAGACCATCGTCGACGAGCAGGGCCAATCAAAGGGCGTGGTCAAGAAGACGCTGCAAGTGCCGCTGATGGCGGCGATCACCCACCCCAACATCGCCATCGAAAACGGTACTGTCGAATTCGAGCTGGTCATCAACCAGATGTCCGAAGACACGTCGGCCAGGGATGTGAACGCAGAAGCCGCCGCCTCCTTGGGTTGGGGACCCTTCAAACTCAACGTCAAGGGCAGCGTAAGCCACAAGTCCTCGCAAACTCGCAAGACCGACACCCGGGCGCGGTACGCATTCAACACGACCCTCAAGCGCCAGGATCCACCGGAGGCAATGATGAGGGTGATCGACTTCCTCACGGAGGCCGCCACCAAGCCCGTTCTTGCAAAGGATGCCACGCAGCAAGAGCGCCCTTCGAATCCGCCATCTGAGGCTCAGGAAGAGCGCAATCGCCCAACGGCATGACCACCGTCGACGCACTCACGGCGTGACGCGACCTGTCCCCCTGAAGGTTCTTCAGGGGACCCACTTGGCCCAATGAGTCGACCCCATGGACAAGAGCCCCGCCCCCATGACCTCCATTGACCTGCGCGAAATCACTCGCGGCCTGCAGGAAGCTGCGAGCGCCGCCAACAGCATGATCGCGCAACAGTACATTGAACTGTTCGATCGTTTTTTCGACTGCAATCACCAAGAGCTGGGCGCACCGATGACCGCGAAGATGGTCGAGGTGGCCATGGATGGGCAACACTTG
Source organism: Pseudomonas sp. UBA5568 (assembly GCF_002425525.1). Classification (NCBI taxonomy): domain Bacteria; kingdom Pseudomonadati; phylum Pseudomonadota; class Gammaproteobacteria; order Pseudomonadales; family Pseudomonadaceae; genus Pseudomonas; species Pseudomonas sp. UBA5568. The sequence goes on along the minus strand of NZ_DIMK01000038.1, from coordinate 70,747 downwards.
ATGCGCGTGCCCCTTTTTGCGCTGGTTTCGCCCAAAGGGTTGGCGCTCGAACGGATGCAGGTCGACCTGTCGGTTCGCGTGCAGAATACCGAAGCACGCCGAGCTCTCACCCCAGCCGATGGAAACCGCTCGGCGAGTTTCAAGGTCACCATTGGCGGCCATGGCCGCCAAGGGGATAACCGCGATCCCGACGAAGTGCAGATCCGCATGCAGTTCCAGGCAAGCGAACCGCCCGAGGCTTTGAACCGGCTGATCGAGGAGTACACGAACTTGATCACCCCAGTTCGCGCCCCGGCTTCAGCGACACCCCCCTCGCCCACCAACGAGTTCATCGAGGCGGCGACGATCCGTTGATTCCGACACCATCTGCTCAGCCCGACCCTCGGCCAGGTCAGGCCGTCAACCTTGGGTGGCGACTAGAAGTCCCGTTTGTAGAAGACGTCCAGCGAGCTTGCCACTCCACTGGCAGCCTCGACATACACCTTCTTGCTGAGCTTGTAGCGCAGGGCGATGGTGTTCGCCGGCTCGAATACCCCTACCCCATAGCGCAGGCTGAGTTTCTCGGTCAGGTTGCCGCTGGCCACCACACTGGTAGTGTTGCCTGAGCCCTCGGTATCGAGCTGGAAGTCGTCGATGCCCAGACGCGATGCCACATTCCCCGTGATCCCTGCGCTGCCAGCTAGTCCCAGGCCCAATGCGGCCTCGGCCAGCATGTTGTTGTCTTCACCCGATGCTCCCAACGGACGGCCAAGCACCAGGTATGACAACGCTTGCTCCTGGCTCATGGCAGGCTCGGAGAACACCGTACTGGTCGGTTGCTCGGCGTTGCCGCTCAAGCGGATGCCGGCAATCACGTCATCAACCTGGCGGATCGCTTCGATGTCCAGGTAGGGCTGGTCGATCGGACCGGCAAACAGCAGCCTGGCGCGGCGGATGGTCAGCCGCTGGCCGTAGGCGCGGTAGCGACCATCGGCCAGGCTCAACTCGCCGCGCGTATCGAGATTGTCACCGATATGCACGTGCCCCAGCAGGTTGGCAGTCAGGCCGAAACCACTGAACGACAGCTTGCCTCGTCCTACCTCTACATCGATATCCATGGCCATGGCCATGGGCGGCTTGCCCTCCTTGGTCTGGTTGCCCACGATGACCGTGTCGTCGGAAACCTTGACCGTCGAGGGGGGCAGCTCGCGCACCGTGATCTTGCCGTTGGGCACCTGCACCTTGCCTGTGACTGCCAACTTGTCGTCGATCAGTTGCAAGGTAAGGTCCGGCGCCACCTCCAGGGTGGCATAGGGTTCGACCGTGACGGGCAACTGCTGCCCTTGCACGCGGATGTTCATCCCCAGCGCCTGGCCCCAGGTCAGGCTACCATCGACCTGGCCGCGCCCGGTGCTGCCGCTGCGCCAGGTGCCGGCAAGCTGCACCTGTTCACCCGCGATCCGGGCCTGGAGGCTGAGGTCCTGGAACTGGGTCGGCAGTTCGGCGCCGGTGATCTGGCCACCGCTCAAATTCACACTACCGTTGACTTGCGGCGCCAACAATGTGCCGGACAGCTGCCCGCTACCCTTGAGCTCCCCAGCCAGGTGCTCCACCATCGGCACGAAGGGACGGGCGACCGAAAGGTCGAGACCAGCCAGGTTGAAATCACCGGACAACGGCTTGTCCTTGCCCAGTGGGTCAATGCGCGTTGTGAGATTCAGCTGTCCCAGGCGCTCCCCACGGAATGCAAGACGCGTATCGATACGCCGCGGTGCCAAGGTGCTATCCAGTCGCAGGGTCTGGTAGGGGAAATCGACCCAGCGATTACCGTCATTGACGCGCAATGTGCCGCCACTGGCGTCCACTACCACCGTACCCTTCGGGCCGCTGACGGGCAGGTCCAGGTTGATGTCGGCATTGAGCAGACCCTGCCATGCGAAATCCTTGGGCATCCACTGCGTCAGGCTGTCCAGCGGGAAGCGCTTGAGGTGGTACCGCAGGCGTGGCTCAGGCGCCAACCGTTGATCGTCACCACACAGACTGGCCTGCCCGGATCGCCAGCAATGGGCACCGAAATCCAGCTGACCGCTGGCCAGGCGCTGCAATTTGGCAGGCGCCTGCAATTGCCAGTCTTGTCCGCCAGCCTGTACCCGCCCAGTGGCCAGGCGGCCGCGCCAGTCACCATCGTCCAGTTGCCCGTCCAGCCCCACGTCCAACTTCAGCTGCGGGCCGTTCAACGCCAGCGTCAATGCTTGTCGTCGCATGTCGCCATTGCCGACCGCTTGCAGCGTACCGAGGTCGGTATCACCCGCCTGAATGCCCGTGACCTTCAAGTCGATATTGGCCCGTTGCCTGTCGTCCAGACGGGCCGACAGGTTCAGTTGCTGCAAGCGATTCTCGGCCTGGGCCAACCCGGTACCGCGCAGAGCCAGTGTGCCTTGCGGCGCCTGCAGGGTGCCGGCCACGTCCAGCTGCCCCTTGACCTGGCCCTGCAGCTCGGGCCACAGCTGCACAAGGCGTGGCAGGTCGATGTCCACCTTGCCGGCCAGGCGCTGTTGCAGGCTGCCACTGCCGTTTATGCGGTTGTCGCCCAGTTGTACGCGCAAGGCTGCCAGGGTCCAGCGCTGCCCGGCCCCGTCCGCCTGAACGTTGAGTACAGCGGGTTGACCACGCAGGCGGCCCTTGAGGTCAAGCTGTGCGTCGAGCGACAGGTCATCGCCCTGCACCTGGCCTTTGCTGCGCAACGGCCCGGCCAATGTTCCAGGGAGTTCCGCCACCCAATAGGCCGGGTTCAACGCCGACAGTTGCAGGTCGACGTCCCAGGCGAGTGCTTGGGCGAAGCGTACGGCCACACGGCCAGTTGCCTTGCCTTGCCCCGCAGTGAGCGCCAGCGTTGGCAAGGTGACCTGCTCAAGGTCACCTTCGAAGGGGCTTGCCACCTTGAAAGCGCCGGCAGGCCCGTCCAGATCGCCATCGAAGCTGCCTTCATAGCGACCGTCGCGGTAGCGGACCTCTGCATTCAGGCGCTTGAGCGTCACCTCGGGTGGTGTATCCAATGGGTACAGGCGCAGCCAGGGGAAGTCCTGCCAAACCAATTGCGCGTCCGCTGCCAGGCCCTCCTGCCAGTCGACCTTGGCTTGCAGCTTCACCTGCTGGCTATCGCTTGCGTTGAGATCAAGGCCCTTGACCACGGCGCCCTTGCTGTCGACCACGCCGGACAAGGCCAGAGCGATGGGCGACTGCTCGGCTGGCAAGTTGGCAGAACCGGTCAATGCATAACCCGTCTCCAGGTTCCCATCGGCCAGCAGCACCAGGTCATCGAGCTGCAGGGTGTCGGGCAGTGCTTCCGACGGTTTGAACGCTTTGGACTGAATGCTCAAGCTGGCGGGCAGGTGTTCGGCCAACGCCTGGACCTTGCCTGCAAGAGTGGCATCCAGGTACCCACTGCTAGTGCCGGTCAGGTCAAGCGAGCGTTGCAATTGACCCGTGGCCTGCAATGCCAGTTGCCATGGCTGGTCACCCATGGCAGGGAGCTGCACCTGGGCCTGTAGCTGCACAGGCCAATCGCCTTGGGGCTTCACGTCACCTTGCAGGTCCAGCTTCAAATCGTCGCGGGTCAGATGCAGGCTGTCGATGCGCATGCCCTCACCGGTCCAGTGCGCAGCCAGTTGCAGATCACCAAGCAGGTCGCTGCCATCCAGACGCAATTGCCCGATCTGCACCTCGCCCAGTTCGATGGCAAGCGGCAAGTCCACTGTGGGCAATTGCAGCGGGCCGTCGTCACTGACGTCGGTCGAAGGGGCAAACGCCATGTCGATACGTTCTGCGTGCAGCTGATCGATGCACAAAGCCCCACGCAGCAGGCACGCCGGGGACCAGTTCAGCAAGGGCGCCTGCACCAGAACCTGGGTTTGCCCATCGACGTAGGAAAGACGAGTCGCTTGCCAAGTGCCCGCCAGCCGTCCTGCGAAGCCCTCTACGCTCAGCCCGGGAACCTTGCCCAGCGCCCACCGGCTGCCGCCCTCTGTGCCGATCAGCAACGCGATGGTCAGGGTCAGGATGCTCACGAGCCCCAACAGGCCCAGCAGCATGTATTTGATTACAGGTTTCAAAGCTCAGGCCCCATGGAAAAGTGCAGGCGGATGCCGCCGTCGTCGTCCAGGGCCTTGGCCAGGTCCAGGCGTAGCGGCCCTACCGGTGACACCCAGCGCACGCCGAAGCCGACGCCCGTCTTCAGGTTGGGCAATTCGAAGTCATTAAACGCATTGCCCTGGTCGACGAAGGTTGCCAGGCGCCATTTGTCCGTCAGGGAATACTGGTACTCGACGCTGCCCGCCACCAGGTAGCGACCACCGATGCGATCCCCATCGCTGTTTTTTGGCGACAGCGTCTGGTAGTCATAGCCGCGCACGCTCTGGTCGCCACCGGCGAAAAACCGCAGCGAAGGCGGAACGCTGTTCTGGAAACCGTTGGTGGCACTACCGCCAAACTGCACGCGGCCCAGCAGACGGTGATTCTGGCCTACCGTCGTAAGCCCTTTGAGCAACACGTTGCCGCGCAGCAGGTTCGTATCGGAGCCGACACCTTCCTTGGCCACTTGCGCTTCGAACTGCACGCGATAGCCATTGTGGGGGTCTATGCGGTTGTCGCTGCGCAGAAACGAATAGCTGATACCGGGCATCAGCAGGTTGCTCAGGCCCGCATCGTCCCCCAGCCGGTACTCTTCGCGTTGGTACTTGAGCGATATGACTCGCTGCCAGCCATTGGGCAGCTTGCTGTGCCATTCAGGGCCTACCGTCAACAGCTTGCTGAGGGTGTCGGTACCCGCCAGTTCCTCGTTCTGGTACCCCCCGGCAAAACGCAGTTTGTCCGTCAATGGTGGGTCCAACGGGATGTCGTACCACAACCCCACGTTTTGCCGCGGCGCCGACAGCTCCGCTTCCCAGCCATAGCTGTGCCCCTGAGGGTTGACCCAATGGCGAGTCCAGTTGGCCTTGCCGCGCGGACCGACGTCGGTGGAGTAGCCAAGGCCCAGGCCTAATGTGCGGGGTTTGCGGGTTTCCAGGCGCACATCGACCGGAATGTTCTGGGCGACAGCGGCCGTGGGCGCGGCGTCTACGCGCACGCCCTCGAAGTAGCCGCTTGATTGCAAATCGTTGTTGAGTTCGGCAATCAGCTCCGAATCATAGGGTGTACCGGGCTTGAACGAGACCATGCGCTGCAGCAGATCGTCGTCCAACGGCGTATCGCCACTGAAAGTGACCGCGCCCAAGCGGTACCGCGGCCCACTTTGGTAGACCAGATCGATATCGGCCACGCCAGCACGTGGATCGACGGCCAGGCGCTGCTGGCTGAAGCGGCCTGCGAAGAAGCCATAACGTGAGGCCTGGTTCTGAATGACACGCTTGGCATCTTCATAGACGCCGTGGTTCAGTGGCTGGCCAGCGCGAAGGGCGCCGCCGGAAGGCACCCTGAAGGCGGTCATGTCACTGGCCGGCCCCTCGACGCGCACGGTTACGTTGCGCAGGCGAATCGGCTCGCCAGGCACGATGTTCACCACCAATCGCGGTGAACCGTCATCACCGCTAGGCGGCTTGACGTCGGTGCTTATCTGGGCCTGGTAGTAGCCCAGCGCCTGGGCCGCTTTGCGCGCCTGCTCCTCGGCCCCGCGACTGAAACGCAGCAGCGCTTGCTCGTCGCGGTCACCCAAACTACCGATATAGCCCTCGACATTGGCCTTGAGCGCCTTGTTGGCCGGTTTGACCGTCACCACCAATTCGCTCTGGCCCCATGCAGCAAAGCTAACGGCCCAGATCACCAGGCCCCAGCGAACTCTTCCTGAATATGTCATCCCGCGCATGCTACCAGACCAACAGTGTAAAAGAAGCCAACCCAAACGCCATTCACGCCAATGGCTCACCGGCCTGAGCGTTGTCATACATCAAGACGCGTTGGCGTACTGTCCCAATGGCGACCTCACCGGTCTCGACAAAGCCTTGGGTGTGATAAAACGCCACGTGTTCATCATTGCCCGTGTCGACGACGATGCCTTGGGCATCTCCATCATTTCTGCACCAGTGTTGTACCGCATGTAACAACTGGGTCGGATACACCTGGCCTTGTAGCACTGGCAACACACCCAGCAGCGGTAACACGTGCACCTGATCGGTAGGCCGGCACGTCGAGACGGCCGCCTGGTAAGCCATGAAGCGCCGGGTGGCACGCACCCCTGCGCCAACCATCATGCGCAAACGCCAGGCCCAACTGTCTGCCACACCCAGACGCCGCAGGGGCGGGACGATCAGCGCGACGCCGATCAGACGATCGTCGAGTAGCAGGCCGACGGCGGGCAGCTGCAGGTAAAAATGCTGGCGGACCCACTCGCGCAGCAGTGTGCGCAGGCGCCGCTCATAACCGGGGCGATGCGCTTCGAGCAGATAAGCGAAGGTTGGGTCGTTCCGGTAGACGGTGTACAGCAGTGCCCGGGTTTCGCGGCGGTAACCGGAATCGAGCAGGCAAACGCGGGCCTCGGCGGCAAGGGCTTGAGACATGGAGGGGAACCTTCTGGGCTGGCTGATAGGCCTTGGAGGCACAATGCCGCCCATCGTTCACCTTGGCGCTGCACCAGTAGCGCCTACGCGCCACCATGCTGGTGATCAACGCCGATGTCGGCTAGCATCGCGCCTTTTTACCGGGATCGTCTCTGCATGAAGATCGTCTGTTTCAACATCAACGGCCTGCGGGCGCGCCCACACCAGTTGGCCGCCCTGGTCGAAAAGCACCAGCCGGACATCATCGGCCTGCAGGAAACCAAGGTCAGCGACGATCAGTTTCCGCTAGCCGAGGTCCAGGCCCTGGGCTATCACGTGCATTACCACGGGCAAAAGGGCCACTACGGTGTCGCCCTGCTGTCGCGCCAGGCACCCTTGAGCCTTCACAAGGGGTTCGCAACGGACGAAGAAGACGCTCAGCGCCGTTTCATCTGGGGCACCTTCGCCGACCACCAAGGCAACCCCATTACCGTCATGAACGGCTATTTCCCGCAGGGCGAAAGCCGTGACCACCCCACCAAGTTTCCGGCCAAGCAGCGTTTCTACGCCGACCTGCAAGCACTGCTCGAAGGCCAGTTTCGCAATGACCAACCCGTGCTGGTGATGGGCGACATGAACATATCGCCAGAAGACTGCGACATCGGTATCGGCCCAGACAATGCCAAGCGCTGGCTCAGGACCGGCAAATGCAGCTTCCTGCCAGAGGAGCGTGAGTGGATGGAGCGCTTGAAAGGCTGGGGCCTGGTAGACAGCTTCCGGCATCTGCACCCGGGTGTCGACGACCGCTTCAGCTGGTTCGACTACCGCAGCCGTGGCTTCGAAGACGCGCCCAAGCGCGGCCTGCGCATCGACCTGATCATGGCCTCGGCAAGCCTGGTCCCGAGGATCAAGGCTGCGGGAGTGGATTACGAACTGCGCGCGATGGAGAAACCGTCGGACCATGCGCCCATCTGGCTAGAGCTCAGCTAAGCCAGCCTGGGCGCGCACGGGGTCTCGTCCGGCTCACAACGTCGTGCGCAAGGCCTCCCCGATGCCGACACCCCGGCCATCATCGGCGGCGCTGACCAGGGCGAAATTGTACGCACCGTGGGACCAGTACCGGGCCTGAAGCTGACCATCGATTCGCTGCCCTTGCGGCATGCGCCGGAAGTGCTTGCCGGGTGAGCGCAGGAACAGGCTGATCCTGCGCCCCACCCCATCTTCGAACACCACCAGCGCCGCCGGCCCTTGCTCGTTACTGAGCAGTCGGGCGCCCACGGGGGTGAACCCGTAGCCTGCCAGGTCAGGCAGTTGCCCCACCTGATCAAAGTGCGCTTGCAGCCAAGTGCGCAATTGATCGGGATTACGCGCCTGGATGTCCAGCGCCTGGCTGTCGGCGAACAAGCGGTGAGCCTGCACGGCATCAGCCATGGGTTTTACGTCAGCAAGGCTGGCATCGCGCGCCTGCCACCCACCGAGCCCGCCTACGCCCAAGGCCACTACGATCGCGGCAGCACTTGCCCAGCGACGCTGCAGGCGGTGTCGCACCTGTCGCCGCAGCTGATCCCGATCAACCAGCGTGCTCGCCCGCGGCTGCGCAAGGCCCGCCAGGCCCGTACGCAACTGGCGCGCATCGGCGAGCCAGCCTTCAACGCGTTGCGCAGCCTGGGGATGGCTGGCCAGCCAGGCCTGGACTTCGGCGCGGCGCACCGGGTCCAGGCGGTCATCGACGTAGGCATGAAGCTCTTCTTCACTAGGCATAAGACGTGTCATTTCAATCTCCGCAAGGCCGGTGGTCGAGGGCTGTCCTCGGTCAATGCGCGCAGGGCATCGCGCGCACGCGACAGGCGTGACATGACAGTCCCGATGGGAATGCCCAACGTCTGGGCAGCCTCCTTGTAACTCAGGCCTTCAACGCTCACCAGCAACAGCAAGGCACGTTGCTCGGTCTTGAGTCGGCCGAATGCCTGCAAATCCGCCTGGGCCAGCACGATGTCCTCAAGATTGTCGCCAGCCACTTCTTCGGCCGCGCTGCTGCTGGCGAACCAGGAGAGCCAGCGGGCGTGCAGGCGTTCTCGCCGTTTGCCATCCAGAAACAGGCGATAAAGGATGGTGAACAGCCAGGCGCGCAGGGCATCGGGATCCTGATGCTGCTGACGCCGGCTCAAGGCACGCTCGACCGTGGCCTGCACAAGGTCATCGGCACTCCCCGCCTCGCGAGTCAGCCAGATGGCGAAGCGGCGCAGTCGGGCCAGCAGCGCTCGCCATTGTTGGTCGTCCAAGTCCTGCATGGAAAGTATCCGGGCAATGATGGGGCAGTGTAGGGAACAGACGCGCTGAAGAAAAAGTTATTCCCACCCGAGGAATAACTTTTTCAGTGCAGCGTCGTACTGGCACCTTTCGTGAAATCAACGGGACTGACCATGAACCAACCTTTGCAGGGCCAGGGCAAGGCCTGGCGTCTTGCGGCAATCGGCGCGTTAATGCTGGCTGCCGGTGCGGGCTTTGCCTACAGCGCCGGCTGGCTTGGCCCCTCCGCGCTCACACCACAGCGCATCATCGATACGTTCGAGGCCCAGGCTGGGCATTACCCGGGTTATCGCAAGAACCACTCCAAAGGCCTGTGCGTGAGCGGCTATTTCCAGGCCAGCGGGCACGCGGCAAGCTTGTCGACGGCACGGGCGTTCACCCAGGCGCGCGTGCCGGTGATAGGCCGCCTGGCCATTGGCGGTGCCAACCCGTTCGCGCCTGACACCGGCATCCCCGTGCGCAGCCTGGCAATCGAGCTCTCCACCGATGACGGGCAAGTCTGGAGGACCGGCATGAACAATCCGCCCGTACTGGCAGTGAGTACGGCCGAGGCGTTCTACGAGCAGGTGCTTGCCAACACCCCGGACCCGGCGACGCGCAAGCCGGACCCTGCCAAGGTACAGGCCTTCTTTGCAACCCACCCCGAAAGCGCCGCGTTTCGGCAATGGGCCGCCAGCTACAAGCCCAGCGACAGTTTCGCCAACACCCAGTACCACAGCATCAATGCATTCAAGTTGATCGATGCCGACGGCAATGCCCACCCGGTGCGCTGGCAGCTTGAACCGCTCACGCCCTACACCGCGTTGCCGGCGCAGGTAGACGACCCCCTGTTCCTGCAACATGACCTGCAGCGACGGCTGGCGCAGGGGCCCTTGCGCTGGACCCTGCGTTTGGTACTTGCCGAGCCGGATGACGCCATCGACGACCCCGCCAAACCCTGGCCTGCGAACCGGCGCAGCGTCAACGCAGGCACGTTGGTGCTTGAACAGGTCGACGCACCGGAACAGGGTGCCTGCCGCGACCTCAACTTCGATCCCTTGATCCTGCCCCGCGGCATCGAACCTACCGCCGACCCTATACTCGCGGCCCGCTCAGCGGCCTATTCCGAATCGTTCAACCGTCGTAGCCGCGAGTCCTTGAGCACTGGAGCCCGACCATGAAACCCACCGTCTTTCATCCCGTCGCCCGCGTGCTGCACTGGTCGATGGCGATTCTGATCCTGGCCATGCTCTTCATCGGGGTAAGCATGGTCACGGACCTGTCGGTCCGTCATCCAGTGCTGGTCAGTTTGCACAAGGGCACAGGGCTGGCGCTGCTGGTACTGGTGATAGCGCGCATCATCGTGCGCCTGAGTATTCCCCATCCGCCCCTGCCCCAGGACCTGCCAGCTGTCCAGCGCCTGGCTGCGGGCGCTTCGCATCTGCTTCTGTACGGCCTCATGCTTGCCATGCCCTTGCTGGGGTGGGCCATGCTCTCGGCCGGCGGGTACCCTCGCCCGCTCGACCTGCCGGCGATCGCGCCTCATGACGTGCAGCTGTATGCCGTGCTGCGCCAGGCGCATGGCTGGGCGGGTTACCTGTTGTTTGCCACGGTACTGGTACACGTGGGCGCTGCGCTGATGCACGCCTGGGTTCGCCGTGACGGGGTGCTGCGCAGCATGTGGCCAGGCCCGAGAGCGGAATAAGGGCGCCGTATCTCGCCTGGCGATGACCCATCCGGCATCGCCAACGGCCTGCACTGGCAAACCGCAGCGCGCAAGGCTTGAGAGTATGTTTTAATGCGCCTCGCTCATTATTCTTGACACCTCTTATCACAAGGCGGCTATGGACACGGGGACGCGACTCAAACTAGTGCGTGAACGCAACAACCTCTCGCAGCGAGAGCTGGCGCGCCGCAGCGGGCTCACCAACTCGACCATTTCGCAGATCGAGCAGAATCGCGTCAGTCCTTCAGTCAGCTCCTTGAAAAAGCTGCTGGAGGGCATTCCGATGAGCCTGGCAGAGTTTTTCAGCTTCGATGAACCCGTGCGTGAGGAGCGATTTGTGTTCCGGGCAGGCGAGCAGCCCGACTTGGGTCGCAACGGGTTGCGCATGCTGCTGGTGGGTGCCAGCGTCGAGGGCCGGCAAATGCGTATGCTGCGCGAGCTTTATGCCCCAGGAGCCGACTCGGGCGAGCCCATCGTGCACGCCGAGGGTGAAGAGTGCGGGCTCGTCACCCGAGGCACCGTCGAGCTGTGGGTCGATGGCCAAGTCAGCGTGCTCAATGCCGGTGACGGCTACTACATCCCAACCACGCTGCCCCACAGTTTCAAGAATATTGGCCAGGACGAAGCGGAGATCATCAGCGCCAATACCCCCGCGAACTTCTGATTCAGGCGCCGTGATGGTTGCAGCCCAGGTCGGCTGCAACCATCACCGGTTCATCGGACCGTTGGCACCTCGATATCATCCTGCTCGCGGCTCGCGTAATGTTGCGCCAGCACGGCGCAGACCATCAGCTGGATCTGGTGGAACAGCATCAGTGGCAGGATCATTGCGCCAATGCCGCTCCCGACGAACAGCACCTGCGCCATCGGCACCCCGGTTGCCAGGCTCTTCTTCGAGCCTGCGAACAGGATGGTGATTCGGTCTTCCAGGTTGAAGCCAAACACTTTGCCCAGCAAGCTCGTCCCCACCAACACCACGGTCAGCAGGATGCCGCAGACGGCGAACAGGCCTGCCAGGTGCTGCGGCGAAACGGTGTGCCATAAGCCTGTGACCACCGCTTCGCTGAAGGCGGTGTAGACCACCAGCAGAATCGAGCCCTGGTCGACGATCTTCAGCCAGCGCGCATTGCGCTTGACCCAGGCACCAATCCAGCGGCGGGCGAGCTGCCCGGCCACGAACGGCACCAGCAACTGCAAGGTGATCTTGAGCACTGCGTCCAGACCTGAGCCGGTGTCCCCGCTGGCGCCCAGCAACAACATCACCAGCACTGGGGTCAGGAATATGCCCAGCAGGCTGGAGGCGGCTGCGCTGCAGATGGCCGCCGGCACGTTACCCCGCGCCAGCGAGGTGAACGCAATGGCCGACTGGACGGTGGCAGGCAACGCGCAGAGGTACAGCACCCCCAAGTAAAGCTCATCTCCCACCAGTGGCAGGAACAGCGGCTTGAACGCCATGCCCAGCAGTGGAAACAGCACAAACGTGCAGGAAAACACCAGCAGATGGAGGCGCCAATGCCCCGCCCCAGCGATGATTGCCTCCCGCGAGAGCTTGGCCCCGTGCAGGAAGAACAACAAACCGATCGCCAGGTTGGTGAGCCAGCCGAAATACACAGCCCCCTGACCTGAGCAAGGCAGCACGGTGGCAATCGCCACCACGGCCAGCAACGCCAGGGTGAAGTTGTCGAACAGCATGCGCAGATACTTCATCACAGTTCCGTTCCGTCTTGTCTTTGGGCAAGCACGGAGGATAAGGTTTTGCGCCCCCAGGCGCTAACGCCGGAACCCCTGCCGGTATCGCGCAACGGACACTCAGCCAAGGAACTTCAATGATCTGCTCCCGCTCCGTCTATATTGCGGTCGCCCTCATGCTCGGCGCACCCTGGTCATCCGCCTACGCCAATGATCCGCTGCGAAGTAAAGTCGACACCGTCATCGGCCCCCTGATGCAGGCCGAGGGCATCAGCGGCATGGCCGTCGCGCTGTATGCCCATGGCCACGCTCATTACTTCAGCTACGGCGTCGCCAGCCGCGACGGCGGCGTGCCCGTTAGCCGCGACACCCTGTTCGAAATCGGCTCGCTGAGCAAGACATTCACCGCCACGTTGGTAGCCGTGGCCAATGCCGAAGGCCAGCTCGCCCTCGACGCCCCTGCCAAACGCTATCACCCGGCCCTGGGGGGTACTCCCATGGGGGACGCCACCGTGCAGGACCTGGGCACCTACAGCGCTGACTGCTTGCCCTTGCAGTTCCCCGACACCGTGAACTCCCCCCAGCAAATCGTGACGTTCTTGCGGCAATGGCAGCCCAAAGGCACGCCAGGTGCCCAACGGTGTTACTCCAACCCGAGCCTGGGCCTGTTCGGCGACCTGGCCGCCCGTGCCCAGCATCAACTGTTTGCCACCTTGCTTGAGCAAAACGTGCTCAAGCCCATGGGCCTGCACAGTACTTACCTGAATGTGCCCAGTGATGCACGTAGCCTGTATGCCCAAGGCTACGATGCCAGCGACAAGCCTGTGCGCGTGAACCCTGGCCCTTACGCGCAACAAGCCTACGGCATCAAGACCAGTGCCAGCGACCTGCTGCGCTACGTGCGCTTGAACATGCAGCCCGACGATCTGCCCGCGCCCTTGGCCCGCGCCGTCCTCATCACCCGCAATGGCTACGCCCAGATCGGTGAGATGACACAAGGCCTGGGCTGGGAGCGTTATGCGTACCCCGTCACATTGCGCACCCTCCTCACCGGCAATGGTCCGCAGATGATACGAGGCCCCCAGCCGGCACAACGGCTGCAGCCGCCAGCCGCTCCGTTGGCGGCAGCGTGGTACAACAAGACCGGCTCCACCAACGGTTTCGGTTCATATGCAGCGTTCGTCCCATCAGAAGGGTTGGCCATCGTGCTTCTGGCCAACCGCAACTACCCCAACGAAGCCCGGGTCCGCGCGGCATTCGAGATTCTTTCAGGGCTCTGAAACCAAGGATTGTCGGACAACTCTACGAAAATGTAGTGAGCAAAAATAATCACTACAAAACGGTTGACGCCGTTCATCGCGCTTGTGCATGATGAGGCCGTCTCCCTGATCGGGAGTCGTGGCAAGGGTGTTCCAGGCCGCCTGCGCGGTAACGCAGGCGGCCCGTGGAGAGGGAACTGTCCAAAAGGCAGCGTGAGAAAGCCCCTGTTGCAAAGCTGCAGTAGCAGCCTTGGAAACGCGCTACATCGCGATAGCGCCAACTGTGAATATCACCTGAAACTGGGTAATGGGGGCTTTATGATGAACTTGAACGACAATCCGACCATCGATCAATTGGCCAAGCTGTTCGCCACGCGCAAGGACAGCCTTGATGACCATCTGCTGTGGGTGAGCCAAAGCGGCGAAGTGCGCCTGGACCGCTTGCCACCCAACACGATTGAAGATGAATTCCAGGAGCACCTGCCAAGCATGCGTGCGCGCTTCAAGGCCTACCGCCGAGGCCAGGGCTATGTAGGCAAGAAGGCGGCTGCCGATACCGAGTTCGTCGGCCGTGTCTTGCAAACCCTGCAACAGCAATGGCCAGAGGCGCGTACGCAACATGCCGTGAAGGTGATCGAAGCGCAGTACTGACCCTCACGCGGTCTCAAGCCCGGCCACCGCGCCGGGCTTTTTCATGCGCGCCTTTTTGCCTTATGGGGTAACGGCGTGGCGCCCGTGGCCAATGCCCGAGCGCGCTCCACACCCCACACCAGCGCGCGGGTCATGGTTTCGCCGCAGCGGGCGGGATAATACTCCTCCACCAGAGCCTGCCCGTCGCGAGCGTAAAGGCCAAGAAACAGTTGAGTTGCGCCTTGCCTGGACAGGCGCACCTGCACATCGAGGGTCGTGCCGTCGCTGAGCGCCTCGTCGTGGCAGCGGCTGTGCAGTTGTGCATCGGCCCACTGCCAATAGATTTCGTCCCTGACTCGCATCGTTTGCGGTCCTCCCTACCAAAACGTAGCCAGGGAAGCATATCCGTGCCTGCTGGGCGACTGTAACCGACCAACAACATGAGCCTGGTCAATCAAAACTCGAAAAAAACGGGTAGCGCCCGCAGTTACTCAGGCCCTCGCGGCCCTGAGCCGCTGGCCGAGTCGGGCACCAAACACGTTCACCAGCAAACCACACATGACCAGCAAGGCACCCCAACCCTGGGTTTCGGTCAGGCGCTCACCCAGCAGCAGTGCCGACGAACTCAGGCCTATCACAGGCACCAATAGCGAAAAAGGCGCGACCTTGCCAGCCGGATGGCGCGACAACAGCGTGCTCCAGAGGCTGTAGCCCAGGATGGTGGCGACAAATGCCAGGTATGCCAGCGCGGCAATCGAGTGCCAGCCGATGTGCGTGAGCGCCTGGCTGATGCGTTCAGGCCCCTCCAGCCAGCCAGAGAGCAGCAGAAAGGGCAGCGGAGGGATCAAGCCGCCCCAGATGACCAATGCCACCAGGTCAATCGATCCGAAGCGGCGGGTAATGATGTTGCCCAAGCCCCACATCGCCCCGCCACACAAGGTCAATATCAGCGCGAGCGTGGGAACATGGCTGCCGTCTTCACTGCCGATCAGCGCCAGTCCACCAGCGGCCACCAGCAGCCCGAGCACACTGGCCACGCGCAAGCGCTCGCCCAGAGACAGCGCGGCGAAGCCCAGGGTGAAGAAGGCCTGGGACTGCAGGACCAATGAAGCCAGCCCCGGTGGCATGCCGCTGGCCATGGCCTGGAACAGAAATGCGAACTGCCCCAGGGAGATGGTCGCACCGTACGCGATCAGCCAACGCCAGGGCAGGTTTGGCCGCTTGATGAAGAACACCGCGGGGAATGCCACAAGGAGAAAACGCAGCGCCCCCAGCAACATGGGCGGCAACCCATCGAGCCCGACCTTGATCACGACGAAGTTGACGCCCCAGGCGATGATTACCACCAGAGCGATGAGCAGGTCCTTGAGCGGCATTGCGGCTTCCTTCTTCAGCGCTTATACATATTTCGTTACAGCATAAGGCTATTCCTCGATGACCCACCATTACAGTTGAGCCCTAGCGTTGCGCAACAGTAGGCTATGTCGCCGTTAGCGGAATGCGGTGGCCGCGCATGAAAAAGGGCCGCCTAGGCGACCCTCAACTTGCGCTAAGGCGAACCCCCGCCGTCACGCAACGGCGAACAGATCGTTCTCGATGTGCGCCTGTGCAGCGGTAATCGCTTGGATACGCTGCTCCGGACCGTAAGCCAGGCCGTGAGCCCGAACCACCTGCAGGTCGGTAATGCCGATGAAGCCCAGGAACACCTTGAGGAAGTCTTCATGGCCTACCCCGGTAGGTTGATCGGCGTGCACACCACCTGCCGTGGAAACCAGCACCACTTTCTTGTCACCGCACAAGCCTTCCGGGCCAGCTTCGGTGTAACGGAAGGTCTTGCCGGCGACGGCGATGCGGTCGATCCACGCCTTGAGTTGGGTCGGCACGCTGAAGTTGTACATCGGTGCGCCAATGACCACCGCATCGGCGGCCAGGAACTCTTCGAGGGTCTCGGCACTGAGCTTGGCCTCGAAGGCCTGGGCTGCATCGCGCAGCTCTTCACCCGTGCCGGCAGCCATCAGGGTAGCGGCCGAGAAATGAGCGATGGCATCGGCTGCCAGGTCGCGATAGACCACTTCGACGTTTGGCTCAGCGGCCTGCCAAGCGGCTACGACCTCACGGCTCAGTTGGCGCGAGGCCGAGTTGTCACCCAGGATGCTCGAATCGATGTGCAGCAGTTTCATGAGGTGCTCCTGCGAAAGGGGTTGAAGCGGGAGATGTTTGATGGGAACGATGTTACCTAAGCGAGTAATGGATGATAAGTGCCCCCAATCGCGTTAGTTTGTCCTATCCCTGGAACAATGAGCATTGCCCATGCAGGATTTGAACGATCTGTTCTACTTTGCCCGCGTCGTCGAAGCAGGCGGCTTCGCCGCCGCCGGACGCCAACTGGGCATTCCGAAATCAAGGTTGTCCCGTCGAATCGCCGAACTGGAAGAACGCTTAGGGATGCGCCTGCTACAGCGCACTACACGCCAGGTGAAACTGACCGCCGTGGGCGAGCGCTACCTGCATCACTGCCAGGCCATGCTTCTCGAAGCCGAGGCTGCCGAGGAAGCGGTAGCCAGCATGAGCAGTGAACCGCGCGGCAGGCTACGCGTATCCTGCCCGGTGGCCTTGGGTCATGCGTTCTTGCCGGACGTGGTGACCCAGTTTTTGCGGCAATATCCGCTCGTACAACTGGACCTGGTCTTGCTCAACCGTCGGGTGGACCTGATCTCCGAAGGTATAGATGTAGCGCTGCGTGTGCGTGACCTGGGCGATGAGGACCCTACGCTGGTGACCCGGCGACTTTGTCAGGCACAGATGCAACTGGTTGCCGCGCCTGGTTTTGCCCCACAGGTACGCGAGCCTGAGCAGCTAGCCGACCTGCCGGTGCTCGGCGCACCCGAAGCCGACCGCCTGGTACACCTGAGGCTGCAAGGGCCTGGGGGCCAGCTGCGCGCCTTGGCGCTCGAACCCAGGCTGTCAGTGGACGATTTCGTGGTACGTAATGCAGCTGTACGCGCGGGCCTGGGCTTCACCGCCCTGCCCAGCCTGTTTTGTGAAGAGCAGCTGCAGCGTGGAGAACTTGTCAGGCTGCTCCCGGACTGGTCCTTGCCAGGCGGCTACCTCCAAGCGGTATACCCTCACAGACGCGGTGTCACGCCTGCAGTGCGCGTATGGATCGACCATTTGGCCGCCTCATTCGAAACGTGCGGGGAACGCTATGTCTGACAGGTCACTGAGCCAATACAGGAGTGGCCGGGAAATGTATAAGCGCGCTCGCTCCCGTGTGTGATAAAGCGGTTTCACGCCAATGCCGCAGCTCGCCCCTGGAAGAACAGCCAATACGCCCAGGCGGCCTGGTGCACGACCACGATGGCCCAGAAGGTAACCTGGTAAGGCACCTTGCGTGTCTTGTGCCTGAACAACTGCTGCGCCAGCAGAGCGCCAGGCCAGCCACCGAATAGTTCTGTACCGTGCAACAGCTTCTCCGGGATGCGCCGCGCCTGGGTGCGGGCCTGGGCCTTGTCGTGCCAGTAGAGCAACACGCTGACCAGGCTCATCCCCGGGTACACCACCAGCGGCCACCACGCCTGCGCGTCGTAGGCCAGGCACGCTACACCCAGCACCGGCAGCACACACAGCAGCCCCAGCAGCACCCCCTTGAACCGGGCGTTGCGTATCTGCGCGGGGCGCCGGCGATCTGGCTGCTCAACCATGGGCAACGGTCCAGTCGACCCAGCCGAACAGCCAGCTGGCCAGAATCAGCATGCCGAAGACGATCCGATACCAGGCAAAGGCTGCATAACTGTGGTTGGCGATGAACTTCAACAGGCCGCGTACGGCGATCATCGCGAAGATGAACGAGGTCACGAAGCCCAGCGTAAAGATCGGTAGATCATCGGGCTGGAACAGATGACGGTACTTGTAGCCCGAGTACACGGCAGCCCCCACCATCGTCGGCATCGCCAGAAAGAAGGAAAACTCCGTCGCAGCAGTACGCGACAGGCCAAACAGCAGGCCACCGATGATGGTCGAGCCGGAGCGCGAAGTACCAGGAATCATGGCCAGGCACTGCACAAAACCGATTTTCAGCGCATGGCTCCAGCGCATCTCATCGACATGCGTCACCTCAACCGTATGTTGCCGTCGCTCGGCCCAGAGCATGACCACCCCACCCAGCACCAGCGCAGCCGCCACGGTGACCGCGTTGAACAGGTACTCATGAATCAGGTCGGCGAACAATACACCCAATACCAGCGCTGGCAGGAAAGCCAATAGCAAGTTACCGGTGAAGCGCTGGGCCCTGGGCTGGTTGGGCAACCCGCGGACCACGTCGACTATCTTGCCGCGAAACTCCCACATCACCGCCAGGATGGCGGCCAGCTGAATGATGATGTTGAAGGCCATCGCCCGCTCACCTGTGAACCCGATGAGGTCGGCGACGATGATCTGGTGGCCGGTACTGGAAATCGGCAGGAACTCCGTCAGCCCTTCCACCACGCCCAGTATGATTGCCTGAAAGGCCGTCCAAAAATCCATCATCCCCCCGATGGAGCCTGCTCGTGGCAAGCTCCTTGTTCTTGATTTGCCTGAATATTGCCGCACGCGGCCCGGCTGTTTTACAGCGTCTGTTGGTCGCAAAGCCAGTGGAAAAGTTCACGGTTACTAAAGGTTTCATGTTGCGCCGCCGAAATGCTGGCAGAACCCCTTTGCACTGTCATGACGTTGCAGGCAACAGACTCCACGACACATGGCACTTAGCCATTGGTCGAGTGGGTCCATGGCCACAGGCGTGCTTGGATGCAGGTGAAAACAAGAACAAATGGAGCATGCGCAATGAAGACGCTTAGATCGATGTCGATCAGCAGCCGCTTGTGGCTGATCCTGGTAGTGGCGATAGCCATGCTGTTGGCGCTTGGTCTGCTGATGCTGCGCCAGATCCACGGCGACTTGTACCAGGCCAAGGCTGAGAAAACCCGGCATGTGGTGGAAACGGCCACAGGTGTATTGGTGCATTTCCAACAGCTGGAGGCCGCCGGCACGTTGAGCCGCGACGCGGCCCAGCAACAAGCCCTGCAGGTGGTGAGGGCGCTGCGCTATGACCATGACGACTACTTCTGGATCAACGACCTGACCCCGCGCATGATCATGCATCCGGCCAATCCCAAGCTCGATGGCCAGGACCTGTCGGGCATCCGCGATCCGGATGGTTTTGCGGTATTCAACGAAATGGCCGCGCTGGGGCGCCAGCAGGGGGCAGGGCCTGTGAATTACCGCTGGCCCAAGCCCGGGGCTAGCGAACCTGTTGCCAAGACGTCCTTCATCCAGCTGTTCAAGCCCTGGGGCTGGATCATCGGCTCTGGCGTCTACGTGGACGACGTACAGGCCGAGTTCGCTCGACAGCTGCGTGACGCTTCGCTGCTGGGCGTGGTGATCGCGCTGCTGATGGGCCTGATGGTCTGGGTCATCGCACGCAGCATTGCCCGCCCGCTGCAGGAAGCCGTGCAGGCCATGGGCAATATCGCCAGCGGCGAAAGCGACCTGACCCGGCGGCTGGATACCCACGGGCGTGATGAACTCAGCCAGCTGGGCGAGCACTTCAACCGCTTCAACGGCAAGCTGCAAGGGGTGATCGGACAACTGCAAGGGGCGGCGCATGCGCTGGCCAGATCGGCCGACCATGTAGGCGACAACGCCGGTGCGGCGCAACAGCAAAGCGCGCAGCAATCACTGCAGATGGACCAGGTGGCAACGGCCGTGAACGAGGTGACCTACGCCGTGCAGGATGTTGCCAAGACCGCCGAGCAGGCCGCCGGGGAGATGCACACCGCTCAGCAACAGGTCGCGCAGGGGCAGCAGGCGATCCATGGCAGCCTGGCTCAGATCGACCGGTTGTCCATGACCATCGAACAGGCAGTGCAGGTGATCCGCGATCTGGCCGGGCACAGTACCCGCATTGGCGGCGTACTGGACGTGATCCGCTCGATTGCAGAACAGACCAACCTGCTGGCCCTCAATGCGGCGATCGAAGCGGCTCGCGCAGGCGAGCAAGGCCGGGGTTTTGCCGTGGTAGCCGATGAAGTGCGCCTGCTGGCGCAGCGCACGGCCCAGTCCACCGCCGAGATCCACACCATGATCGAACACTTGCAGAGCCAGTCCGATGCCGCCGTCAAGGCGATCGACACCAGCAGCGAGGCCTCACGGCAAACTGTCACGCAAGCCCGTGAAGCAGGCGCCAGCCTCAATGCGATCAACCAGGCCCTGCACACCCTGACAGCGTTGAATGCTTCCATTGCCAGCGCCACCCTGCAGCAATCCCACGTAGTGGAAGACATCAACCGCAACGTGCTGGACACGGCAGGCCTTTCCCAGCAGGCGGCCGATGCGGCGCGTCAGTCCAGTGAAGCCGGCGTGGCGCTGGGCCGGCTCAGCCAGGACCTGGAACAACTGCTGCGCCAGTTCAAGGTCTGAAGCCGACACCGGCTCAGGGCTGCAAGACGGCCCTGATGCCGGCAACGCCCTACACCTTCCTTGAGCTAACCGCTACAATCGCGCCCCCCCGCTCAATTCTCCAAGGATCGCCGATGTCCGGCCTTGAACTCATCGCCGCCGTCCTCGGCGTCATCGCTGTGTGGCTCACGGTCAAGCAGAACGCCTGGTGCTGGCCCATTGGCCTGATCATGGTGCTGATCTATGCCTGGCTCTTTTACGAGGTCAAGCTCTATTCGGGCATGCTGCTTCAAGTTGCCTATGCGCTATTGCAAGTGTATGGCTGGTGGCAGTGGAAGCGCCCTGAACGCCAAGATGCGGCACGCCAGGTATCGAGCTTGCGACCCGGCGCGCTGCTCACCCACCTGTGCCTGGGCGTGCTGCTCAGCGCAGCATTAGGTGCTGCCATGGCCACCTGGACCGATGCCGCCCTGCCCTGGCTGGACGCCAGCCTGACCGGCTTCAGCCTGGTGGCGCAGTGGTGGATGGCGCAAAAGCGCTTGCAATGCTGGCCCCTGTGGGCCGTGGTGGACATCATCTATGTCGGGCAGTACCTGCACCAGCACTTGTACTTCACCGCAGCGCTGTTTGCGGTGCTTACCCTCATCGCCCTGCGCGGATGGCTGGAGTGGTACCGGGACCCAGCGTTGGTGAAGGCATGAGCGCTGTGACGAGCACTCAGGTGGTGGTGCTGTGCGGCCCCGAATCCAGTGGCAAGAGCTGGTTGAGCGGCCAGATCCAGGCGCGTTTCGGTGGGCTGGTAGTGGGTGAGTACGTGCGTCACTTCATCGACCAGCACTGCCGCGACACGTGCTACGCCGACATCCCCAGCATCGCCCGTGGGCAATTGGCCTGGGAAGACGCTGCACGCGCAAGCTCGCCGTCGCTGCTGATTCTGGACACTCATCTGCTCAGCAATATGCTCTGGAGCCAGACCTTGTTCGGCGATTGCCCCCCTTGGCTGGAGCAGGCTCTTCTCGATCGTCACTACGACCTGCACTTGCTGCTTAGCCCTGAGGGCGTGCCCTGGGTTGCCGATGGTCAGCGCACCCAGCCGGATGTGCGAGAGCGCCAGCAGTTTTTCGAGGCGAGCCTGCACTGGTTGCAAGACCACGATCAGCCTTACCGCATCATCGAAGGCGACTGGGCAACACGGCA
The DNA here is from genome assembly GCF_002425525.1 of Pseudomonas sp. UBA5568. Classification (NCBI taxonomy): domain Bacteria; kingdom Pseudomonadati; phylum Pseudomonadota; class Gammaproteobacteria; order Pseudomonadales; family Pseudomonadaceae; genus Pseudomonas; species Pseudomonas sp. UBA5568. Next base: position 49,013 of record NZ_DIMK01000038.1, on the reverse strand, counting down.
GGCCCTGGCGCTGGCGCTGGTCGCTTCAATGCTGCGTCGCTCGGCCCCGGTGTAAAGCCCCTGACACACCCCCGCCGCAGCCAACCCTGCAAGCATGCGGCTTACGCCGTGAATTGCGGTAAGTGTCACGCCACCGAAACACTGCCTGCCACTGTGATCAAACCCTCTCCCAGAGGTGACCGCTCGGTCACCGGTATCTGCTCGTTGTATCAGCCCTGACACAACGCAGGCCTGCACGACGGCCTTTATTACGCTAACCCCCTGAAATACCGCGACTTCTCAAAAGCGGCACGGCTCCTGCTCTTGCTAGCGCAACGCTGAACAAGGCCAGCGGCTGAAGAAGGAACCGCCGTCGTGAGGAACATCGACAAACGCCTGGGTTACCTGTTGCTGCTGGGGTGCGTGGTCAGCTCGCTCAGCGCAACCACCCAAGCCGACAATGGCACCATCGTCATTACCCGCGACGTGCAGACACGCAATGCCGTGATTCCCCCACTGCGCCCGGACCCCACACCTACCACCGTCAATGCCAACCCGGTCAATCATGTGCTGCGCCAGACCAACGAGTTGAGTGACGGCGACTTCGCCAGCATCAGCAGCGGCTCAGGCATCAACGCCATGATCACCCAGCAGACCGACCACCTGGGCGGCAACCTCGGCCACCAGACCCAATTGCCCAACCTGGCAGGCGGACGTGGATCAGGCTCGGGCAACGGGATCTCCAACATGGTCAATTCGAGCGTGCAGAAAGGCCTAGCGCCCCTGCAGATCCTGACGGGGGGCAAATGACATGAAGCCTGCCCTGCTCGTAATCACCCTGCTGTGCAGCGCGTCCGCCATCGCCCAGCCACCGGCTGCCGTCAGCAACAACGCCACCATCGACGACGCCGGCCGTGCCTATCAGGGCAACATGACGGTCAACCAGGCTGCCGGAGACCTGCAGCAGCAGGCCAACGCCCGGGCGTTCGCCCTGGGCCACGGCGCCAGTGCCACGACACAGATCCGGCAGCGGCTCAATACACCTCCGGACGCTGCCATGGATACCCAGGCCAATATTGGCGGCGCCTCGTTCAGCCACGGCAATGGCGCGCTTGGTGTCAACCAGAGCGCCGGTGCAGGCACCCAGCAGGCCAACGCCCTGCGCATCAGCGTGGGTATACAACCGCAAAGCATCGACGACAGCGTCCTCCTGCAACAGAACGTGACGCTGCTCAACACCTTTGACTCAGCTGCTACCTCGACGGGTCATCGCCAGGTCACCACCAGTGACCAAGCGTTCACCGGTGGCCGTGGCGTGGTTCAGCTGAATCAGAGTGCCGGGGTGGGAAACCGCATGGCCAACACCTTGAGCATACGGGTCGCCGACTGACCGTTTGAGTCATGAACGACACTTAACCTTTAGAGTACGGAGAATCACCATGAAACCTTCGATGGCACTCAAGCCTCTGGTTTTCGCAATTGCTGCGGTCATGGCCGTTGCTGTACAAGCCGATCAGAACCGTCGCAGCTACAACGGCAACAGCACCACCTGGCTGCCCATCTCGGCCAAGGCCGATGCGCTGGACACCCAGCGTAGCACCGGCAACACCATCACCAACCAGGGCACCGTCAACGAAGCTGAAATGAGCAGCTCGGCAACCGGTGCCAGTGGCAACGTGGGTGTCAACGTGGCGTCTGGTAACGGCAACCAGCAGGGCAACGCGTCGGCCATCGCCAATGCCGCTGCCGACTCTACCCTGGACAACAGTTTCGTCTTCGGCACCGCCGAAGCCAACGCTGACGTCAGCCAGTACAGCAACAACAACCGTGTCGACAACTGGTCGACCCAGTCTTCGGCAGTGATGAGCGGCTCTGGCGAAGGCAGCTCGGGTAACGTGGGCATCAACATTGCCGGCGGCGACCTGAACCAGCAGAAAAACAGCATGGCCATCGCCAATACCAACGCCGGTATCGGCAATGCCACGGCTACGGCCAAGGCCGATCAGAACGGCCCAGGGCTTGTGGTCAACAACGGGGCCGATCGCACGTACCGCGTCGATACCCTGACCTTCACCACCTCGGCCACCGGTTCCAGCTCGCGTGAAGGTACGCTGAACTCCACCGATGACCGCAGTGCCTCGTCCAGCTTCAACCTGGCGGGTTCGCAAAGTGCCAGCTCCAGCGGCTCCAGCGGTTGGAATTCAAGTGGTTCGAGTGCCAATAACGCCAGCGGCTCCAACAGTGCCAGTGCCAGTGGTTCCAACAGCTGGGGGATGAACGGTTCGGCAAGCGGCAGCGCCAGCGCCTCGAGCAGCGCCAGCCTGAGTGCCAGCCTGGCAGCGGCTGCCGATGCCACGCGTACCCTGACCCTGACCAACGGCGATCGCGAGCGCACCCGCACCAGCAGCGTAGACGGTTCGCTCAATGCATCCCTGGATGCTTCGGTGAATACCTCGCAGCAAAGTGCATACGACTCTTCGTTCGAAAAAGCCTTCGACTCCAACTACGACAAGTCGCGCGAGTCGTCCTATAACCATTCGCGGGACTCGTCGTACACCAAGTCGCATGACTCTTCCTACGAGAACGCTTCGGCTTCGGCGTATGAAAAGTCTGGCGAAACCTCCAGTCAGTCCTCCAACGACGTCGCCAAGAGCTACAGCGAAAGCAGCGCTTACGACTTGAGCAATACCGTGTCCTTCCAAGTGCTGACCCCGACCGGCTGGGCCAACCCTGTGACCAACACTGCAACCCTTAGCGGTTCGGTCAATGGCGGCAGCGGCAACCTGGGCGTGAACGTGGCGGCCGGTGTGGGCAACCAGCAGAGCAACTCGCTGGCCATCTCCAACACCTCGTTCTGATGCCAGACCCCAAGGCCCCCTTTTTGGGGGCCTATCTCCAACGCACCCAAAGGCGTCGATCATGCGCGTATTCGCCCTGGCGTTCCTGCTGTGCCTGGCCAGCATGGGTCAAGCAGCCCAGATGCCGCTGTCCGTCCTGCCTGGCGGCGCGGTGGTGTTCAAGCCCATCCAGAGCATGCGCGAACGCAAGTTCGCCGACTTGGTGCAACAGAAGACCGATTTCAGCTGCGGCGCCGCCGCGCTGGCAACCATCCTGCGTCAGGCCTACTGGCTGGACGTGGACGAACACCAGATCATCGAGGGCATGCTCACCCATGCCGACCAGAACCTGGTCCGCACCCAGGGGTTTTCGATGCTCGACATGAAGCGCTATGTGGAAAGCCTGGGCATGCGCGCCCGGGGTTACCGAGTGGCGCCCGAGACACTGAACAGCGTTCGAATCCCAGTGGTGGTGCTGATGGACATCCGCGGCTACAAGCACTTTGTGGTCATGCAGAAGGTCGACCGGGGCTGGGTCTACATCGGCGATCCGGTGCTGGGGCACAAGCGCTACAGAACCGAGGACTTCCTAAAGGGCTGGAACGGCATCATCTTCGCGGTGATCGGCCAGGGCTACGACAAGCAAAACGCCCTGCTCGACCCTCCGCTGCCGCTGACGGCCAAAGGCCGCCTGAACGGCTTCACGCCGGTCAAGGATGCCGATCTGCTGGACTACGGCTTCATTCGAAGCGATTTCTTCTAACGCCTCTTCCAAGAACAAGGTGCACGATGCGCCGGGGAGCATTGCATGAAGACCCCTATCTGGTTGGTTCTGGCCTGCATGACGGCCAGCCTGCCTATCCACGCCGAAGTGCTGCACCCTATCGAGCTCAAGGACCAGGAACTGGCGAGCTTGCGCGGACGCTACGTGATGCCGGGTCGAATCGTGAGTTTCGGCATCGTCATGAGCAGCACCTGGCAGAACGCGCGCGGTGAAGTGATAGGCGCCAGCAGCACCTTGCAGGTGCAGCAGGCCACGATCAAGCCGCAATTCTACGTCTCGTTGATCGATGAGCGCGGCGCGCCGACGGCCCAGGGAAGTGCCCAGCCGGTTGCCCAGGGCAGCGGTGCGGTGAGCGGCGGTGCCGGGCTTGGTACTACGCAGGGGGTGACCCAAGTGGTCCGCGCGGCCGGCGACGACAACAGTGCCTACAACAATGTGAACGTCAATGTGACCAAAGCCGACCAGGCTCCCACGGTGCAGCCCCATGGGCAGGTATTGGCCGCCGGACAGACGCTGATGGCCGAGAACGGCGCCGGCGCGCTGAGCGTGTCGTCCACAGGCGTAGGCGTGCAAATGAACATAGATGCCCATGGCAATCAGGGCAACAGCGTGCAGCGTCTGGCCCAAGGCGGGTTGATGCAGAACACCACCGTGCTCGGCAATGGCAACCTGGTGAACAACGTCACCTCTCTGAACGTGGTCATGCGCCAGAACCTGCCAACCGCCGCTTCGCTAAATGGCAGCCTGGACCAGCTCAAAGGGCTTCGCTCTGTCGGATACTGATCTACGCTCAGTCTCATCACAGCAGTCGGAAGGGACGGCATCTTCATGCAACGATCGTTAGCACTCAAAGCGGTTGTGTGTTTGACAACCTTGGCACCCGCCACATCGCTATACGCCGCTGTAGATCCGCAAGTCGAAGCACTCAAACAGGAACTGACCGAACTCAAGCGCCGCTACGAAGCCCAGCAGCAGGCGCTGATGGTGCTGGAGCAGCGGGTTCGCCAGGTCGAAGAAACCCCGGCAGCCCCCCCGCCCAAACGCCTGGTGCGATCGCCCAGCGAACGGGTCAAGGGGGGCCAGACCGTCGCTGCCGGGGCGCCTGGGACCACCGGCGCCTCGTATGGGCAGGCGCTGGCCGCGGACTCCGAGCCTGCGCAGAGCGTCTCCAACTTGTACGACGAGGCCAGCGGGTTCTTCGGGGGTGGCAAGTTCAGCCTCGAAACCGGCTTGACCTATACCCACTACGACACCCGCGCCCTGACCCTCAACGGCTTCCTGGCGCTGGATTCGATCTTCCTGGGCAATATCAACCTGGACCGTATCAAGGCCGACAACTGGACCCTGGACCTGACGGCACGCTACAACCTGGACCAGCGTTGGCAGTTTGACATCAACGTCCCGGTCATCTACCGCGAGTCCACCTATTCGTCTGGCGGCGCTGGAGGGGCCGGGCCGAGCACCTCGGACGCCACGGTCACGCGCGACCCGGAAATCGGCGATATCAACGTAGGTGTCGCCTACAAGTTCCTGGACGAATCCGAGACCTGGCCAGATGCCGTAGCCACCTTGCGGGTCAAGGCGCCGACCGGCAAGGACCCCTACGGGATCAAGCTGCGCGAAGTGGCGGGCAACGACAACCTTTCGGTGCCTGAGAGCCTGCCGACCGGCAACGGGGTCTGGTCCATCACGCCGGGTATCTCCCTGGTCAAGACGTTCGACCCGGCCGTGCTGTTCGGCAGCTTGTCCTACACGTACAACCTGGAAGACTCCTTCAGCGACATCAGCCCGCAGGTCAACAGCAAGGTACCCGGTGACGTGAAGCTGGGCGACTCGTGGCAAATCGGTGCGGGCATTGCCTTCGCGCTGAACGAGAAGATGAGCATGTCGTTCTCGGTCTCCGACCAGTTCGGACGCAAGAGCAAGATCAAGCCCGACGGTGGTGACTGGCAATCGGTCTCCAACAGCGACTACAACGCGGCCAACTTCAACGTCGGCATGACGTTTGCGGCGACCAACAACCTTACGATCGTGCCCAATCTGTCCATCGGGCTGACCGATGATGCGCCCGACTTCTCGTTCAGTCTGAAATTCCCCTACTACTTCTGATGATCGACGCACCGGGCCCGCTTACGCGGGCCTGGCTTTTGTGTGCCAGCGCTTTGCACGCCCGCTTTGCCCGCCCTTGGCCTGTTATCATCAGCCACAGATTGATGACGATTTAATGGCAAAGGAACGTTTTTGTGAAAAGCCTCTCAGACCCCTCACACAAGCGGCTCGCCGCCTTGGCCGTGTTGGTGCTGGTGCTACCCTTGGGCGCACGTGCCGCGTTGGGCTGGTCCAACCCGCTTGGCTATCTCTCCGACCTGGCCCTGGGCGGCGCGCTGTTGCTGCTTTTGCATCGTCGGCCCTGGTGGCTGGCGCTGCCGGTGCTGCTGGCGTGGGCCCTGCTTTGGGTCGCCTCGGCCGAACTGGTGAGCGCGGTGGGACGGTTGCCCACCAGCGCAGACCTCGCCTACCTGGTCGACCCGCAGTTTATGGAAAACTCCACCGGGGGCGGCCTGGCCCACGCCTGGCTGGCTTGGTCCATGGGTGCCGGGCTGCTGGCCTGGTTGGCCTGGGCATGGAAGACCCGTCGCCAGCCTGGCCGGCCGTTACCACGCAAGGCGTGGGTAGCGGTACTGGCCTTGTTCGGCGTGCATTGGGCCAGTCAACACCTGGCACCCTCCGATGCCGAGCAATGGCGCCAATACAACCTGGGCCATCAGCTCGCCTCTGCGGCGGTGGGCGATGTGCAGCGCCAAGTGCAACGCTGGAGCGGCCAGGTGACGCCGTTCACCCCCCTGCCCAGCGCCGGCCTTACCCAATCAGACCTCAACGGCCAACGCTTGCTCGATGGCCCAGGCAGTGCGCGCAACCTGCTGGTCATCACGGTCGAGGGCATCCCCGGTGCCTACCTGCGTCCCAATCGCGAGGCGCTGCACAGCCGCTTCGACGAAGACTTGATGCCGCGCTTGAGCCAGTGGGCTACGCGGGGCATGAATACCCCGGACTATGTCCTACACAGCCACCAGACCATACGCGGGCTGTATGCAATGCTCTGCGGCGACTACGACAAACTGGCCAACGGCACGCCCAAAGGCGTGGAGTTGTTGACCCAGGCCGAGCGCAACCAGGCCTGCCTGCCGGCGCAGTTGCGCCAGGCTGGTTTTACCACCCATTACCTGCAAGGCGCTGGGCTGCGTTTCATGGCCAAGGACCGCATCATGCCCCACGTAGGTTTTGATTCGGTACATGGCGTGGAGTGGTTCGACAACCGCAATTACCTGGACTTCCCATGGGGCAAGGATGACCGAGCCTTTTTCGAAGGCGCGCTGGATTACGTCGGGCAACTGCGCAAGCAAGACCAACCGTGGATGCTCACCCTGCTTACCGTCGGCACCCATCAGCCCTACTCCGCCCCTGCCGATTACCTGGCGCGCTTCGACACCCCCAAGCAGGCCGCCGTGGCCTATCTGGACGACGCCTTGGGCGCTTTCTTGGACAACCTGGAGCGCCAGGGCGTGCTCAAGGATACCTTGGTGGTGGTCACCTCGGATGAATCCCACGGCATCGATGGGGTGCGCTTGGCTTCTTCCTGGGGCTTCAACCTGACCCTCGCACCCGATCAGGCCCAGTTGCCTCACCTCAAGGGCGGTACCTACGGGCACGTCGACCTGGCCACTTCGCTGCTCGACTATTTCGCGCTGCCCATCCCGCTGGCCCTTGGCGGGCGGTCGATGTATCGAGACTACGACACCGGCCGCGAAATGATCTCGTTCACCAATGGCATGCTCCGCTACCACGACGGCAAGGGCGTGTTTACCGAGTGCGATTTCCAGCAGCGCTGTCGCCGTTACGCCAGTGAAGGGTTCATTGCCGATCGGGCCCGCTACCTGGACCAGGGCGACAATGCGCTGGGGCAGCAAATAGGTGCATTGGCCGGCGTACTGGACCAATCGCTGATGCAAAGCCCCCTCAATCTGCGCTATCAATTTGGCGGGCCCTCACCCATCCAGCTCAGCAAGCGCATCCATGACGACTGGGCCGATAACCTGATCGGCGCGCAGTACCTGGAGATGCCCGAAGGCTCGCGCACGCGTGTCAGGGTCAAGGTGCGTGCGCTGGACGCCCGGCACGCCGCTTACATCCAGCTCAAGGCCAAGCAACTGGAGCAGGATGTGCCGCTAGGCTTGCCGGAGGAAGTCAGGGTCACCGCCGACGAACCGTTGGAGATGGAGTTCGGGTTCGACAACCCAGTGGAACGCAAGGCCTTCTCGTTCCACCTTCTGGGTTATGGGGGTGGGCAGGTCGAGGTGAGTGACTTCAGCGTCATCACTGCATTGCCTGGCGAGGCGGATTTTCAGGATGAACTGACGCCGGAGCACGTTGCGCACTCAGGCTGATGCGCTGCCTGGTCTTGTCTACCCAGCCTGGCGTACGGCCCAGGCTGGGGGTTGCACATCAAGCGGAGTCAGGTCCGCACGCCCAGCATGCCTCGCTCGATGATGAAGTCGATCACCGCCTGCAACCCCTCCCCTTTTTTCAGGTTGCTGAACGTCCAGGGCCGCTCGGGCCGCATCCGTTGGGTGTCACGCTCCATTACTTCGAGTGAAGCCCCAACGTACGGTGCCAGGTCGGTCTTGTTGATGACCAGGAAGTCCGACTTGGTGATGCCGGGTCCGCCCTTGCGCGGAATCTTCTCCCCTTCGGCGACGTCGATCACGTAGATGGTCAGGTCCGCGAGCTCGGGGCTGAACGTGGCGCTCAGGTTATCGCCGCCACTTTCGACAAAGATGACTTCGAGGTTGCCAAACTTGCGCGCCAGCTCCTCGACGGCTGCGAGGTTCATCGACGCATCTTCACGAATGGCCGTGTGCGGGCAGCCGCCGGTTTCCACGCCCACGATGCGCTCAGGCTCAAGTGCGCCGGCTTCGGTCAGAATACGCTGGTCTTCCTTGGTATAGATGTCGTTGGTCACCACCGCGATCTGGTAATGATCGCGCATGGCCTTGCACAGCGCCTCGAGCAATGCGGTCTTGCCGGAGCCCACAGGGCCACCCACACCGACACGCAGGGGTTGTTGATAGCTTTGCATTCAGGCAGTCCTCAAGAGCGGAACAAACGGGTGTATTGGGTTTCGTGACGCGACGATGCGATGGCCAGCAGCGGCAAGCCGCCGCCAAGCTGGTCGTCGCCAAGGGTCAGTGCATGATCGAATGCGTCGGGCAGGTCGTTGCTGAGCGCATGCAGCAGGGTCTGGGCAGCCTGTTGGCCGAACGGCACCAGCTTGACGCCGGCCATCACCGCCCCTTCGAGCCAGGCGAAGCCGTAGCCCATGGCCAGTTGGCGCAAGGGAATCGCCCAATGCACAGCCAGCCAGGCCATGGCACCGAGCTGGGTGAGCCCTAGGCTGTCACGCCAGGCCGGGACCTGTGCCAGTTGCCAACCGTCGAGCAGGCGCGCCAGCGCGGCCCCGCGCTGTCCCTCTTCCAGGCGCAGCTCTGCGGTTTCGCGATTGGCCAGCAAGAACCGGCACCAGCGGGCGTAAGCCTGGGCATCGCTGGCCAGGCAGGCGTCGTATAGGCGGACGAGCACGGGCCAGTCCAGGCACGCGAGGGTGTCCTGGACCTGTTCGCGTTGCCAGGCTGCAAAGCCAGCCGTGTCCTTGACCCACCCTGCTTCAACTGCCCATTCCAGGCCTTGCGAGTAAGTGAAGCCCCCGACTGGCAAGCCGGGGCTTGCCAGCTGCAACAATCGCAGCAACGCCAGATCGGTGCTCATCAACCGGCCAGCACCAGGGCTGCACCGGCCAACAGCCCACCGCCGAACGCTTTCTGCAGCCGCGCATGACGACGCAGCAGCAGGCCTGCGGCGTAGCCACAGGCCAGTAACAGGCCGCTCACTGCAACGAAACCTGCGCTGAACTGCCAGAACGCGCTAGGCGTCGCCTCCACCCCATGCGCCCAGCCATGGAACAGCGCGAACACCGGCATGGCCAGGGCCAGCAGCAGTTGCCTTGCTGGCAGCAGCATTGCTGCACCAGCCACCACCAGCGAGCCAGCAATCAGGGTTTCCATGCCCAGCACATTGCCGAACACGTGCCCCCCTACAGCACCGGCGAACATCGCCGCCAATGTGGCCAGGGGGAGCAGCAACGTGCGGCCGGTGAGCGCCGCTAACACGCCTGTACCCAGCAGCATCAACAGGTGATCCAGCCCGGTCAGTGGGTGCAACAGCCCGTCCTGTAGCGGGTGGGTATCGTGACCCGGGTGGGCGAAAGCCGGCAATGCCAGCATCAGCAGCAACAACGCGAACATCTTTTTCATAGGTAGCTCCAACAGGGTCAGGAATGAGCAGGCAGGCGTACGAAGGGATGGCCATGGGCATGGGCATGGGCATGTGGCGCACTCTGGTAGGCGCCGGCCTCCGGTTCGAAAGGCGCCTGTTCGGCCTTCACTGTCAGGCCCAGGCCACGCAGCATGTCATCGAGCACATGGTCATGCTGAAAGCGCAGCAGGCCAGGCTCGATTTGCAGGGGTACGTGTCGATTCCCCAGGTGATAGGCGGCGCGTGCAAGCAGGTGCGGGTCCGCACAGCGCACGGTCGAGACTGCTTCGGGCGCGGCTTGTACTCGGATCAACTGGCTACCGGTGGCATCTGCCAGCAGTTCTCCGCCGCGCAGCAGGTGACCCCGTTCCAGCATCAAGCCCGCTTCGCGGCCATCGTCCAGGGTTACCCGCAAACGGCTTTTGATGCGGCTGTCCACATCCAGGGTGACAGTGCCGGTTTGGGCATGAGTACCGGGGTCGGTGATACGACGGGTAAGGACTAGCATCGGAACTCCTTCAGAACAGGAAATAGCGCTGCGCCAGCGGCAGCTCGGTGGCCGGTTCGCATACCAGCAGTTCACCGTCGGCCCTGACCTGATAGGTCTGGGCGTCGACTTCGATCACCGGTTGCAGGGTGTTGTGGATCATGTCGGCCTTGCGCACCCGTCGGCAGCCGTGGGCCACCCCGATCAGGCTGCGCAGGTTCAATGCCTGGTGCAGGCCGTCGTCCATTGCGGCCTGTGGCAGGAAGGTCATGCGTGTGGCATGGCGGGCCGCGCCCAGGGCGCCGAACATCGGCCGGTAGTGCACCGGTTGCGGCGTTGGAATCGAGCCGTTGACGTCGCCCATGGGCGCAGTGACGATCATGCCGCCCTTGATCACCAACGCGGGCTTGATCGCGAAAAACGCCGGTGACCACAACACCAGGTCTGCCAGTTTGCCCGCCTCGACCGAGCCGACCTCATGGGCGATCCCGTGGGTGACTGCAGGGTTGATGGTGTACTTGGCGATATAGCGCTTGACCCGGAAGTTATCGCTGTAGGCCGTATCGGGCGCCAGGGGTCCGCGACGCTTTTTCATCTGGTGTGCCACCTGCCAGGTGCGTAGCACGACTTCCCCGACCCGGCCCATGGCCTGGGAATCGGAAGACGTCATGGCGAAGGCGCCCATGTCATGCAGGATATCCTCGGCCGCAATGGTCTCGCGCCGGATACGCGACTCGGCGAAGGCGACGTCTTCGGCAATGCTCGGGTCCAAGTGGTGGCAGACCATCAGCATGTCCAGGTGCTCATCCACGGTATTGACCGTGTAGGGCAAGGTCGGGTTGGTCGAGGACGGCAGTACATTGGGCTGCCCCGCTGCCCGGATGATGTCGGGCGCATGCCCCCCGCCAGCCCCTTCGGTATGAAAGGTGTGGATGGTGCGCTCGCCAATGGCGGCCAGGGTGTCTTCGATGCAGCCGGACTCGTTGAGGGTGTCGGTATGGATAGCCACCTGGATGTCCATCTCCTCGGCCACCCCCAGGCAACAGTCGATGGCCGCGGGGGTCGACCCCCAATCCTCGTGCAGCTTGAGCCCCACAGCCCCGGCGGCGATCTGCTCGCGCAGCGCCTCTGGCCGCGAAGCATTGCCTTTGCCCAGCAACCCGATGTTGATGGGCAGGCTGTCAGCTGCCTGGAGCATACGCGCCAGGTACCAGGGGCCTGGTGTGCAGGTGGTGGCATTGGTGCCGGTGGCAGGTCCGGTACCGCCGCCAATGAAGGTCGTGACGCCGCTGTTCAAGGCTTCATCCACCTGCTGTGGGCAGATGAAATGGATGTGCGAATCGATGCCGCCGGCGGTGACGATCTTGCCTTCGGCCGCAATCACCTCGGTGCCGGGACCGATGGGCAAGGTGACGCCTGGCTGCACGTCAGGGTTGCCGGCCTTGCCAATGCCTGCAATGCGGCCCTGCTTGATGCCAATGTCAGCTTTGACGATGCCCCAGTGGTCGATGATCAGCGCATTGGTAAGGACCAGATCCATGGCCTCGGCGGCGAGCATCTGCCCTTGGCCCATGCCGTCGCGGATGACCTTGCCGCCGCCGAACTTCACTTCTTCACCGTACAGGGTGTAATCCTTTTCGACGGCCACCCACAGCTCGGTGTCAGCCAGGCGTACCCGGTCCCCCACCGTGGGCCCGAACATGTCGGCATAAGCCTGGCGAGACAGTCGGCTCATGTTTCACGCTCCAGAGGCCCCATGACCTTGCCCTGGAACCCGTACACCTCACGCTTGCCGGCGTAGGCGACCAATTGCACGGTACGAGCCTGGCCGGGTTCGAAACGCACGGCGGTACCTGCCGGAATGTCCAAGCGAAACCCGCGGGTAGGGCCACGCTCGAAAACCAGGGCCGCGTTGACCTCGTAGAAATGGTAATGCGACCCGACCTGCACGGGGCGGTCGCCGTGGTTGGCAACGCTAACGCTGACGGTGGCACGGCCGCTGTTGAGCTCGATGTCGCCGAGGGCGACCTGGATTTCACCTGGAATCATCAGGGGCTCCGGTGGGGTTTCAGACAATGGGGTCATGCACCGTCACAAGCTTGGTGCCATCGGGAAACGTTGCTTCTACCTGCACGTCGTGCAGCATCTCGGCGATGCCGGGCATGACCTGCTCGCGGGTCAGCACCTCACGGCCGAGGCTCATCAGCTCGGCGACCGTTCGCCCGTCGCGTGCCCCTTCGAGCACCGCCGCGCTGATCAGCGCCACCGCCTCCGGGTAATTGAGCTTAAGGCCACGGGCCAGGCGCCGTTCGGCCAGCAATGCGGCGGTGAACAGCAGCAGTTTGTCTTTCTCTCTAGGGGTCAGCTCCATCGGTACTCTCTTCAGGTGGCCCAGATGCGTGGCGGGCAGGCGGACAGCCCCAGGACGGCCGGACGCAGCACTTGCCACAGGCGTTGCAGGGTGTGTTGCAGGCGTTGGTTATCGTGATCGAGCAGGCGAATCACCAGCAGCGAGCCGAGCAACGTCGCGCCTGCCGGGATACCTAGCCCATCCAGATGCGGGCGTACGGCGTCGAGGGTGTCTTGATTGGCGGGCGCAGCGCAGAAGGTTGCCAGCAACGGATGACCGCCAAGCTTCTCCAGGCGTCCACCGCGCACCCGCAAGCGTTCGTGCAAGCCGATTTCGTCTGCCTGCTCAATGCTCAGCAGGCTGTCGAGCGCGCCTTGCTCGAAGCGCTCCTGCATGACCGGCCTGCCCAGGCACAGGGTTTCCCAGGCCAGCAGTCGAGCACCTGCTTCGAGGGTGAAGCGGCTCTCGAGCGTTGCCTTGGCACCATTGAAAAAAATGCTGTCCTGCGGCAGCCACTCCAGTGTGCTGTCCGCTGCCAGGCGAAAGCGCTGGGTCAGGCGCGCCGTCGGCCCCACGCTGCGGTAGAACTTGCTCGCCCCCGGCATGGTGAGCAGTGCATGGCTACCGGGTTCCAGGCTGATGTCCAACTCCAACCGGTCACCGGCAACGATGCCGCCTGGCGGATGCAGGACATAGACATGGCATGGCGCACCTTCTGGATAGAATGGCCGTTGCACCAAAAGAGGTCCGAAATGCCGGCGCGCACCAAGGCGGGTCACACCCTCACGTAGGACGAAACGCAATTGCAGATGAGCGCTCCACCCGCTCGGGTCATCCAATGTATTCAGCGGCTCTGCGAGCATCATCCTGCAGCCCTTGTAATGCGTGGCCTGGTAGCCGTTGGGAGGGCATTGGGCGGGAACGGCTGCCCGCCCCTGCCTGACCACTCGATCAAAATTCTCGAAGTGGACTTAGCAGGGAATGGGCCAATTCAGTGGATCAGTCACAGACGCTGATATCAGACAGCTGCGCCCGCATCGGGCAGCCCGATATCGCGTGCACTAGGCAGGGGCAACCACGAGCGCTATTGAGGTGCTCGTGGCCATGGGCGTAGGGTCTGCCATCCTCAGGACAAAGGATGGGCGTGTTCAGTAGTCGAAGCGGTCCACAGCACGCCGACGTTCATTGTCATCGCGCCGGTCATAGATGGCAGTGGTCTGGATGTTGGCGTGGTGCGCCAGCTTCTGAGCGATGGACAGGTCGTGCTCTTCGATGACCCGCGTGATGAAGGCCCGACGAAAATCGTGCGGCATGATCTTCACGCCTACCTGCGTGCCGCGTTGGCGGGCAATGTAGTAGATCGCATGCTTGGTGATCCGGGCCCGGGTGATGTGGTTGCCCCGCCGGATACGGTTGAACAGAAACGGATCGTCCTCGGCGCCGGCAGGCAAGTCAGCGCGCCGCAGGTCAAGCCAGGCCTGCAGTTTCTCGAAGGCCCAGGGCGGGGCGTACTTGATCAGCTGGTGATTGCCCTTGCCCACCACCTGCAAACTGCGGGCCTCGAAATCCACCTGGTTCAGATCGATGTCCACCGATTCCGACTTACGCATGCCAGTGCCGTACAACAAGGCAATGATGGCGGCGTCACGAACCCCCTGCGGGCGCGGGTCAGCGGCGCACACATCCATCAGTTCACGAATCAGGCTGCGCCGCAGGTTGCGACCAGGCGGTAGTCGCGAGCCAGTGGCAGGTTTGACTTCGCGCATGCGCAGCAGGTGCTCGTGGTCGATCAGGCCCTGTCGCCAGGCCTCGTTCATGACGCCGCGAATGGCATTGACATACAGTGACGAGCTGTTGGGCGCAAAACCATCACTGCGCAGCGCGGCGACCAGCCCTATCACATGGCCAGGCTCAAGCTGGTGCCACGGCACATCGACCAGGTTGCAGTCCACGAACCCTAGCCGGTCGGCAGCGTCCTGGAGGATATAGCGCATGGTCTGCTGACTGGAGGGCGCCAGCCGGTCCATGTACTGCAAGAGCGGGTTTTTCGGAAGTTCGGACAAAACATAAATCCTGTAGCAGTGTTGCAGCGCAGGCGGGCGATGAGTGCAGGCTACCCATTCTCAGGCTTTTGAGACAGCGCACGGGCCAGGCCACTGCGAACCTGACACGCTCAACCGCCCTCCAATACAACGGATTGCGGATCGGTGTGGTCGCTGATCTTACCGCAAAGGCTCGACCAGAACGAACGCAGGGCCTCAAAGCCGCCTTTTCATCAGTTGAGGAATCGGGCCCAAGCAGTAGGGTCAGGCAATCGCTGGCGGCCACCAGCCTGGGAACATCTGCTGGACGCGGGGTTCGGCAAAGCGCTCGTCGATGAGCACCAGCACTCCGCGGTCCTGGTCGCCCCGGATGACCCTGCCTGCGGCCTGGATGACCTTGCGCACACCTGGATACAGGTAGGCATAGTCAAACCCGGCGCCGAACTGGCGCCCAAGTCGCTGCTTGAATTGCTCGTTGATCGGGTTGACCTGGGGCAGGCCCAAGGTGGCCACGAATGCGCCGATCAAGCGCGTTCCCGGCAGATCGACACCTTCACCGAAGGCCCCGCCCAATACCGCAAACCCTATGCCGCGCCCGCCTTCGACGAACCGGTCCAGGAACGCCTGACGCTCACCCTCGTCCATGCCTGGCGCTTGCGACCAAAGGGGGATCTGCCCGTGCTGGCGCGCCAGCAACTCGGCCACCTGCTGCAGATATTCGAAGCTGCTGAAGAAGGCAAGGTAGTTACCGGGAAGGCGCTGGTACTGCTGCGCAATCAGCTCGACGATTGGCGCTAACGAGGCGCTGCGCTGCTGATAACGCGTGGAAACCTGGCTTGCGATGCGCACTTGCAGCTGCTCGGCGCGAAACGGTGCGGCCACCTCGAGCCAGGCGGTGTCCGCCGGCATGCCCAGCAGGTCGTGGTAGAAGCGTCGGGGGCTCAGGGTGGCTGAAAACAGGGTCACGCTGCGGGCCGCCTGCATGCGGGGCGAGAGCAGCCGCGCCGGGTTGACGTTACGCAGGCACAGTGTGGAATAGCGCTTGTTGCGTGGGCCGTTGCGCACACTGATGTCGAACATGAAATGCTCGTCGAACAGTTCAGCCACCCGGTTGAACTGCAACGCACTGAAAAAAAACTGCAGCAGTTGCGGATCGGTATGCGCCGGGGATTGATTCATCTGCTCCTGGATCAGGCTTATGCATTGCTGCAGTGCGCGCAGCAGCGCTTGGGGCAACACGTCACTGGCCTGGTACGGTGCGCGCTGCTCTTTGTGCAGCGCATTCCACTGCCGGTTCAAACGGTCCAGCGCCGTGGTCAGCCCGGCCGGCTTGCGCTGGCGTAACGCCTGCAGCTGGCCCTGATCGAGGCTGGCGCTGTACATGCTGCGGCCTCGATCGACCAGGTTATGAGCCTCGTCCACCAATACGGCGGTACGCCACTGGTTGGCCTGGGCCAGGCCGAAGAGCAAGGCGTGGGCATCGAAATAGTAGTTGTAGTCGGCAATGAGCACATCGACCCAGCGCGCCATTTCCTGCCCCAGGTAATACGGGCATACCTGGTGGGCCAATGCCACTGCGCGCAGGCTGCTGCGGTCGAGCAAGGGCTGGGCAGCGGCGGCTTCGCGTGCAGCGGGGAGCCTGTCGTAGAAGCCCGCCGCCAACGGGCATGACTCCCCATGGCAGGCTTTGTCCGGGTGTTCGCAGGCCTTGTCGCGGGCGATCAACTCCAGCGTGCGCAGGCCGGGCTGGGCCTGGGTGTCGGTCAGTTGACGAAGTGCATCAAGGGCCAGCGCGCGTCCCGGTGTCTTGGCTGTCAGAAAGAACAGCTTGTCCAGTTGCTGCGGCACCATGGCCTTGAGCAGGGGAAACAGCGTCCCCAGGGTCTTGCCGATGCCAGTGCTGGCCTGGGCCATGAGGCAGCGGCCAGTGCTCACGGCCTTGTACAGGGTCTCAGACAGCTGTCGCTGCCCTTGACGAAACTGCGGATAGG
This sequence comes from Pseudomonas sp. UBA5568, assembly GCF_002425525.1. Taxonomy (NCBI): domain Bacteria; kingdom Pseudomonadati; phylum Pseudomonadota; class Gammaproteobacteria; order Pseudomonadales; family Pseudomonadaceae; genus Pseudomonas; species Pseudomonas sp. UBA5568. The sequence continues at coordinate 32,174 of NZ_DIMK01000038.1, read as the reverse complement.
GAAAACGCAGCGCCAGTAGCCCTTGGTCGCGCTGCGCAAGGCGCCGTTGCTGACCGTGAGCCCAGGCCAGAAACCGCTGGCACTGGTCGTCGAAGAAGGCCTGCAGATCCGTCGCTGTGCAGTGCTGGGTGATCAGCGTCTGCCGATCACTGTCGACGTCCAGGTATACAAGGGCGACATCAAGGGCTGCCAGGCCACGCGCCTGGCACAGCAACCAGCCATAGACCTTGGCTTGAGCCCAATGCAATTGGCGATGATTGTCAGGCTGACGAGCCAGGTCACCACGGTGGGTCTTGATTTCTTCGAGGCGGTTGCAGGCCGGGTCATAGCCGTCGGCGCGTCCGCGCACGCGCAAGGTTTCGAACTGACCTTCCAAGGCGATTTCCGATTCATAGCCCGCGCCCCGCCGTGCGACCACGCGCCGATGGCCTTCGATGCCTTCCTGGGCTGTGGGCGACGGCGTGAAGCGCAGGTCCAGGTCACCCACCTTGGCGCTGAACTCACACAACGCCCGTACGGCCACACTGTAGCTCACGCCGCCTCGCTCCAGCGCACATGGCACACCGCAACCGGCAGGCCGTGCAGGCGGCAGAATTCCAGCCAACGCAGCTGGTTATCCTGCAGGCGATCACCCGGCCCCTTGACCTCCACCATGCGGTAGCTGCCCTGCTCCGGCCAGAACTGAATCAAGTCCGGCATGCCGGTGCGGTTATTGCGGATGTCCTGCAGCAGCCTCAAAAAGCATTGTTTCAAATGAGCGCCCGGCAAACAGCCCAAGGCTTGGTCCAGCAGGGTTTCACTAAGCATGCCCCAGAACACGAACGGCGATTGCAGACCGCGCTTGGTGGCATAGCAGTCCCGAATGATTTGCCGATGCGTACCGTCGTCCAGCCGGCTCAGGCAACGCTCGAACACGTCGCTGCGCCGATGCTGGAAGTCGCTGTCGTGCAGGTCTTGGGGCGCCGACTGGAACGGGTTGAAGAAGGCCCCTGGAACCGGGGCGAACACAGCCTCCCAGCACAACAGGCCGAACAAGCTGTTGAACAAGGTGTTTTCCACATAGTGCACTTCGCCACCCGACGCAGCCAGGTGCTGTCGCACCGCTTCCTCAACGCCAAGCTCGGCGTGGGCCCTGGGCAGTTCCAGCTCGATCAACTCGACTGGCTTGAGGCGCTGGCGACGCTGAGGTGGCCCGCCAAGCTTGCGCGCCAAGCGCGGCAACATGCGCTCCAGCGCCTGTACCTCGAGCGCATTGGCCGGCGCTGCTGCCAGTTGCAAGGCCAGGGCATGGGCCTGCTCCCAGGACTGGGTGCGTTCCAGTACGCGCACTTGACGAATGCGCGCCTGGGGGTGGGCGCACTGGGCGTACACTGCCATGGCCTGATCCCATTCGCCCCTGCGTTCACACTGCTGGCCCAGCGCGAACAGTAACCGCGCCCGGCGCCTGGCCAGCCATGCATTGCCACTGTGCAAGCCTTGCAGTGTCGCCAGGACCGAAGCGGTATCGGCCCCCTCCTCAAGACGCTCGGCGCACTGGTGCAGCGCTAGCGCCAGGTCAACCTCCGAGCGCTGGTGCAAGGCCCGCGAGTCAGCACTGAACGCTACCTGCTCGAAGCGCAATACACCCAGGTCGGCCAGCACGAAGTCCGACCAGTCTTGATAGAGATTGCCGAAAAACAGCAGCCGGATCCGGTCACAGACCGGCTGTCGGCACCACTGCACGATACGCAGTTCGCTGTGGGCGAACCATTGGCGCAAAGAACGGGGCGCCAGCTCCAATGCTTGCAGCTCGGCCAGCAACTCATGCTTGGCCGCACGCGGCCGGCTGAGCTGCGTTGCGAAACACTGCGCCAGTTCATCCTTGCGCAAGAGCGTGAACAACTGCTCCAGGGTCAAGTGCTCGGGCTCGCACACCCAGCCAAGCCCCATCAAAGGTGCCAGCGCCTGCCCGATATCACCAACCTCGGCATACTGCAGGCGATCATCGCGAAACAGCTCACCCTTGCGCATGACCATGCGCACCATGATCGCCTGTGCAGGTGCGTCGAGCTCGGCGAACGTAGCGATGAACGCCTGCTCGCTCAGATCGAGCAGGTCTGCATAGCGCTGACCCACCCAGCACAGGACCTGGCGGAAGTTATGCAGGTAATACAACGGATCTTCGACAGAATGGGCAATCACGGAAATCGGTCGGACGGCAGCTTTACGGGGTACTGGTTATACATACAGACTAGCGCGTGTGACAAGTGCCGCGGGTCGGGCCGTGCATCTTCGCGCCCTGGCAGCATGGCCGATGCAGGCCTGGGGCGGTCATCAAGGGTGCCCGGCGACCTGAGCCAGTCGATCGACGGCAATCTGTAGCTCTACCGGGTCATCACCCGTCCAGCCCAAGGCCAGATGATGCTGAAAGCGGCCGTGCAAGCTGAAGTGCTTGCCAGGCATGGCATGCAGCGGCGTACCGGCCAGGGCCTTACTGATGGAATCCCAATGGACAGGCTGGCGCAACCTTGCCCAGAGCAAGCCGCCACCGTCGGGCAAGCGCAGTTGCAGCTGTGGCCCAAAGCGTAACGCGAGCACGCGTGCCAATGTTCGGGTACGGCGTTGCAGGGCCTGGCGAAGCCGGGCCCATTGTGCATCCACCTCCCCCTTGTCCAACATGCAGGCCAACGCTTGCATGCGTAAGGGTGGCAAGCGGAAAGCCCGTTCGCAGAAGCCTCTGGTCAGGGCACCGGTCGGTCCTAACACGTAGGCATACGGGGCCTCGGGCCCAAGCACTGCCTCGAACCCACCCACCACCAGCAGTTGCCTGACATCCACCCAGTCTCGCTGGCGGATGACAGGCGGGCCTGCGTGACAGAGCTCGCTGTCCAGGTCGCTTTCCAGCACCCATACCCGATACCGCGAGAGCAGATGGCCCAACTGCTGCTGGCCCGCCGAGGTCACCAGCCGGCCTTGTGGCGTGCTCAGACAGGAGGGCAGCACCACAAGCCCCACTGGCTCGCTTTCCAACAGACAGGTCAGCGCATACAGATTTAGATCACCCCGAGTATCCACTGGCACCTCAAGCACGGGCACCCCGGTGCGAGCGAGCGCCTGCAATAGCTGCCAGCAGCAAGGTGAATGAACCACCACTGCCGCATGCTTGAGCTCAAGCGCTGCCCACACGGTATCGAGCAACGCAGTGAGGTCCGGCGCCACGTGCACATCCTTGGCGCACCAGTAGCGGCTGCTGGAATGGGTGTAGCGCTCGGCAAGCGTCTGACGCAATCTCACGCTGCCCGGGTCCTGACCCCAGCCCATGGCTCGCAGCCGCTGACGCGCCAGCCGGCGTTCATGATTGTGCAAGTTCAGCTCGAACAGCGATGGCTCGAATACCGGCGGTTGCCGGGGCGTGAGGGCCACCTCGCTGCTTGATGCACTGTGCACGAAGTAGCCCGACCTGGGCAGACGCTCAACACGACCGGCCTCCTCCAGCAGGTTATAGGCATGCTGGACAGTGCCCAGCGACACCCGTAGCCTCGAAGCAAGGCCTCGCAGCGAGGGCAAACGCTGCCGTTGCCCGGGCGGCGATTGATCAATGAGTGCTTCGATGTACCGGTAGACCTTGCGATAGGCAAACTCGCGATGCGGGGCCTGCGGCATCACGGCCGCTCCACGTCGCAGCCTTGCGCCGGCAAGGGCGCCTGGCACAGCAGACGCAAGTTGATGTCACGCCGGGCCAGGTGCCTCAACACGCGCATGGCCGAGGCAGGCAAGTTGGTTTCATACAGGGCCCGCAGCTGTGCAACAGGCAAGCCACTGACATTGACGAGCCAAGCCTTCACGGCTTGTGGACATGGCTCGCCGCGCAAGGCGTGATGCAGGTAGGGCAATGCCACCAGCATGTCGGTATGCCGGCACTTGAGGAAGCGCTCCAAATGCTTACCCCTGCGAGCAAAGGGTGTGAACAGCAAGCACATCAGCTGATCGTGGCTCAACCCCAACACGCCGCCCACCTGCCCAGTGCGGCCCCGGCCCGGTTTGTCCACCTGATGCTTGAGCGACAATGCGGGCCTGCACCCCTGGGCTTGCTGAGCGCGGGCCTGCAGTTGGTGCACCTGCGCCAACGCCTCAGGATCCACGAAAGCCCCCAATGGATAGGCATCCTGCGGCACTGCGCACGGATTGCCGAGCATCGATTCAAGTTTCTGTCCTTCAAGCAAGTCTGCCAGAAGCTCATCGATCGCCATGACCCGCAGTGGCGTACGTACCTGCTCCTGCCGCCCTGCCGGCCTGATTTCCTGGCCACCAACACCCTCCAGCCGCTGGCCCAGTTGAGCGAGCCCGTCAGCCAACGCAGCCAGGCAATGCTGCGCCTCGGGCAAGCCGCTTTCACCGGCAAGGTGCAAGATGCGCCGGAACCAGGCCAGAAAACGATGCCGCTCTTGAGCCGGTATTGCCGTGATCATCACGTCGACAGGTGTTTGGAACTGCACGGCCTCGCCGAATGTGTTTGCCAGGTCCAGATAAAGCCAAGCGCCCAACAATCCCTCGGGCCTGGCCCCTGCCAGATGCCCCAACAGCAGCATGGCAGTGCTGGCCATAGGGACGTCGTCCCTGCTGGGCACCCAGTCTCGCGAAAAGGGTCTGACCGCCCGACCCTGGACCATGAGCAGCTCAACGCGTGGATCATCCTGGAGGAACAAGGCATTGAACGCACGCTCGTGACATACCAGGGTGTGAGAACCAGGAGCGGGTTGACTGATCACCAACACACGCAACTGGAAGGTGACCGGCCCGCGTGTGGCGATGCTCAATTGCGCAGCCCGGAGCATGGCCAGCAATCTGGCACTACGGCGGTCGTTGCCATGCAGAGCCAATACACGAAACGTCCCGATATATTCAGCGCCTCCGGCAGCTATCAGCAATCGCTGAATCAACAACTGCAAGGAAGCACGTTGTGATTGGGACATATGATTCAACAAGCGCTCCAGCACTTGCCGATAAATATGATGCATTGCCTGATCGTGAATAGCCGTCACGATATTACCTCGTCCAGTTCATGCGGCCAGTCGATGCACAAGCACTCGGCATCAACCCTGGCCGGGATATTCCGAATGGTCGTTACAGTCCACGCACAACGAAGTTCATCTTCACTGTCGACACACGCCGGAAGCCCTCACCGCATACCCATGGCACACCGGCTTTTCACGCCATTGCCCAGCCAGCTCAGCCCTGCTCATATCACGCTCCTTGCGTAAACTGTCATTGCGCCATTATCGATATGCAACAGAAGAATTGAAGATACAGATCAGGGGAAAAAAAGTAGTCAGAGCTGTTGAAACGACAGCTTGACCTTGAAACTTGAAGACTTCAATCAAAGATAAGAGGCGAGATATTTCCCAAACTCCATAACACTGAAACTTTATGTAGTATCAGTCTTGGTGCGTTGTAGGAATTATCCTTTTATAAAATTCATGCACAGGATCGCCGGCCACTTGCCGAACCGAGTGAACGGCCAGGAACAGTCAGTCGCCGCCGGCCAGGACGCCGACGACAGCTGAACGTTGGGATAGATATCGGCGGGTCAAGCCCGATGCGGTCGGCGACGATCTGTGGACGCCCGCCTAATGAAGCGAGCCATCATTGCGCGCACAGCCTGTCAGGCAGGCATCAGGTCCAGCACCACGCGCCCACCGCAAGGGCACTGATCCATGTAGCGATGGGCGTCGACCACTTGCTCGAACGGGTACACCTTGATGATCTGCGGGGTGAGCAGCTTGTCGGCCGTGAACTGGTTGATATCGCGCAACGCCCTGTGCAAAGCCACTTGGTCCTGGCTGATGCCCAGTTCAGGCTTGCCCGTAAAATTGCCAATGCAATGTACATAGAACTGAATGTTCTTCTGAAACGCAGCACAGGCCGGAAATGGGGTCTGGTTGCCGCCTTGCAGGCCATACAGCACAAGGCTGCCACGCGGGGCCAACACATCACCGAGCAACGACATCTGCGGCCCACCCAGGCCATCGAGCACCATGTCCACACCGCGACCCTCGGTGTACTTGCCTACCTGCATCACCAGGTCTTGCTCCTCGGTGACGATCACCCTGTCAGCGCCCAGGCCGAGCAGATAATCACGTTGCTCGCCATCCTTGGTCGCAGCAAACACCGTCAGGCCAAGCGCCTTGCCCAACTGCACGAACGCCGGTCCCGCGCAATGACTGGCATCGGTAACCAATGCCGTCTGCCCACTTTTTGCACGGGCCAGATCGACGTACGCGAAATAGGCGATCAGCAATGGCGTGTAATGCACGCTCGCTTCAATCGGTGTCAGCACCTCCGGATAGCGGGTGATGGCTGAACGGGGCAAGACGATAACGTCACCGTACACGGGGTGATCGTTGGCACTGGTGGCTGGGAAGCTCGCGACCCTGTCTCCGACCACGATGTCGTCGACCGCATCGCCCACCGCCGTCACCACGCCGGCCATTTCATGACCTATACCGGCTGGCAGCCGGGCACGGGAGGACGCCAGGTTCTGGCGCCAGAGCACGTCGTACCAGCTGACACCGATCGCCTCGACGCGGATCTGTACCTCACCGGCGGCAGGCATCGGCTCGGCCTGCTCCTCGCAACGGAGCACATCCGCAGCGCCGAACTTGTGGAACCGAATCATGCGGGACATCGCCTACCTCGCCTAGTGAAACATCAATTACCACTGACTCTATCCGGGCTTTACGCATCAGACCAGCCGCGGTCATTAATAGTCGACATGCCTGTCATCGATTGGGCCCCGCATTTTCCCTGCTATTGGCCCCCTGGATGGGTGCAGATTACCAGCCTTTGGCCTTAATATTCACCCCTGCTCCTTTTCTGGCGAAGCGCCCCGATGAATCGAAACGACCTGCGTCGCGTAGACCTCAACCTGCTGATCGTGTTCGAAACACTCATGCATGAGCGAAGCGTGACCCGTGCAGCGGAGAAGCTGTTCCTCGGCCAGCCCGCCATCAGCGCCGCCCTCTCGCGCCTGCGCAACCTGTTCGATGATCCGCTTTTCGTGCGCACTGGGCGCAGCATGGAGCCGTCCGCCCGCGCCAACGAAATCTTCGCCCTGCTTTCGCCCGCGCTGGATTCGATTTCCACGGCCGTCAGCCGAGCGGCCGAGTTCGACCCGGCCACCAGCAACGCCGTGTTTCGCATCGGCTTGTCGGACGATGCCGAATTCGGCCTGCTGCCGCAGTTGCTCAAGCGCGTACGCGCCGAGGCGCCAGGCATCGTGCTGGTGATACGACGCGTCAATTACCTGTTGATGCCCACCCTGCTGGCCTCCGGCGAAATCTCGGTTGGCGTCAGCTACACCAGCGAACTCCCGGCCAATGCCAAGCGCAAAGTGCTGCGCCGCAGCCGGCCAAAGCTGCTGCGTGCCGACAGCGTACCGGGCAGCATCAGCCTCGATGATTTCTGCGCACGGCCCCATGCCCTGGTGTCTTTCGCCGGGGACCTGTCGGGGTTTATCGACGAAGCCTTGCAGGCGCTCGGGCGCAAGCGCCACGTGGTCCTCGCCGTGCCGCAGTTCAATGGCCTGGGCAGCCTGCTGGCCGGCACCGACATTGTCGCCACCGTTCCCGACTACACGGCCGATGCCCTGACGGCGGCCGGTGGGTTGCGGGCTGAAGAGCTGCCACTGGACGTGCGCAGCTTTGAATTGCACATGGCCTGGCGTGGGGCGCAGGACAATGACCCGGCGGAGCGGTGGTTAAGGTCTAGGATTCAGATGTTTTTTGGGGATCCGGACAGCCTTTGATCAGAACGCCATGAAGGCGATAGTCCGGCCGGACAACTGCCATGGCACTCGCCGACGCAATAAGCCGAGACAGCGAACACAGCGAACGGGCGTGACTCAGCACCACGCCCTACCACAGCACATGGAGTGGGATCTTCTTGGTTGGACTGATGTCCATCTCTGCCCATGCTTTCCCCACAACCCTCCCACCATATTGTCAGCCATTGCCGTGACGGTGTCGTGGGACACAGTACAAATCATGCCCAGCGACACGCCTGGACAACATTACGGCGTAGGTGGCCGCTCCAGATTGAAGCTCGGAAGGCAATAACGGCAACAGCAAGGCTTGTCATCTCCGACTAGGGTACATGCCAATGACACCTATTACTGCGCCATAAGCAGAAGCTGACGGCAGTTTTTTTCATGGCTACTCGGAATAATGAGTCCTCTACTTTTGACATCTTGAAAATGTGCGATACAAGGGTGCGGTGCAAAAGGATACTTGAGGAACATTTTGTAACGAAGCCCAATGCACTCCGACGATTTTTCCTACAAATTATTCGCCAAATTTAAACAGATCGATCACCGCCTCCAACGAGCGAAACTATGAACCGGATGTCGGTTCGAGGCGAGACGCTTAGACGCTGAAGCCGCCAGCATCGCCCCAGGATTAGATAATTCAAAAATAGTTGCCTTTGACGCGACTATTGTCAGCTCGACTTACTTGCCCGAAATAAATGCTTGACATCAAAAATGGGTTTTAGCGATATTTTATCGCACTGGGCGCCGGCCACTGACCTACTGTAAGCGCTTACACTTGCGGCAAGCGATGCTCAACAGGCCGAGCGATATCTTACAAGAACATACCAGCCGGGCGATTTATCGTCTTCCAGCTCCAACAATATCGAGGCCCCCTATGCGACAGCAGTATGATCCTGCCTGGGTTGAAAGCACGGCTCAGGCCAAATGGCTTCGCGATGAAGTATTCAAGGCTGTCCAGGACGAAAGCCGGCCAAAGTTCTATGCCTGTTCCATGCTGCCCTACCCCTCCGGAAAGTTGCACATGGGGCATGTGCGGAACTACACGATCAATGACATGTTGGCCCGTCACATGCGGATGAAGGGCTACAACGTCCTGATGCCGATGGGATGGGATGCGTTCGGCCTACCGGCAGAAAACGCCGCGATGCAGTCGGGCGTATCACCCGCTCAATGGACACGGATGAACATCGCCGACATGAAGTCGCAGATGCAGCCGCTAGGACTGGCTTTCGACTGGTCACGAGAAATCGCCACCTGCGATCCAGAGTACTACAAATGGAACCAGTGGTTTTTCTTGAAGTTGTTGGAAAAGGGCGTGGCCTATAAGAAGACCCAAATCGTCAACTGGGACCCCGTCGACCAAACCGTGCTGGCCAACGAGCAAGTGGTGGATGGCCGGGGTTGGCGATCCGGAGCGTTCGTCGAGAAACGCGAGATTCCCGGCTACTACCTGCGCATAACGCAGTATGGAGAGGAACTGCTGTCGGCCATCGATACCCTGGAGGGTTGGCCGGACATGGTCCGCAGCATGCAGCGCAACTGGATTTGCAAGGCCAGTGGAGTCCGCCTGGCCTTTGTCCACACTGTCGAAGACGCAAACGGGCAGTTGATCGACGCAGGCAAGCTGTGGGTGTTCACGACGCGCGTCGATACGCTGATGGGTGTGACGTTTTGTGCCGTTTCCCCTGATCATCCGCTGGCCAAGCGTGCCACGGCGCTCGATCCAGGGCTCGAGCCGCAGGTGCGGGCATGTCGACAGGCGGCACAGACCAGTTCCGCCGCCGGCGCGCAGGTGAAGCTCGGTATCCCGAGCGGCTTGCACGTCGAGCATCCATTAACCGGCGAATCGGTCGCCGTGTGGATCACCAATTATGTGGTTGGTGAGTATGGGGAGGGCGCCTTGATGGGGGTGCCGGCCCATGATGAGCGCGATTTCGATTTTGCCCGTCAGTATGGCTTGCCCGTACACCCCGTCATCGCGCTCGACGGGGCTCCTTATGACCCTGCAGCTTGGTCGGATCGCTACGGCAGCCAGGAAGGTCGCCTGATCAACTCTGGCGCCTATGATGGTCTCACGGTGGAGCAAGCTGCCCTGGCAATCGTCGACGCCCTTGCCGAGCGTGGGCGTGGCGAGCAAGCCACCACGTGGCGCCTGCGTGACTGGGGAATCTCCCGGCAACGATACTGGGGAACTCCGATTCCGATCATTCATTGCGAACACTGTGGTGAGGTACCAGTACCTTACGCAGACCTGCCGGTAATATTGCCGACCGATTGCATTCCCGACGGAAGCGGCAATCCGTTGCTGCAGCATGAATCGTTCCGCCTCGTCGCGTGCCCTCGTTGTGCAGCACCCGCGCAACGGGAAACGGACACAATGGACACCTTCGTCGACTCGAGCTGGTATTTCATGCGCTACTGCGATCCGGACTGCCACACTTCGATGGTAGGGTCTGGCAACCGATACTGGATGCCCATCGACCAGTACATCGGCGGCATCGAGCATGCGGTGCTGCACTTACTCTACGCCAGGTTCTGGTCAAGGGCGATGCGCGACGAGAGATTGGTGGAGTTCAGTGAACCATTCAAGAATCTTTTCACTCAGGGCATGCTGCTGCGGGAAAGTTATTACCGCAAGGCGCAGGACGGTAGCCGACGATGGTTCTACCCCGGCGAAGTATCGGTTCAATACGATGGAAAAGGCCGTCCGGTCAGCGCGACAGCGATCGAAGATGGTTTGCCTGTCACCCTGGGTGGCGTGGAGAAAATGTCTAAGTCGAAGAACAACGTGGTCGAGCCCAAGGACATCATCGACCGGTTTGGTGCGGACACCGCCCGGTTGTTCACCATCTTCGCCGGCCCTCCTGATCAAAGCACGATCTGGAGCGACACCGGTGTCGAAGGGGCTTATCGCTTCCTGCGCCGTCTCTGGGGCTTTGCCGTTGATGAGCAGGCTCGCTGGAGCGAAAGTGACGGCCAGGCGGCAGACGCCTCAGAAGCCAGCCGTGTGCGCTTCATGACCCATGGCTTGTTGAAGCAAATCAATAACGATTATGAGCGTCTGCAATACAATACCGTCGTATCGGGTGCAATGAAGATGCTCAAGGTACTGGAGAGTGCCCGCAGCGCTGGTCACCAGGTCTGCCGGGAAACCATGTCCATTCTCTTGCAGGTGCTGCACCCTGTGACGCCACATATCTCCCAGGTTCTCTGGGAGGCATTAGGATTCCCCGGCGCGATCTACGACAGTGTCTGGCCGACCCCAGACAGCGACGCCTTAAGGCAGGACGAAGTGAAGTTGATGGTACAGGTCAATGGCAAGCTACGGGGGGAGATTCTGGTCCAGGCCGATGCCGACCATGACACAATCCGTGACCAGGCGCTGTCCGATCCTGTGTTGAGCAAATATCTGGAAAGCGTAGGAAGGATGATCGTGGTGCCCAACCGATTGGTGAACTTCATCGTCTGACCATTCAGGTTGTTCCCTGAAACCAGAAAGCCGGCTTTCTCAGGAAATGTCGACTTCCTGGTTCAGGCCTCAGTGGAAAACGTGTGCATCCCTCCCACTGACTGCTGCGACGCGTAGCGACTGTGACGAGCCCAAAGCATAAGTTGCGCAAATGAGCGAGAGATTGCACATTTGGAACCGCCCCCTCCTCGTTGTCTCCACTGGAATCCACTCGTTAGCTGCAGCTGAAAGCGGTACATCTGCGGATACAAATTCGATTTCCCATTCATAACAATTTGATTTGAATGAATGTCCAAATGTTTTTTGGCAACCCTCATAGTCTCTAGGGACTTCACGCATGCTTGCTAGCTTATTATTTTTGCCTTGTCATAGCCTCGAAGGGCAATGTACTTCCAGCTAATCGCTACATCTGGGGCATATTTGAGGGCATGGTTTGGATGGTTTGCAAAGGATGCCCCAACCGAAGATGCTCAGCGCTTTCGGTAATGTGACCGCCCTAGGGTTTCTAGTCGGCGGGCCGCGCAAGACGCAGTCATTATAGGATTACCTGTTCAGCATACATGCGCTGATGTTCGCTCAGCCTGGGTTGGGCAACGCTTATCTGATTCTGGATTGAACTCAAAACGGGGGATCCCTGACCAACGATCCAACACTGCCGCCCTGCCGACGATTCAATTGGTGTACGATGGGGCTTATGCGTATTACCGTCCATTTCACCCCCAAGCCGGTCATCCTGGACAGGCTGTAACTATTGAATTCGCGTCCCAATGGTCCTGACCTGACCGTAGTACACGTAAAGGCCTCTCAGGATTGCTGTTTTGCCTTCAAAGATATTTTCGTACTTCAGTTCGATGGCGAGCGTCACGCTGTGGCTAGATAGCTGGTAGTTCGCGCCGGCGCCCTTACGCTCTAAGTACTCGGCCTTAAGGCTGGGTGGGAGCTCGGGTGACAAACCAACGCCCAAAAAGTCGTACCCCACTAGGACCCGCAAGAATGCACACGGCCATTTGCAGTTATAGCCCACTCTTGACCCTCCTTGATCGGTCTGAAATACACGCTGCCCTGCACGCGATTAATACGGTAGGCGTCTTACACGCCTGTTGAAAAAAATACGATACAAATCCGCCCCGCTGCTCGATATCCAACGCCAGGCCGTCCGGTCGGCCCAGTTGCTCCGGTAACCGGGCGAACACCGACACCTGTTGCAGATGGTTGCCATCCGCCGGATACGGCGCGCGATGAAGCGTGCGGGCCACCGAGCCGACGAAGAACAACTCGTCGCCCGCACTTGCCCACGCGAGCCCGTTAGTAGGCTGATGCTGTCCAGTATCGCCGAGGCGTCAGGCCGGCGTCGTATCGACAGCGCCTGGCCGTATTGCCGCTGTGACCTCCATCCATCAAACCGGTAATGAAGCGACCCTGCGGGTCGCAGTAGCGGCATAGCGCTTGGGCGTCGTGACCTTTTTCGGTAAGCAGACATTTGCAGCGCTTGCGCGGGCGGCCACGTTTGCTCGACGGAATGCTGACCTTGTCCAACAGTGGTTGTGCGGAGCTGAAGTCACTGGCTTGACCACCAGAGAGAAGGAGGCGCAACGGTATCCGGTTGGCGTCGCATAGCATGTGGATTGTGGTTGTCAGGCCGCCACGACTGCGGCCTAGAGCGTGATCGGCAGGTTCGTCAGCCCCCTTATTTCCCGGCGCCAGATGAGGCTCGGTTGCGCGTACTGCGGTTGACTCGATCCTCCAGGTTTGCAGATCGATCAAGCCCAGCTCATTCAATCCCAGGTGCAGACGTTTGAGCATCTGCTCGAAAGTCCCTTGGTTTCGCCAGTCCCGAAACCGTTGATACACCATTGACCATGGACCGAAGCGCTCAGGCATATCTCGCCATGCAGCCCCAGAGCAGAGTACCCAGAGGACGCCATCGAGCATCAGTGGGTCGCTCAATCGCGGCCGGCCCCGGCCATGGGTTTCGATGAAGAGATCGGAGACCACATCCCAGGCCTCGTCCGCGAGTTCGTAGCGCCTTGCCAGCACAGGGTTCCCTTCCGTTGATGGCGTGTGACTCTACAAAATCTCAGCGCTGAAGGGGCAACGATTAGGTTTTTCGTGATTTCGCAGAGAGCCTAGGCTCCGTGTGAACAGTCTTGAGACGAAGCTCAGGCAAGGCGAAACAGCCGAGGAACGGTTGGAGTCGGGCTCGACTTAACGGGTTGTAAATGAGCAATCCGACCGGGCTGGCGCACTAGGCTGTTTTCGACGCAGCATCACCGAGTATCAAGGCTTTTCACATAGGGCCTAAGGACTGGGCACCAACCGGCATTGAGTACCACCAATAGACCGGAGACTTCCCTGATGCATTAGGTTATGCAGCACAGACGTCGCGCCCCTCATAACAGCGGCTTCTGCTTACTGCCCTGCTGGCCCCGGTCGACCTAGCTCAGGAGGTCGCGGTTGTACCGTGTTGCAAGATGAAGACCTGTCAAAACTGCCAGTTGTGGGCACAAGGGATCCGAATAGCATGACTTTCATCGCACTATCGCGACGTTTACATAACGAGGAACACTCAATGGATACCCGTCAAGCACAGTCCATGACCGCAATATTGCGAGATGAACACGCTGACCTGCCTGAGCCTGCCAACGACGTACCAGCGTGGGGACCTTACATCACCGCCCACTTCAACCCGCGCAAAGGGGTTGAACTGTTCTATGCCGAGATACATGTGCCGCAGGCCGGGGCCCAGCGCTATATCTACTGGAGCCTGATGAATCCAAACTATGGAAAGAACCCCAGTTATGCTGGAATACAGATGAGCCTAGTGCCGGGTAACGATGTTTACGGAAACAACATCTGCTCCATCTGGGATTCCGATGATTTGCCCGAGGACACCTTACCCGAGGCAACACTTATCAGCGGTAGACCTGGTATATACTGGGATCACTTCGGCAATGAAGGAACTGGTTTGCACACCAGTAATCAGAATGCATGGAAACCCGGTGAGCGCTATGCCATGGTCATACGCCGCTGGACACGCAAAGGTGATGACAAGTACACCTACACGTCGATGTTCATGTATTCGTTCACGGCCAAGACATGGACGCATTGGATGTCTGCACGGATTGCAGGGCGCGCGCTGATGCTTGAGGGTAATCCCGCTGGCTTCGTAGAGCGCTATGGAGGCAATGCACAGCACTACTACGGGCATTTTGGCAACTACTTCATCATGGTCGAGGGTGGCGAGTGGCAGTCACCCCACAAATACACCGTCGGGGCCGGCAAAGCACCATGGCGAGCCTCCTTGGTCAATGGTCACTCCGGACAAGACGTCAAAGTCCAAGTTGGGCAAACGCCCGAACGAGATCAAGAAATCACATTGAGGCCAGCGCAGCAAAACCGGCCCACCACCATCACGCCGCCGATCATTGAGTCATTCACCGTGACCTACCATGTGCGTGCGCAAACAATTGAATGGGCGTGGACCATCAAAGACAGTTCGCCTCCTCCCATCAGGACCTTGCTCTCCATTTCACGTGATGAAGTATACGGACAGGACGTCTATCTCCATGAAATCAACGGACCCAGTGGCCGCAAGGCTATCACCAATGACCTGCTGCTCAGGGAGAACGATTACAAAGGAACGTACAGGTACTTCGCACGTATCGAGTACTTCGACATCTTTGAGCAGAAATCCAATAATGGGTACGTTCAGGTAGTATTTGATTACGCCTAACCTGAATGGCGACGCACATAGGCGGCCCATCTGCTCAACCCGACACCGGCGGTGGCTCTGATTGTGGACACTAGGCTTTGTATCAAGCGCCTTGATACTCGGTGAGGCTACGTTGAAAACAGTCTGGAGCGGCCGCACGGTCGGAAGGCTCATTTGCAACCCGTAAAGTCGAGCGCGACTTCGGCCGTCCTTCGGCTGTTTTCGCTTTGCCTGACCTTTGTCTCAAGACTTTTCACACAAAGCCTAGGATGGCAACGCCAGCATGCTGGGAGACAATCAGGTTGCCCTTTTCAGTCAAAGCCAGGGCGCCAATGCGCGCAGGCGATTCATACAGTCGCGTCAGTTGCCCATGCAGGTCCAGCGCATTGATCTGGCCGCCACTGATGTCGACGAAGCGCAGGCACTGATGAGCTTCATCCCAGACCGGGCTTTCCTCCAGATCGGCCTGGCACGGTAAGAAGCGTTTGAGGTTTTCCTGAGGAGGCCTATTCATCGCTCCTTAATGTGGTCCCACCGCTGGGCAACTTGTTCGGCGCTAGTGGCCTTCACGCGGGCCAGATCGACCGGGTAATCGACATTTGGGTTTTCCACAAACCGCATGGCCGTAAATTGGCCATTGCTGGCACGCAGGACATAACCTGTGTCCTGGCACTTCGGCGCCGCCAGGAACACCACGCCGGGCGTCACCCATTCAGGCTTGAGATTCTCCGGTTCACCCGTCACGCCCCACATACGGGTCTTGGCCACTGGAGATACAGCATTGACGAGAATGCCGGCTTCGGTGCCTTCCATGCTTAGCGCATTCATGATGCCCAGTTGTGCCATCTTGCCGGCGGCATACGCCACCAGGCCCGGTTGGGCATATTGCTGGTACATCGCGCGGTCGGATGAGGTCAGCACGACCCGTGCGGCAGCAGACTGTTTGAGGTGTTTCCATGCATGTTTGCATAACCACACGGGAGTATAGATATTGATATCCACGGCGCGGCCAATGAATGTCGCATCAGCGTCTTCAATCGCTTGATAACCGACCCAACCGGCGTTATGAATCACGATATCGAGTTGACCAAATGCCTCGATGGCCATTGCCACCAGTTGCTCGCAACCCTGCTCACCGGACAAGTCCCCATGATGCCCCAACACGTTGAAACCTTTGCCCCGGAGCGCTTTCGCAGCCTCCATGGCAATGGAGCCATCGCCCCCGGCGCCCAGCTTATCTGCGCCGATATCACTAATTACCACATTGGCGCCCAGTGTCGCCAAAGCGTGCGCATAACTGAAACCGAGTCCTCGGCCAGCACCCGTTACAAGGGCGGTCTTTCCTGTAAAGTTCATGGTCTGTTTCCGCTTGAGTACCGCCCTACCTTAACAATGAATGTTCACGTTGTTTAATACTAACGGCAGCGCAGGTTGATACCTGGTGCCTATCAAGTTGCTGATAAATCCGAATAATTTCTTGATGATTACTCTTCTGAGGCCCTTTCGTAAGCCACGCCACCGAACTCGGACCTGTTCGAGACCGCTTGCGGGTATTGGATCCAATGATTAACTTAGCTCTACTTTTTGTTTAGTATTTAGTCGGGGGCCTGTTAACCGGTAACCTTGCCGCACCCCCGTCCTCAGATCAATTCAGATGAAGGAACAGAAGAAATGATCGAAACCCGCCTGCTGCGCCAATTCATCGCCGTGGCTGAAGAGCTGCACTTTCACAAGGCCGCTATTCGCCTGCACAGGGCCCAGCCCCCGTTGAGCCAAGCCATCCATCGGCTGCAAGACAAACGGGGTTCAGTCTGTTCACGCGCAATAAGCGCGGGGTCAAACTGACCCCCGCCGGCAGTGCATTCCTGAGTGCGGCCTACAGCACGTTGAAGGCGCTTGAGCTGGGCATCGAACACGCACGCCAGGTGTCCGAGGGCATTGCTGGCAAACTCACAGTAACGGCATTGCCGATCTCGGCGGAAAACGTCGAGTCACGCCTGTTACTGGACGAAGAGATCGTGATGGCCCTGCCCGCCCATCACCCGAAGGCAAAGGAAGGTCAGATCGACTTGAGGGACTTCGCCGGGGAAGACTTCGTCTTCACCCCCGAAGCGCTGGGCACCGGCTATCACAGCCAGCTGACCGCCTTGTGTGAAGCCGCCGGTTTTTACCCCAAGGTGGTGCAGGAGGGCGCGCAGATCCATACCTTGATAGGCTTGGTGGCCTGCGGTTTCGGCGTTGCTTTGGTGCCTGAGTCGATTGCCAACTCGATCATGCGCGACAGGGTCGTGTTCCGCCGTATCCACCCCGTGACCGCCTCCCCCAACCCGGCCATCGGCCTGTACATGAGCTGGAGCACCCACAACGAATCACCGTTGATGGACAGCTTCATTTCCATGTTCGACCTCGATGTCGCTCCCCAGGTCGAGGGGATGCTGGCCGCTCGTGTCAGTTAGAACGCCAGCTAGTAAAACGCCAGCTGGGAATCCTGGAGCCATGCGGCAAGGAAAAGGTGATTGATGCCCATGCTTAGGCCGCACGCCGATAAATTGCGCCTACCAACCGTTCCGGGCTGTCAACAAACCCTGCACACCACTCACCCCTTGCCCTTCTTTTTGATCTTCTTCAAGCGCGCAGCCGCTTTCTCGACCGTCGCCTTCTTCTCGGAACGCTTCATGTTTCGCCAGCCGCGTATCTCCTCCTTGCTGCGCCCGCAGCCGGTGCACACTTCATGCTTGAGCTTGCAGCTCGACACGCAAGGGTTTTCAATCTCTTTGGCCATTGAACGGTTCCTGATGAGTAGCAGCGCAAGTCTGCGCAGGGGCGCGGTTGGCTAGCGAAGTATGGGACATTCAAAGCTCGCACATGATCGCTTGCCCCCGTCACTATCCCGCATCACCCTCGCTAATGGTCCGACCAATGCCCTTGCCCGCCAGCCAGTGCAACACCGCCCCCAAGCCCAGCAATGCCCCTGCCCTCAGCCAATTCTCGAAAGGTTGCTGACTCAGCACCAGCAGGCACGACAGGATACCCAACACAGGGACCACCGGATGAACCGAGAAATGCTCGGCATCGACCTTTTCCTTCTTGAGCACCAACACCGCTACGTTCGTGCTCAAAAATACGAACAACAGCAACAGCACGACGGTTTCGGCCAGCACTTCCAGCGAGCCAGTAAAGGTCAGCAGGATGGCCAGCAGCGTGGTCGCGGCTATCGCATAACCGGGTGTGCCGCGGTTGGGTAGCACTTGGCCCAGAACGCGCGGCAGCATGCCATCGCGGGCCATGCCCCAGGCAAGGCGGCTGGCCATGATCATGGTCAACATGGCGCCGTTGGCCACCGCCACCAAAGCGATGATGGCGAATACACCGTGGGGCAGCCCCAGGTCAGCGTTGTGCACAATGTCCATCAAGGGCGTCTTGGCGTCGATCAGTGCCTGCACTGGCATGACCAACGCGGCGCCGGCGCCGACTGCCAGGTAAACCAGGCCGGCCACCAGCAAGGCCCCGAACAGCGCGCGTGGGTACGTCCGGCGTACGTCCTTGATTTCCTCGGCCAGGTTGGCGGACGTCTCGAACCCCACGTACGAATAAAATGCCAGCAAAGCGCCGCCCAGTACCGCACTAGCCGGGCCCTGTTCGCCGAAATCCAGCAAACGGGTAGGCTCGGCCTGCCCTTGGCCGCTCAATACCGCCACAGCGACGATCACCAGCACCAAGCCGCTGAGTTCGATCAGGGTCATGACCAGGTTGGCACTGAGCGACTCCTTGATACCCCGGGCGTTGAGCATTGCCATCAATACTAGAAACAGGGGCGCCAGCACCGCCGAAGGCCAGTCGATAAACACGCGCAGATATTCCCCAGCAAACGCCAGCGCCAACCCTGCGGCACTGGTGATGCCTGCCGCCAACATGGCGAACCCCACCAAAAAAGCCAGCAACGGCGAGCCGAACGCCCGCCGTGCGAACACCGCCGCACCGCCAGCCCGGGGGTATTTGCTGACAAGCTCGGCGTAGGACGCCGCAGTCAACAGGGCGAAGAACAGTGCCAGGGCCAGAGGCGCCCAGATGGCGCCACCGGCCCGGTCGGCGATGGCGCCTGCCAGTGCGTATACCCCGGCGCCCAATACGTCCCCGAGGATGAAGAACACCAACAACGGCAGGGTGATCACGCGTTTGAGTGAGGCGGTTGCGTCGCTGGCCATTATGGCGCTCCAATCGTCTGGTCAATGGCGCTGTGACTGCCCCCCTGCGCGCAAGGTTCAGTGCCCTGCCCAGGTGGCGCGCCAACTGCCAGCCACCCATGGGCATAAGTTCCCTGACCTGGGCTGCCATTCGTCGACCAATCGCGCATTGCAAACAACCTTGGGAGCATTGGGTTCCTCTCAGATGTGATAGCCGAAACATCTGACAACACATACGGGATGCTCACATGGCCAGGGAACCGAAAACGGCAAGGCGACTGCTCTGGATGATGGCGCTGGGCACCGTAGCACTCCAGCTCTCGGGCTGCGATATGGTGTTATTCAACCCCAAGGGGCAGGTGGGGCTCGAGCAGCGCAACCTGATCATCCTCGCCACCTTGCTCATGCTGATCGTAGTGGTACCGGTGATGATCATGGCGCTGGTGTTTTCGGTGCGCTATCGGGCCTCGAACGAAAAGGCCCGCTATACCCCCGACTGGAGCCACTCGCGGCTGATCGAAGCGGTGGTATGGGGCGTGCCGCTGGCCATCATCATCGTGCTAGGGGTTGTCACCTGGCGTTCGACCCATGCGCTGGACCCGTACCGGCCGCTGGCATCCGACACCCCTGCGCTCAAGGTCCAGGTCATCGCCATGGACTGGAAGTGGCTGTTCGTCTATCCCGAACTCGGCATTGCTTCGGTCAACGAAATGGCGATGCCTGTAGACACGCCCGTTGACTTTAGGGTGACTTCCGACGGCGCCATCACTTCGTTCTTCATTCCGGCCCTGGGCGGCCAGATCTACGCCATGGCCGGGATGCAGACACGGCTGCACCTGATCGCCAACCACGCAGGCGACTACACCGGGATCGCCGCCAACTACAACGGCCCGGGGTTCTCCGACATGCACTTCAAGGCGCTGGCCCTCGACCCGCCGGGCTTCGATGACTGGGTCGAACGCACCCGCGCCGCCGGGCGCCAGCTCGATGGGGCTGCCTACACGCAGCTGGCCAAGCCCAGTATTGCCCACCCGGTAGAACATTACGGCAAGGTCGACCCGCACCTGTTCCAGTCGTTGATCGACAAGTACCAGGGCGTCAACCGCTCCCGGGAGGTCGAACGCCGCCTCAGCGATTCCCAGGGCCAGAGCCCCCAAGGCAGCAAGGAGTAAGCGCATGTTCGGAAAACTGACCTGGGACGCCATCCCCCTCCACGAGCCGATCATCATGTACACGCTGGCCGTCGTCGGGCTGCTGGGCCTGGCGGTCGTAGGGGCCATCACCTACATGGGCAAATGGAAATACCTGTGGCAGGAGTGGTTCACTAGCGTGGACCACAAGCGCATCGGCGTGATGTACATCGTCGTCGCCCTGGTGATGCTGCTGCGCGGGTTCGCCGACGCGTTGATGATGCGCACCCAGCAGGCCATGGCCTCGGACGGCTCGCCTGGCTACCTGCCGCCTGAGCACTACGACCAGATCTTCACCGCCCATGGGGTGATCATGATCTTCTTCATGGCCATGCCGTTCGTGGTCGGGCTGATGAACGTGGTGGTACCTTTGCAGATCGGCGCCCGCGACGTGGCCTATCCATTTTTGAATGCCGTCAGCTTCTGGCTGTTTGTTTCCGGCGCCGTGCTGGTGAACCTTTCCCTGGGCATTGGCGAGTTCGCACGCACCGGCTGGGTGGCCTACCCCCCGTTGTCCGGTATCGGATACAGCCCCGGGGTGGGAGTGGACTACTACATCTGGGCGTTGCAGATTTCCGGGGTAGGCACCCTGCTCACCGGGCTGAACTTCTTCGTCACCATTCTGAAGATGCGTACCACCGGCATGACGCTGTTTCGCATGCCGGTGTTCACCTGGACAGTGTTGTGCACCTCGATCCTGATCCTGGCTGCCTTTCCCATCCTCACCGCCACCTTGTTCATGCTCACGCTGGACCGCTATTTGGGCATGCACTTCTTCACCAATGAACTGGGCGGCAACCCCATGATGTACGTGAACCTCATCTGGGCTTGGGGCCACCCCGAGGTGTACATCCTCATACTCCCAGCGTTCGGTATCTTCTCGGAGGTGGCCTCGACGTTCTCGCGCAAGAAGCTGTTCGGCTACTACTCCCTGGTGTGGGCGACCATCGTCATTACGGTGCTGTCCTTCATCGTCTGGGTGCACCATTTCTTCACCATGGGCGCAGGACCCAACGTGAACGCGTTCTTCGGCATCATGACCATGATCATCGCCGTCCCCACCGGGGTGAAGATCTTCACCTGGCTGTTCACCATGTACCGGGGTCGGGTGCGTTTCGAGACGCCGATGCTGTGGACGGTTGGCTTCATCGTCACCTTCAGCATCGGGGGCATGACCGGGGTCCTGCTGGCGGTGCCCGGTGCGGACTTCCTGTTGCATAACAGCCTGTTCCTGATTGCCCATTTCCACAACGTGATCATCGGCGGCGCGGTCTTCGGCTACCTCTGCGGCCTGACGTACTGGTTCCCCAAGGCCTTCGGCTTCAAACTCCATGACCCACTGGGGCGTGCTGCCTTCTGGTGCTGGTTGGCTGGATTTTACTTTGCCTTCATGCCGTCCTATTTCCTGGGGTTCATGGGCATGACCCGGCGCCTGAATCACTTCGACGTACCCGAGTGGCGGCCCTTCCTGCTGCTGGAAATGGTCGGTGTATTGATCATCCTGTGTGGCGTGGCCTGTCAGGTCATGCAACTGGTGGTGAGTATCCGCAAACGTCATGAGAACCGCGACACGACGGGCGACCCCTGGGACGGGCGCACGCTGGAATGGGCGACCGCTTCGCCGCCCCCGTTCTACAACTTCGCCGAGCAACCTGTCGTGGGCGGCATCGACGCGTACTGGGGCATGAAGGAGAAAGGCGTGAAAACCCTGGCCGAGATGGATTTCCGCAAGATCCACATGCCTCACAACACCAGCCTGGGCCTGGTGCTAGGCGTTCTGTCCACGGTGCTGGGCTTTGCGTTGATCTGGCACATCTGGTGGTTGGTCATCGCCAGTTCACTGGCAGTCATCGCCACCCTGATCGTGCGCAGTTACGACCCCAATACCGACTACTGCATCCCGGCCGAAGCGGTCGAACGGATGGAAACCGAGCGTCGCCAACGGTTGGCGGAGGCCTGAATCATGTCCCATGTCGTGCACAACGAAACGGCCCGCGAGCAAGAGCATGGCCACGAAGACGCAGGCTCCCTGAGCCTGTTCGGCTTCTGGGTCTACCTGATGACCGACTGCATTCTGTTCGCCACCCTGTTTGCTACCTATGCGGTGCTGGGACAGTCTGTGGCAGGTGGGCCCAGCGCGGCGGACATCTTCGAACTGCCTTATGTGCTGGTGGAGACGTTCCTGTTGCTCTTGAGCAGCATCACCTACGGCTATGCGATGCTCGCCAACCACCGCCAGGACAAGCGCTGGGTGCTGCGCTGGCTGGGCGTCACGTTCCTGCTCGGCCTGGGCTTCATCGCCATGGAGATCAATGAATTCCATCATCTGATCAGCGAGGGCGCAGGCCCCCAACGCAGTGCGTTTCTGACGGCGTTCTTCACGTTGGTGGGCACTCACGGCCTGCACGTGCTGGTGGGGCTGATCTGGATGGCCCTGTTGATGATGCAGGTTCACCAGCGCGGCCTGACCTGTGTCAATGCTACGCGCTTGAGCTGCCTGAGCCTGTTCTGGCATTTCCTGGACATCGTGTGGGTCTGTGTGTTTACCGTCGTTTATCTGTTCGGGGTGATCTGATGAGTCGTCAAAGCCATGTACCTAGCAGTGCCGGCGCTAGCCAGAGCAGCCACCGTTCGTATAACACAGGGTTCGTGCTGGCAGCCCTGCTCACCCTGCTGCCCTTCGGGCTGGCCATGTACCCCAGCCTGCCGCGTCACCTGACCTTCATGACCGTGCTGGTGTGCGCCCTGGTCCAGATCGTGGTGCACATGGTGTTTTTCCTGCACCTGACCACAGCGCGAGAGCAGCGTTGGAACTTGATCGCGCTGGTGTTCACGGTGGTGATCATCACGCTGTTGGTGGGGTTGTCGCTGTGGATCATGTACTACGTGCACTACAACATGCTCGGGTTATGACTGTCTTCCCATCCGGGCTGGCCTGCCACCAGCAGGCCGGACCGGCGCGCTCATGCAGCCCGACGGTTGCGCCATGCACAAGTCCCCGCGACACCCAACAGCAACACTGCCCCGGCTGCACCCAAGGTGGCCGGGGCGCCCACACGAGCAGCCAGCAGCCCGGCGGCCATGCCACCCAACGCCTCGAAACCGAAGCGCATGGCGATGTAGAACGCAATGACACGTCCGCGCAGATGGCCCGGCGCTTGGCTCTGCAACTGCATGTTGGTGCTCACGTTGCTCAGCGTGATGCCGAACCCCAGCACCAGAAGCGCCAGCAATGCCAGCTGCCACTGCCCTGCCCAGCACACACCCAGCAGTGCCAGGGCGCAAAGTCCTGCGCCCACTTCGATGAACTGCCGAAGGCGAGGCAAGGCTCCGCCCACCGCCAGCACTAACGTGGCCACGAACGCGCCAGCGCCTGCCGCGCCCCAGAGCCAGCCCAGCACCCGTGCGTCACCGGCGTACACGCGCTTGGCCAGGATCGGCAGAAGCGCTGCATAGCAGGACGCCAGGAGGTTGACCATGATGACATTGAACAGCAGTTGCCTGACGCCCTGTTCCCGCCATAGATAAGCGAGGCCCTCACGAAATACCTGGGCAGTGGAACCTGTCGCCCGAGGGCTGGCTGTGGCTTGCACCTTCAGCAACCCTGCCAGCAGCGCGGTGAAGGCGACGGCGGTCAAGGCGAAGCAAGCCGCCTCCCCCGCCACGGCTATCAGCCCGCCGGCCAGTGGCGGGCCCACGAAGCGGGCGGCGTTGATAAGCATCGCGTTGAGGACCAGCGCGTTGGGCAGGTCAGCTGGATCTTCCACGAAAGAGCCGATCAGGGCCTGACGCAGGGGTGTTTCGACGGCATTGAGCAAGCCCAGCAGCAGTGCCATTGCGGCAATGAAGGGGCCATCTACCCAACCAGCCCAGGTCACTAGCGCAAGCGCGGCCGATTGCGCCACCAGCATCGACTGGACCACGATCAGCAGTCGACGCTTGTCGTGGCGATCGATCCAGGCGCCTGCGAACGGACCGACGATCAACTGCGGGGCGAGAGAAAGAAAGGTGATCAGGCCCAGCAATACAGCTGACCCGGTCAGGTGATAGGCCAACCAGGACAGCGCGACTTGCTGAACCCACTTGCCCAAGGTCGAAACGCCTTGGCCGGCAAAATAAACCTGGAAATGATGGTGGCCCAATGCGCGTACAGCAGAAGGCCAACGGGTACGAGGGGGCGGCGTCAGGTCAGACAAGTGAGCGAGTCCTCAGGTGAGAAGCAGCCGCCATTGAAGGATCTTGCTCGGACCACGTGCGGGTCGATCCTCAGTCAGGCAGCAGGCAGCCTTTCTTTTTCAAGGACTCCAGGACCCAGGTGCGGTCATTGGTACCTTGAGCGATATGTTGCATTTGCGCCGTTTCGGCAGCGTGCTTGGCCGTGGCGCGTTGGTAGACCTCTGCGACATGGGCATAGGGTACGCACAGCAAGCCGTCATCGTCACCGATGATCAGGTCCCCGGGTTCGATCACCATGCCATCGATGGCGATGGGCACGTTGATCTCGCCCGGCCCGTCCTTGTAAGGGCCGCGATGGGAAACACCGGCAGCGAACAGGGGGAAGTCACCGGCCTTGATGCTGCCAGCATCGCGGATTGCACCATGGATGACGATGCCCGCTACACCGCGCTTCACGGCGTACGCCACCATCATCTCGCCGATCAGAGCATTGGTCAGGTCGCCGCCGGCATCGACCACGATCACATCACCTGGCTCGGCGCTGTCGATGGCGTAGTGCAGCATCAGGTTGTCACCAGGACGGGCCTTGACCGTCAGAGCCGCGCCGCACAGCACACCTTCCCGGTGCATGGGGCGCAAACGCGCACCACCCGCCGTCATGCGATTCATCGAGTCGCTGACGTTGGCGACCGGCACCTCGCGGTAGCGCGATACCCACTCATCACCGATTTTTCGCGTGCGCTCAAGCACCTGGAAACCAATGCTCATGTGACCTACCTCTTCTTGGATTTATTGGGCGCGCTCAACGTCGAAGCAGAACGCCATTTCAGAATGGCATTTCATTAAACAGATTTCAAGGGTTTGAAATCTCAGTTATTCGGCAATGTGGCTGACTTAAAATCTATTGTTGCAACGCCATTTCATTATGCTAGGTTATTGGTGAAAGCACTCAGTGCAGTCCTACCGTCTTCAACAAAAACAAGGTATCGACGATGTCCCGTACCCTTCTGCTGACAGGTCCGGCGCTGGCCGACGACGCGATGCGCCTGGCCGATCAACACGCCATCCGCGTCATCCCCACCACGCCCTATCTGCCCGAGCATGAGCTCGAAGCGATCATCCGCGCAGAGCAACCCGATGCCATCATCGTGCGACAAGGCAGCCTGACCCGCGCCATGATCGATGCATCCAACGCGTTGAAGGTGGTCGCCAAGCATGGGGTCGGCTACAACACCATCGACATCCAGGCCGCCGCCGACCGGGGTATTCCTGTCTCCGTCGCCGTTGGGGCCAACGCCCAGTCAGTGGCCGAGCACGCCTTTGCGTTGATGTTCAGCGTTGCGCGCCAAACCGCCTTGCTCGATGCGCGCATGCGCGAAGGCCACTGGGACAAGGCCACTGCCAACGGCATGGAGTTGGCGGGCAAGACACTGGGCCTGGTCGGCCTTGGCTCGATCGGCGCGATCCTGATGGACCTGGTGGCACCGCTGCGCATGAAGGTCAAGGTTTACGACCCTTACTTGCAGCAGTTACCCGTGCGTGATCACCTCGAGCGCGAAGAGGATTTCGATCGCTTGCTGGCCGATAGCGATATCATCAGCCTGCATTGCCCCCTCACAGACACCAATCGCAACCTCATCGGCGCCCAGCAGCTTGAGCGCATGCGTTCAGGTGCCATCTTGATCAACACCGCACGTGGCGAGCTGGTCGATACCGATGCCTTGGTGCTTGCGTTGAGCGAGCGGCGCATCGGGGGTGCCGGCCTGGACACTTTCCACCCCGAACCGCCTCCGGCCGACAGCCCGCTGTGGGGCCTGCCAACCCTGGTCGCCACACCTCACATCGGGGCCAACACCAGCGAAGCCCGGGACCGCGTAGGCCTGGTTGCCCTGCAGCAAATCCTCGATGCCTGGGACGGCAAGGCGCTGGACCCGCGCTGTGTGGTGAACCGTCACCTGATCGATAACTGATTGCCCTTGCGCCGGCTTGTCCGGCCGCACAGACCCCTGCGTAACTCCAGAAAAAAAACAATTGGAGAGCACCATGAAAGCAGCCTCAACCCCGCCCAGCGAGCTCGAACGCGCCACCATGCGCCGTGTTGCCTGGCGTCTACTGCCCTTTCTGATCATCTGCTACCTGATCGCGATCATCGATCGCGGCAACATCGGCATGGCATCGTTGCAGATGAACCAGGACCTGGAGTTGTCAGCCAAGGTCTTCGGTTTCGCCAGCAGCTTGTTCTTCTTCGCCTACTTCCTGGTGGAAGTCCCCAGCAACCTCGCCATGCAGCGTTACGGTGCGCGCATCTGGATCGCGCGCATCATGATCACCTGGGGGCTGATCTCCGCCGGTACCGCCTTCGTGCAAGGGGCCAACTCACTGTATGTAATGCGCTTTCTGCTGGGCGCTGCCGAGGCCGGGTTCTTCCCAGGGGTGTTGCTGTACCTCACCTACTGGCTGCCGTCGGCGTATCGCGCGCGCATGGTGGCGCTATTCATGGTCGCCATTCCCGCCGCCAACTTCATCGGCTCGCCGATTTCAGGGCTGCTGTTGAGCCTGGACGGCTGGTTGGGCATGCGTGGGTGGCATTGGCTGTTCATCCTCGAAGGCATCCCGGCGGTGCTGCTGGGGATCGCCTGTCTGTTCGTACTGACCGATCGGCCTGAGCAGGCCAAATGGCTGAATGACGATCAACGCGGCTGGCTCACCGGGCGGTTGGCCGAGGAACGAGCACAGAAAACCACCATCGGTCATATCTCGCTGTGGAAACTGCTGCGCCACAAGGACATCTGGGTGCTCGCGCTGATTTACTCGGGCGCCTCGGCGGCTGGCAGCACCATGAGCGTCTGGGCGCCACAACTGCTCAAGACCTTCGGCCTGAGCTCCATGGAGATCGGGCTGGTGAACGCGATTCCTTATGGCGTTGCCTCGATCCTGATGGTCATCTGGGGCCGCAGTTCCGACCGCACCGGTGAACGTCGCTGGCACACCGCAATGACCATGTTGCTGATTGCGGCCGGCCTGCTGATGACCCTGTTCACCTCGTCACTGCCGGCCACGGTAGTGATGCTGACCATGGTGCTGGTGGGGGCCTACTCCATGAAAGGCCCGTTCTGGGCATTGGTGTCGGGCTGGTTGTCCTCCTCCACTGCAGCAGCTGGGCTGGCTGCGGTTGGCGCCATGGCCAACCTGATCGGGGGTGGCTTGATGGTCAACGTGTACGGCGCCATCCATGACGCCACCGGCAGCTACGCACTGGCACTGATGCCACTGGCGGCGTTGTGCACGCTGGCTGGGGTCATGGTGCTGGTCATTGGCCGCAAGCGCCAGCTTGAACAGGCGCAGGCCGCAGGAACGCTGGCTGCCAAGTAGAATCCGCTTGGCGCTCGGTTGGCGTCCATGGCTCACAAGCGTGCCATGGAGCCGGCGAAGCCGGCGCCAAGTCAAACCACAACACTAAAAATCAGGCGGTGATGGCTTTTCCACGTCGAAGGTTTATTCAAACGACCGGTAGCCTCAGACTTCATACCTGGCGCCGCCGCTGCTCGGGCGACGGCGCCAGCGAACCTAGAGCGATTCGCCGTCGTCCTCGATGTCCATCTCAGCCTCCGCCGCCTCCGTGGCATCCGCGTCATTGAGCGCAGGGGAAGTCGGTTTTAACGGATCGTTGATATAAGGCACATCGCTTGGGCCTTTCTCTTCAGTGCCCGCGGTTTCTGGTTGCATGGCGTACTCTCCTCGACTTACAGGCTCGGCCCTTTAGGACCGGGCTCATGGATTGGGCACCCATTGTGCTGCCCACGAAAATTGGCCGACATTTCATAGGCCGGCTTGCGCACCCGCATCACGCCACCCAAGGGCCTGTGCGCCGCCAGACCGTGCCAGGGGCTGAACGCCATGCCGTCGTCGATACGGCGCACATTCTCTTCACTCCATGCCGCTTGAGGCTTGACCTCCAACGTGGCCACGGTCACATAGGGGCTGAGCGTCTCGGGCCACTGACTGGATGCATCTTCGATCGGCATTTGATCAAGGTCGGTGGCCAACTGGACCTGAAGCTCCCAGACGCCGCCCTCGCTTGCAAAAAACGCTTCCATGGCGTGACGTAGCCCGTCTGGATCGTCTTTGAGGTCAACAACCTGATCGGTCAGCGCAGTCAAGGCCGCCGACACGGGCACTACCGCAAGCTTTGCGTAGTAAGGGCCATAGAGTACAGGTACGACGGTGCTGAAGCTTTCGCCAAGAATGTGGGTTTGAGGGTGCCCACCAAGGCTTTTGAGCGTGCCGCTCTCACCGCCAAGCGCTTCGACCACTTTTTCTGCACCGCGCAGCACGGCCGACACTACCTTTTTCGTACCCGGCGCTTTGTCAGTGGTTTTGGCAAGCAACTTCAACGTCTTGAGAAACGCCTTGGGGTCTGGCGCGGTGAAGGCTTTGGCATTTTGCATGACAAAGTCCTGCGTGACTTGCCCCTCACTGCCTGGCAACCGCGGGCCTTGTACGCCAACGATCTTGAGCGCCAGCCCCCGTGGGGTGGAAACCTTGTCATCGAGGATGTCACCCGGGTTGGTGGAAAACCGCAGGTAAGCATCGAACTCACCCGGTGTGGCGAACGCCCCCTGAGCGAGCTGCGCCGGCAACCCTGGCGCCACTTTCAGTGTGCCGCGCAACAATCCATGTGCTTTTGCATGAACGCTGCGGTTGGCATGGCCATTGTCCCTGAAGGTGGTCTCCATGATTTCGCGCAGCGTATCCTGCAACGCCTGGCTGGTCTGTGCTTCATCTTCGGGAATCTGTTCAAACCCAGGCTCAAAAGGTAATGGCACTACCAAGGCGGGGGCATCGGGCAGCTTATTCATTACTACGCTCCTGTCGTCTCGAGACGAACAATGGGATGGTTACCAGCACACAGCCTTCACGATTCTGCATGGTCCAGCACCCCTCACGCTCAATTGATCTGATCGTGCGCAGGCACTGCCTTGCTGAGGTCGCTTGCACGGGGATCGACCTTGTGCAGCGTCACCGGCACGCACTTGGCGGCAGGCACCTTGCTGCGTTCAGCGTGGTGCCACAGCGGGATTAGCGGATTGCACTCAGGGTAATAGGCGCCCGCACAGCCTTCGGGAATGTCATAGGCGATGATCTGCAAAGGACCGACTTCTCGCACGACCTGGGGCTCGACAGCAGTGCGTAGCAGCACCCAGTCGCCTGCAGCCAAACCCAACCGAACCACATCGCTGCGATTGAGGAACACGACGCTACGGGTGCCTTTTACCCCACGAAAACGGTCGTCGTAGCCATAGACAGTGGTGTTGAACTGGTCATTGCTGCGCAGCGTCATCAAATGCAGCACATCATGCGCCGAGACAGCGGGCTGCAAGTCGTCGTCCTCATCAAGCCGCTGGGGCGCCACGAACTGGGCTTTGCCAGACGGGGTCTGCCACTCCCGTTTAGCCGCCGGCAGGGGCCTATGGAAACCGCCGTGCTCCCACATGCGTGTTTCCATGTTGTGAAATATCTCGGGGTAGACCTGGCTGATCGCTTCGCGGATCAATGCATAGTCGTGGCGCCAAGCATCCCAGTCGACAGTCGTTCGCTGATCCAGGGTCGCTTCGGCCAACCCGGCAATAATCGCCACTTCGGAGCGCAGGTGTTCACTGGCTGGCTCATTGCGGCCCTGCCAGGCGCGGATGCAGCCGGTACTGTCCTCGGTGGTATAAACCTGCTCTACACCCTCCTGACGATCAGCTTCTATGTGCCCAAGACAGGGCAACAACCAGCCATGTCGCCCCGGGAACAGATGCGTGCGATTAAGCTTGGTCGCCACCTGGACGTTCAGCGTAAGCGTCTGCCAGGCCGCCTCCATGCACTGGGTGTCGGGAATCGCCCGCAGGAAGTTGCCACCCAGGCCGATGAAAGCCTTGACCTTGCCCTCGACGAGCGCTTGGCAGCAGTCCACCGTGGCCATGCCCTTGTTCGGTGGAACCTGCACGCCAAACAGTGCTTGCAGTTTTTCACCCGGAACCTTGGCCGGGTCCTCCGTGATACCGACCGTGCGCTGGCCTTGCACATTGGAGTGCCCGCGCACGGGACAGATGCCTGCGCCGGGCTTGCCGATGTTGCCGCGCAATAGCAGCAGGTTGACCAGCATCTGCACGTTGTCGACACCGCGTCGGTGCTGGGTCATGCCCATCCCGTAGATGATCATGACCTTGCTGCTACGGGCATAGACGGTAGCTGCAGCTTCCATCGCAGCACGCCCGAGGCCGGACTGACGCTCCAGGGTCGCCCACTCATGGCGCTGAACTTCTTCTCGCAGCGCGTTCAACCCATCGGTGTGTGCCTGGATGAACGCATGGTCGAGCACAGCCGGCTTGCCCTCGTCACTTGCCTGTTGTTCCATCGCAAGCAGGGCCTTGATGATCCCCATCACTGCTGCCAGGTCGCCCCCTACCTTGACCTGATGATACTGGGTACTGATCACAGTCGATTCAGGCCCCAGCATTTCACTGGGGGATTGAGGGTTGACGAAGCGCTCAAGCCCTCGCTCGCGCAGTGGATTGAAGGTGATGATGGGCACATTGCGCTTGCGCGCTTCCTGCAGCGGGTGAAGCATTCGCGGGCTGTTGCTGCCTACGTTCTGGCCGAAGAAGAAAATGCAGTCGGTGTGTTCAAAATCTTCCAGCGTGACGGTGCCGACGGGTACACCAATACTCTCCTGCAGTCCGACCGACGTGCTCTCATGACACATGTTCGAGCTGTCCGGGAGGTTGTTCGTGCCGTAGGCGCGGGCGAACAGCTGGTACATGAACGAGGCTTCCAGCGATGCCCTGCCCGAGGCATAGAACACCGTTTCGTCCGGGCTCAGGGCTTGCAACTGTTGGCCGATCTGCTGGTACGCCTCTGCCCAGGTGGTAACTTGGTAACGGTCGCTAGCCGGGTCGTAGCGCATGGGGTGGGTCAGCCGGCCTTGCTGCTCCAAGGCGTAATCGGTCCATGTGCGCAGCGCTGAGAGGGTATGGGTGGCAAAAAAATCCGGGCCGGTGCGGTGGCGGGTAAGTTCCCAGGCGGTGGCCTTGGCGCCGTTCTCGCAGAACTCCAGCGCGTGTGGGTTGCCTGGCTTGGCCCAAGCACAGCTGACGCAGGCGAAGCCTTTGGGTTTGTTTTGCCTGACCAGCGCCATGGGTGCTGTTGTAATGGCCTGTTCCCGCCAGAGTATGGTCATGACAGAGCGCGCCGACCCCCAACCGCCTGCTGCATCTTTATAGGGCTTGTATCGCGCTTGAGGGTGGATGAGCGACATGGCCGCCTCGCTGTAGTTATGTCTGAATATTTCGAGGTGGGATGGGAGAGGGAAGTTCAAGCGAGCATGGTGTTTGCTGGCTGAGTGGGCGTGGGGGTGGGAGCGTCTTCTCAGGGGGGTCGCTGCAAATTGGTCTTTTCTGAGATCGATCCGATAACGCCAGGGGCCGCTGTGCGGCCCATCGCGGCACGAAACCGCTCCCACATGGGGGATAAGGGTACCTAGGGGCGATATTCAATTCTTAGTTATTCGATATGGACACGCTTACAAACTACTTCCAACATAGTTGTCATCGTCGTCACCGCTGTTGCTGTGGATCTTGATCTTGATCTTGAT
>NZ_DIMK01000029.1:0-21526 GCF_002425525.1 Pseudomonas sp. UBA5568 | reverse complement strand
CTGCCCAGTGGGCACCTGTTGCAGGCCGCTGGCCTGGGCCATTTCGATGATTGCGGTGCGGCTCTGGGGCAGCCAGCCCCAGCCTGCCTCAACAGCCGTGCCCAACGGGCCGCGCACGGTAAGCCGGCGCAGCTCGCCGTCGCTGGCGGCGAGAATGGCCTGCATCGTGCCTTCGCCACCGTCGGCCATGGGGCACTCGATCAACTGGGCGTCGGGCAATGCTTTGGCCAGGCCGGCGGCGATGGCGCGCGCCACGTCGGCCGCCTCGAGGCTGTCCTTGAACGAGTCAGGCGCGATGACGATCTTCATGATGATTCTCCTGTCCGGGTAGCGGCATGCTGACAGCTGACCAGCAAGGCGGCGTCGGTCAAATGCACAAACCGCCCGACAGATTGTTTGGGCAGATGCCAGCGCCCGGCGGCCCTGCCCAGCCAGTGCGCGCTATCGGGTAGGCAGCAATTGCAGCCCCAGGTACAAACTAAGCAGGCCTTCCAGGCGCATCGGGTCCACCTCGCCCAGCTCGGCGATACGTTCAAGCCTGTAACGCAGGCTGTTGCGGTGAATACCCAGCGCCTCGGCACAGGCCTGGCTCTGACCATCGTGGGCGCACCAGGCGCGCAGCGTGGCCAGCAATTGCCCGCTGCTGTCGCGGGCCTGGATGCGCAGCAACGGCTCGAGCAGTTCGTCCAGCGCCTCATCGTTGCGATGGCGCCAGAGCAAGGCTGGCAGGCGGTAGCGCTGCAAGCTCAGCAGCCGTTCCTGGGGCACCACCTCACGCCCATAGGCCAGCAGGTCGCGCACACGCCGGTAGCCGCGGCGCAGCTGCTCAAGACCCTGCGCGGCAGAACCCATGGCCAAGCGCTCAACTGCCCAACCGTGCCGCTCTATGCGCTCGACCAGCCGTGCAGCCTCCAGCGCCACGCCTGCCGGGCGACACCACAGCAGCGAGTGGCGCGCTGGGCTGACGCACCAACTGTCCGGGTAACGGCTCATCAGCCAGCTTGCCAGCGCCTCGGCGTCGGGCCCACTGGCCAGCTCGAACAGACAGGGAATGCGCGGTAGTTGCGGCTTGAGCCCCAACTGGCGCGCTTCGTCCAGCAGCCGCGAGGCGTCGCCGGTTCCGCCCAGCAGCAGGGCCAGCAAATCGTCGCAGCGCTGTTTGCGCCACTGCTGGTCAGCCTGCAGGTGACGCTGGGCCAGCAGCATTTCGGCGGTCATGCGCACCAGCTCGGCATACACCCGAACCTGCTGCGGATCACCCGTCAAGCCCAGCACGCCCATCAGCCGGTCGTCGAGCATCAGGGGCAGGTTCACCCCCGGCTGCACGCCCTTGAGGCAGCGTGCCGCTTCCTGGTCAAGCTCCACGATGCGGCCATTGGCAAGCACCAGCTGGGCGCCTTCGTGCCGCGTGTTGACGCGCTCCGGCTCGCCGCTGCCCAGGATCAGGCCGTGGCTGTCCATGACGTTGACGTTGCAGGGCAGAATCGCCATGGCACGGTCTACGATATCCTGTGCCAGGTCGTGGTCGAGTTCGAACATTCAACGGTCCTTGGGGGCGTGCGGTTGGGCTCGGGCACAGCAGCAAGGCCCATGGCTTGTGCAAAAGCACAAAGACAGCCACGCCGCCGTCCCCGAGACTCGTTCAGGCGAGCGCCGGAACAGGCGACGCGGTGACAACCATAACAACAGAGAACCCGATCATGGCACACAGCCCCGCCCCTGACCAAGGCACGGACACCACCCGCAATGCGCTGTACCGGCGCATCACCCTGCGGCTGATTCCGTTCATTTTCATCTGCTACCTGTTCAACTACCTCGACCGCGTCAATGTCGGCTTCGCCAAGCTGCAGATGCTCGACGCGCTCAAATTCAGCGAAACCGTCTACGGCCTCGGCGCCGGCATCTTCTTCATCGGCTATGTCCTGTGCGGCCTTCCCAGCAACCTGGCGCTCAACCGCTTCGGCCCACGGCGCTGGATCGCCTTGATGATGATTGCCTGGGGCAGCTTGTCCACCTGCTTGCTGTTCGTGACGACCCCCACCGAGTTCTATGCCCTGCGCCTGCTCACAGGCGCCGCCGAGGCAGGCTTCTTCCCGGGTGTGGTGCTGTACCTTTCGCGCTGGTTCCCCGGTGCGCGACGTGGCCGCATCATGGCGTTGTTCATGTCCGCGATCCCGGTCTCGGGTCTGTTGGGCAGCCCGTTTTCCGGCTGGATCCTCGAACACTTCGCCGCCGGGCAACATGGCCTTGCCGGCTGGCAATGGATGTTCCTGATTCAAGGGTTGCCAACCGTTGCGCTCGGCGTGCTGGCGGTGTTCCTGCTCAGCGATGGCTATCAGAAGGCGACCTGGCTGAGCGATGAGCAGCGCCGGCTGATTGCCGCCGACCTGCAGGCCGATGCCGACAGCAAGCCGCCTACCACCGGCGACAGCGTCCTGGCCGTGCTGGCCAACCCACTGATCTGGACCTTCGGCTTCATCTACTTCTGCATCCAGAGCGGTGTGTACGCCATCAACTTCTGGCTGCCCTCGATCATCAAGAACATGGGCTTCGACAACCCCTTGCTCATTGGCTGGCTGAGCGCCATTCCCTACTTGCTGGCCGGAGTCTTCATGATCCTGTGCGGGCGCTCGGCGGACCTTCGCAACGAGCGCCGCTGGCACTTGGTAGTGCCAATGCTGATGGGCGCCGTGGGCCTGCTGATGGCCGTGAATTTCGCGGCCACCCCGGCGATCGCCATCCTTGGCCTGTCCATCGCCACCATGGGCGCCCTCACTGGCCTACCCATGTTCTGGCCGATGCCCACGGCGTTGCTTAGCGCAGGTGCGGCCGTGGCAGGCCTGGCCCTGATCAACTCGGTGGGCCAGATGGCGGGCTTTCTCAGCCCTTACCTGGTCGGGTTCATCAAGGACCAGACCGGCTCGACCGACGCTGCCCTTTACGCCCTGGCGGCGTTGATCGTGCTGGGTAGCCTGGTGGCCCTGCGCGCCACCCGTACTCGTACGCCAGCGCCTGCCATAGCCGACTGACGGTCGCGTCAACAGCGCTTCCTTGCATTGGGTCATCCAGACCCGTGCAAGGAAGGTTGATCCTCTTGTTCCCTGTACAGCACTCCAGTCGTCAGCTCGACGCAGCCCGTTCGGGTAAATCGGCGTCGAACCGTTCCAGAGGCCCCCTTTGGAGAATTCACCATGACCGAATACGCCGTGGCCCGGCTGGCCGACCTCGATGAACACACCCCTTTGCGCGTGGAAGCCGGTAACGAAGAGCTGATCATCGTGCGTCAGGGTGATCAGGTTCGTGCTTTTCAGGGTAACTGTCCTCATGCAGGAGCGCCGCTGGACGAGGGCCGCGTCTGCGGCGGCTTGCTGATCTGCCCCTGGCACAAGGCCGCGTTCGCCGTGGACGAGGGCGCCGTGTGCGAGCCCCCTGCCCTGACCGACCTGCGCCGCTACAAGGCCTGGGTCAAGGGTGACCAGGTGTGGGTGGACGACCGCCCTTTGCCCAGGGCGCGCCCGCCCCGGCACAGCGATGCGCGGTGTTTCGTGGTGCTGGGAGCCGGTGCGGCAGGCAGCGCCGCTGTGGTCACCTTGCTCCGCCATGGCTTCAATGGCCGCCTGGTGTGGATCGACCAGGAGCGCCAGCCGGCCTACGACCGCACGGCCCTGAGCAAATTCGTGCTCGCAGGCCAAATGGCCCCGGATGAGGTGCCGATGCTGCTGGAGCCTGATGATCTGCGCATCGGTCAACTGGAGCGTCGGCACGCCAAGGTCCGTTCACTCAATGCCCAGAAACGCCAGCTCCTGCTGGCCGACGGCCAACGCATCGACTATGACGCCTGTTTGCTCGCTACGGGCGCCAAGGCGCAGCGCCCGGATATCCCGGGGCGCGACCTGCCTGGGGTCTTCACCTTGCGTTCGCGCGCGGACGCTGCGCAACTGCTCGATGCCGTGGAACCGGGCAAACCGGTTGTGATCGTGGGCGACAGCTTCATCGGCCTGGAAGCAGCCTCGGCGTTAAGCGAATACGGTGCCAAGGTCCACGTGATTGGACGGCATGAAGTTCCGCTGGCCAAGCAACTGGGCGAGCGTATCGGGCGGGCGATCCGTGCCTTGCACGCGCGCAAGGGCGTCACGTTCCATGCCCCGACCCAGGTGACGGCGATCGAAGGCGATGGTCAGGTCGAAGCGGTCATGCTCGGCAGCGGCGAGCGAGTGCACTGCCAAGTGGTGCTACTAGGAACGGGGGTAGCTCCGGCCACGGCTTTTCTCAATGGCGTAGCGCTGGCCGATGACCTTTCCGTGCCGGTCAACGGTGAAATGCAGGTGACCGAAGGCTTGTGGGCTGTGGGTGACATGGCCACCTTCCCCCTCGCCGGCCAACCGGTGCGCATTGAGCACTGGCGGTTGGCGCAGCAGCACGGCGTCATCGCGGCAGCAAACATGCTGGGCGAGCAACGCCGCTACGCCGACGTGCCGTTTTTCTGGACCTATCACCATGGGCAGCGGTTCGAAGTGCTGGGCCACGCCCGACAATGGGACGCCATCACCTTCGTTGGCACGCCGGAGAGCGGTGATTTCATTGCACTGCAATGCCTGGAGGATCAGGTGCAGGCCGTGGTCGCCAAGGGTTACGCCTCAGCCATGATGCAGTTGTCGCAACGCATGAAGCGCCCGCTCACCACCGCCGAGGCACTCGAACTGATCCACTGACAAGGCTTGCCCTGCGCCCGGGCTGGTAGCGCGCCATCAGCTATGGTTATCTTCACCTTCGATAACAATAACTGTGGAGCGCCCATGCCCGCTCATAATCCTGCCTCGGAACTGGCGGCCTTCGTCGACAGTCACTTCGGCCACCGCGGCTTGGTCCCGGAAACGGTGATCGCCGAATCCTGGTACCGCAGCGTCACCCAGCACCGCCTGGATCCGAGCGTGCACCCAACGGACAACATCCTCAGCGCCGCAGAAATCCGCCAGCTGCAAGCCCAACACCAAGCCTACCTGACCCTCGCCAGCCAAGGCGTGAGTGGTTTGGCCCGGCGGGTAGCGGATGCAGGTTTCGCCGTCTTGCTCAGCGATGCGGCAGGGGTCACGCTTGATGCTCGCCTACCTGCCGACACCGGGCGCTTCACAGGTTCCGGGCTGGTGGTGGGGGCGCGCTGGGACGAGTCCATCGCCGGCACGAACGGCATAGGCACCGCGCTGGCCTCGCAACAGGCACTGACCATTCACCGTCAGGAACATTTCCTGGCCAGCAATGCCCGGCTCAGTTGCTCGGTCTCACCGATCTTCGACAGCCACAACCACCTGCTCGGTTGCCTGAACGCGACCTGCTTGTATGACGATGGTCCCAAGCAGGCCCAGCACCTGACCCTGCAATTGGTGACGCTGTACGCCCGCCTGATCGAAAACGCGCACTTTCGCCAGCGTTACCGCGACTGCCTGACCCTCGCGGTCAAGCCCTGCGACGGCGATGCGGACCTGGTAGCCGAGCAACTGCTGGCACTCGACGAGGGTGGCCGTATCGTCGGTGCCAACCGGGCCGCATTCAGCAACAACCCCCATGCCCTGCTCGGCCTGCGCATCGAGCATGTGTTAAGCGCCGATATCGACCAGCTGCTGGCCCTGACCCAGGGCGGTGCTCGGGGCGCGCAATTGTACGATGCCAGCCAGGTCAAGGGCCTTGAGGTGGGCCTGCGAGTGCCGCGCGCTTATCGCGCTTGTGCCCCGGCCGCACCGACGGCATCTGCCAACGCGCATCCGACACTCGACCAACTGGCAGGCGGCGACCCCCAGCTTCAGCACGCCGTGACGCGCCTGCGCAAGGTGCTGGACAAGGACATCGCGCTGCTGCTCAGCGGTGAAACCGGCACGGGCAAGGAAGCGTTCGCTCGCGCCCTGCACCAGGCAAGCGCCCGAAGCGCCCGGCCTTTCGTGGCGCTCAATTGCGCCGCCATTCCAGAAGCGCTGATCGAAAGCGAGCTATTCGGCTACCGGGCCGGCAGCTTCACTGGGGCAGACCGCAAGGGCATGAAAGGCAAGCTGGAACAGGCCAATGGCGGCACGCTGTTTCTCGATGAAATAGGCGACATGCCTGCCGATCTGCAAACCCGCCTGCTACGGGTACTGGCGGAACGGGAGCTGGTTGCGCTGGGGGCGACCACGCCGGTAAGGCTGGATATTCAGGTGATATCGGCGACGCATCAGGACCTGGTTGCCAGGATCGCCACCCACCAGTTCCGAGAGGACCTCTACTACCGACTCTGCGGCATGCGTATCACCCTGCCGGCGCTGCGCGAACGCAGTGATCGGGCGCAGGTGATCGAGGGTGTTCTAGCACGTTTGGCGCCGGGGCTGCACCTCTCGGCCCAAGCACGCGCCGCGCTGCTGGCCTATCCTTGGCCGGGCAATATTCGCCAACTGCTCAATGCCCTGCGCCAGGGCGCTGCCCTGGCCGAAGACGGGTGCATCGAGCTGGCCGACCTGCCCGCCGAGTTGCAGCAAGCGCAGGTCGAACCAGGCAGGACGATCTGCGCAGCGCCGCGCCTTGGGCAGCAGGTGGAAGAGGCCGAGGCCGACCACCTGCTGGCGCTGTTGCGGCGCAACCAGTGGAACATGAGTGCCGCCGCCCAGGCCGCTGGCATCTCGCGGTCCACGCTGTACCGCAAGATCAAGCGCCACGGCATCGTGCAACCGAATCGCCAGGGCAACTGAGCCCAGTGCCCCGCCACGCCGGGGCACTGGCCACGGCTGGGCTTCAACCCTGGATGTAGACCACCTGCGTGCGCGTGTACTCGTAGAGCCCGTGCTTACCGTCCGCCCCACCAATGCCCGACTTGCGGGCCCCGGCGTGGAAGCCTTGCATGGCCTCGAAGTTTTCGCGGTTGATGTAGGTCTCGCCGAAGTCGATTTCCCGGCACGCCTTGAGCGCGGCGTTCAGATCGCGGGTGTAGAGTGACGAGGTCAGCCCGTACTCGCTGTCGTTGGCCAAGGCAATGGCTTCGTCCAGGTCCTCCACCACCTGAATTGGCAACACCGGCCCGAAGATTTCCTTGCGCATGATCTCCATGTCGGCCGTGCAGCCTGCCAGCACGGTGGGCTGATAGTGAAAACCGCTGCCAAGGTCAGCCACCTGCCCGCCCGTGACCACCTGCGCGCCTTGGGTCTGGGCAGTGCGCACCATCTGCGCCACCTTGTCCAGGCCGGCCCGGTTGATCAACGGTCCCATGTGCAGGTCCTGCTGCGTCGATGGGTCGCCATAGCGTGTGGCGGCCATCGCCTGGGCCACCTGATCGATGAACCGATCGGCCACCTGGCGCGCCACATAAACACGCTCTGCGCAGTTGCACACCTGTCCGGTGTTGATCACCCGCGAGGCGACGATCGCGTTGACTGCCAGGTCCAGGTCGGCATCGGCCAACACGATGGCAGGCGCCTTGCCGCCCAGCTCCAGGTTCAGCTTGGTGATGTTCGGCGCCGCCGCTGCCATGATCCGCGCACCGGTCGCCACGCTGCCGGTGAAACTGACCATGTCCACGCCCGGGTGACTGGACAGGCCGTGGCCCACGGCGGCGCCTGTGCCGCCGACCACGTTGAACACCCCGGGTGGCAGGCCGGTCTCGGCCACCAGGCGGGCGAACGCGTAGCAGTTGATCGGGGTTTCCTCACTCGGCTTGACCACAATGGTGTTGCCGGTAATGAGCGCCGGCGCCATCTTGCGGGCGATCAGGAAAAAGGGGAAGTTCCACGGCAGGATGCCTGCCACCACGCCCACGGGCTTGCGCATGAGAAACACGTGCTCGGCCTGACGGTCGCTGGTCAACACCTCGCCTTCCAGGCGTCGCGCCCATTCGGCCATGTAGTCCAGGTAATCGGCCGTGAAGCCGACTTCCACCTGGGCCAGGGCCGGCACCTTGCCGCCTTCCAGGGTGATGGTCCGGGCCAGCTGATCGGCATTGGCTCGTATCCGGTTCGCGATGGCGCGCAGGTAGCCTGCGCGTTCCTGCGCAGGCCGGGCTGCCCAGGCGCGCTGAGCCCGGCGTGCCGCGCTCACGGCCTGGTCGACCTGGGCCTGCGAAGACTCCGGCACGCGACCGAGCAACTGGCCATTGGCCGGGTTATGAACCTCGAGCAGGGCTTCACCGGGTTCGAACCGGTTGTCGATGAAGTTCTGGTAGACCGAATCGTTCATGGGCATTTCACTCCTGTGGGGCATTGTCAGCCAGCGATGAAGGGGTTGCCGGACGGGCGCTGAACCGCTTCCAGACCTCGCCTTCCTCCTGCAAATCGTGAGCACGCTTGATCAGGTATTGATGGACCTGCTCGACTTGCTCAGGGTTGAGGTTGTCGGCAAACGAGGGCATGCCATCGGGCACCCTGCCGCCGTAGAGAATCCCGAGGAACATCTGGTGCTTGTCGGCGCCCAGCTTGCGCAGGTCGGGCAGGCCCCCGCCGCTGACAGCATGGATGCCATGGCACTGGGAGCAGTTGCCGTCGTACAGCGCAGCGCCTGCAGCGACCGTCTCGGCATTGGCGGTCAAAGGTGGCGGCTTGGGCGCATCGGCAGGCGGGGCCGGCTCGCGCAGCTTGGCCGTGCCGCCCAGCTTGTAGGTCAGCACCTGTGCATAGGGCTGCACGCCTGCACGCAAAGAGAGTGCGCCAGCGAACGTGGAAAATGCGCCGCCCCAGCCAGCCATGAACGTGACGTATTGCTCGCCGTCGACGGCATAGGTGATCGGTGCGGCCATCACGCCGCTGGCCGCAGGCGCTTCCCACAGCTTCTTGCCGGTTTCGGCGGCATAAGCAATGACCCGGCCGTCGGCGCTGCCTTCGAACACCAGGTTGCCGGCCGTGCTCAAGGTGCCACCATTGAAGATCGTGATGTACGGCACTTCCCAGGCAGGCGCCTGCTTGACCGGGTCCCATGCAATCAGTTTGCCTGACCAGGTCTTGGCCATGTCCAGCAGCCCTTCGGCGCCTTCGGGCATCATGCCGGTACGCAGCCCCAACTGGTAGACGCTCTTGAACGGGTTGCGCTTGGGCGCTTCTGGCACGTGTTCATAGTAGGCCGACATGATGTGGGCCGGGATGTACACCAGCCCCGTCTGCGGGTTGTACGACATCGGGTGCCAGTCGTGTGCCCCCCAGAACGCCGGAGTCACCAGCTTGCGCTTGCCGTCCTTCCAGTAGGCCGCTGCCTCGTCGTCGACGATGGGCCGGCCGGTCTTCATGTCGATGCCTTTGGCCCAGTTCACCGGCACGATGTTCTTGGCCGACAGCAACTCGCCGGTTTCCCGGTCCAGCACGTAGAAGAAGCCATTCTTGGGCGCTTGCATCAGCACCTTGCGCGGCTTGCCGTCGATGGGCAGCTCGGCCAGGATCATGTGCTGGGTGGCCGTGAAGTCCCAGGCGTCGCCGGGCGTGGTCTGGTAGTGCCAGGCGTACTCGCCGGTATCGGCGTTCACCGCCACGATCGAGGACAGGAACAAGTTGTCGCCCTTGGCCTGGCTGCGCCATTTGGGGTCCCACATCGCGCCGTTGCCCACGCCGATGTACAGCAGGTTCAGCTGCGGATCGTAGGCAAAGGAATCCCAGGCGGTGCCGCCGCCGCCCCACTCGACATAGGCATCCCCGTGCCAGGTCTTGCTGGCGATCTGCATGGCTTTATCCTCAGGCGGCAGCTTCGGATCGCCCGGTACGGTGTAGAACCGCCATGCTTGGCGCCCGGTCTCGGCATCGTAGGCGGTGACGTAGCCACGTACGCCGAATTCGGCGCCGCCATTGCCAATCACCACCTTGCCGTTGACCACCCGCGGCGCACCGGTGATGGTGTAGCTGCGCTTTGTATCGGCGCGGGTATCGACCGACCAGACCCGCTTGCCGGTCTTGGCATCGATGGCCTCCAGGCGACCGTCCAGCACACCCACATAGACCTTGCCCTGCCACACCGCCACGCCCCTGTTGACCGCATCGCAGCAGGCTTCGCCGGCACGGTTGCGGTCGGACTGCGGATCGTACTTCCACAGCAGCTGGCCGTTGCGCGCATCCAGCGCGTACACCACCGAGAACGGCCCCGTGGTGTACATCACCCCATCGACCACGATGGGGGTCGCCTCCACGCCGCGGTCCAGGTCGAGCTTGTAGCTCCACGCCAGCCCCAGCTGGCCCACGTTGCTCTGGTCGATGGTCTTGAGGGGGCTGAAGCGTTGCTCGTCGTACGTGCGGCCATGGCTCATCCAGTTGCCGGGCTCTTTGTCCGCATCAATGATGCGTTGCCCATCGACACCGGCGGCGAAGGCCAGGGGTGTCCAGCTGAGAGCCAGGGCCAAGCAGCCGCGTGCAAGGCGTTGGGGGCCTGATCGATTCATGCACTGTTCTCCGTTCTTGTTATGGCGACGCTGCGACGAGCGTCAGTCCAAACAAGAGCAACGGCTGTGCCAAACGGCCGGCTGACGGCCGCAGATACCGCAGTAGAGCCTTCGAGCCGTCAGTGGGGAGGGGCTGGATACGGGCAAATGCTCGACACAGTTGCGTCAACCCTGGGTCAACCGTGGCACAGGTGTGTCACAGCCCAAGCGTGCTCAAGGCTTTGATCAGCAAAAGGTGTAGCGGGTAAAAACCATAGGCCCAGCGACCCACAGCTGGCACGCGATGCCATCGGCAGTGCAACAGGCCGTTGCCGACCGCAATGGCCACGGCGGCAACCGCCAGGGTGACCCAGGTGAAGTGGGCGCCCAGGTGCGTCATCAACCAGCTGTTGGTCAAGTTGCCGGCCACCGCCAGCACGCACGGCACAAGCCACATTGCGCCCCCACAGCGGTAGGCAAGTACGCAGGCGGCGGGCAGCAGTACCCCTGGCAGGCCGTACATCAGGCACGGGCTGCCAGCCCAAGCCGCGCCCAGCGCGACCAACCCCAGCAGCCGCGCGGCTGCCTGGGTATGCTGCACGCTCCAGGCCACCAGCAGGCCCAACAACAGCGTCGGCATTACGCTGAACGTGGTCGAACCGCTGTCCAGCCAGAGGTAGGCAGGCTCGGACAGCACGGTGAACAGCAGCATCAGCCCCAGATACCGCCCATGGTGGCGATCGAGCGGCGTGTCAGGCTCGCGCCGCACCACGTTCATGGCCATGGCCAGGCAAAAGAGCGGAAACGCCAGTCGGCCAACCACGAACAGGCCGTGGGCCTGCGGCCAGACGAAGCGTAGGTGGTC
The DNA here is from genome assembly GCF_002425525.1 of Pseudomonas sp. UBA5568. Classification (NCBI taxonomy): domain Bacteria; kingdom Pseudomonadati; phylum Pseudomonadota; class Gammaproteobacteria; order Pseudomonadales; family Pseudomonadaceae; genus Pseudomonas; species Pseudomonas sp. UBA5568. The sequence continues at coordinate 10,316 of NZ_DIMK01000029.1, read as the reverse complement.
GGCGAGCATCGCCAGCATTGCGAGCCATTTGACCAGGTCCAGCCCGGCTGAGCGCACTGGGCGCTACTCCCCCTGCCCTTGTCCAGGCGCTGCAATGCGCGCGGTCCAGGCGGCCAAGGGTAGCGGGGGCTGCTGGAAGACGATGCGGCGCCAGATCAACCCCAGCGCCTGCCCGTCGAACAGGTCGCGCGGGCCGCTGGCTGTGTGCACGGCCGGTTGCTGCACCTGCCAGCGGCCCTGCTCGCCCTGCCGGGCCATGTCGAAGCGGAACGTGTAGTTGCCCGGCGTACCCATGCGCAGGTCGGTCACCACCAGCCGGTCGCCGACCTGGTCGTAGCGCAGCCAGTCGTCGGTGAACCAGCGCAGCCGCTGGTGCAGCGGATCGTTTGCCAGCACCTGGGCCAGAGGCAGGTTGCGGTTCAGGCGCAGCATCTCCGGCGACTCGCGGTCCAACAGGCTACTGACCCCTTCGTAATAGGCGCCGTCCGGCGCCTTGGCCAATACCCGCCAGACCAGACTGTTGAACGCCATGGGCACTGCCCGTACCTCGCTCACGGTCACGCCCTTGGCATCGAGCGCGGCCTGGAAACGGTGTTCGGCCAGGGTACGGCTAGCCAGGCCTAAGCCCAGGTAAGCGGTGCTCAAGCCCAGCGCAACGGCCATGAACCGTACCGCCCGGGCGTGGGTGCCGCGCACGGCGGCGTACGCCACCGCCACCAGCAGCGGCACGGTATACACCGGATCGATGATGAACACGGCCGCCCAGCTTTGCGGGGTCACGTGCAAGGGCCACAGCAACTGGGTGCCGTACACGGTGAACGCGTCGAGCACGGGGTGGGTCACCAACACCAGCCAGAATGTCAGGAACAACCGGGGCAGCGTGTAGCCTTTGTCCGGCCAGGTCCTGTTCACCAGCCACGCCAGAAGCGCTGCCAGCGCGGTCAGCACGAACACTGAATGGGAAAAGCCGCGGTGGTAGGTCATCTGCGAGACCGGGTCGGCATAACGGATGATCACGTCCAAGTCCGGCAGTGTGGCCAACGCAGCGCCGTAGACCAGGGCCCTACGGCCCTGAATGCGCCCCAACAGTGTGCCTTGCAACGCAGCGCCAAGAACAGCTTGGGTTATCGAGTCCAAATCAAAGCCTTCGTCAGGAGGGTGTTGGGCCACGCTACCTGCTTGCGGGGCGCTTGCGCAATCGGCGGACGGTGCGCAGGCCCGCGCTGGAAACAGCTTGCAAAAAAGCTGGTCCGCCGGCTGGTAATATTTCTTACATCTGAGCTGCAGCATTTGATAGAACTACGCCACGTTGCCACGTTGCTTGTACTTTCCCGCGCCTTGACCCTTTCCGAGATCCCCAACATCCGTATGTCTACCCGGTTGCTCTGCGCCCTACGCCGTCGCTGGTTCACCTGGCTGTGCGCCGCCGCCTTGGTGCTCGCCCTGCCGGCCGGCTGCTCGGTCTTGCAGCACAAGGAACGCGAGCTGGTATTTCGCATCGAGCCAGGCCAGGCCAGTTGGTTTCATGGCCTGCCCGGCGGTGTCCAGGAGCTGGACCTGCGCCCGCGCACTTTCGCCGATAACCAGAGCCTGCATGCCTGGTGGTGGCCGGCAAGACGCGCCGATGCCCCGGCCATCCTTTACCTGCACGGTGTGCGCTGGAACCTTACCGGCCAGCTGTTTCGCATCGAACAGCTGCACGCCATGGGCTATGCGGTGCTGGCGGTGGACTACCGCGGCTTTGGCCGCAGCCGAGGGGACTTGCCTTCCGAAGCCACCGTGTACGAGGACGCTCGCGTGGCTTGGGAGCGTTTCGCCCAACTGCAACCTGATGCGAGCAAACGTCTGATCTACGGGCACTCCCTGGGGGGCGCCGTAGCGGTCGATCTGGCGCGCACGCTCACCCGTGAAGCCCGAGACACGCGCACCCCTGCCCCGGCGCAAGGGCTGATCCTGGAGTCCACGTTCACCTCGTTGGGCGATGTGGCAGGCGTGGTCGCCAATACATCGCTGCCGGTGCGCTGGCTGCTGTCGCAGAAGTTCGATTCACTGGGCAAAATTGGCGATATCGACCTGCCGGTGCTGCTGGTCCATGGCCTGGACGACCGCTACGTGCCCTCGCGTTTCAGCCAGCAGCTGTTCGAGGCCGCGCGCGAACCCAAGACGCTGTTGCTGGTGCCAGGTGCGACACACAACAACAGCATGAGCCTGGCCGGGCAGCGTTATCGCAAGGCGATACAGGCCCTGTTCCAGGCGCGGCAGGTCACTGTACCGGCAGGAAATTCATCAACAGCAGGCTTTGCGCATAATTGAGGCCGATACGGCGGTAGCGCTCGTCGAGCAGCTCGGCCAGCAAGTCCAGGCGGGCCACCACCTTGCCAAATTCCACGGCAAAACTCAGGTTGCTGCCCTCCTCCGAAATCTCGTTGGAGAACAGCAACAGCACACCGTTGGCGTCCTGCCGCTGGCTCAGCATCCAGGTGGCTTTCTCGATGTTGCGCGCGGCGTTGTTGATGAACAACGGGTCGAGGGTGTCGGTCATGTAGAACGCGGTGCGTCCGCCGTGGGCGGTGATCAGCATACTGCCGATGGCGTAGATGAACGCACCCACACGATCACCGCGAAATTCCGGGCTCAAGGCATAGCTCAAGGCAGCCAGGTCGCGGCGATTGCCCAGTTGCGCCAGGGGTTGGCGCTGTTCGATGGCCAGGCGGATCTGGCGCTCGGCCGTGGCCGCGTCCAGGTAGCCCGAGCGTTGCAACTGGTTGGGATTGCGCAGGTACAGCTTGTTCATCAGCAGGTAGAGGCTTTGCAGGTTGTCGCGCATCGACAAGGTCGCCAGGCGATCCACACTGGTCTGGAACAGCTCGCTGGGCTTGCCTTCGCCCAGCTGGTTGACGATGTCGCGCCCCTGCTGCTGAGTGCAGGCGCACAGGCTGGCCAAGATGCCTGCCAACAGCAGGCGAACTATCGTGGAGCAACTGCACACTACCATCGGCACCGGTTCGTTTTCGGCGGCCGCCGCGGGGATCGCGGCAGCCTGGGCCTAGCATAGAGCCCCGAAAGCCAAAAAAGTGCGGCATGCGCCAGCAGGTGTAGCTACCTGAACTACATCGCGCCGCGCAGCAGCTCAACGACCTGGGCATGCAGGTCCGGATCACCGCAGGCCACCACGCAGCCGCCTTGCTGAGCGCTGCTGCCGTCCCAGGCCGTGATCACACCGCCCGCGCCCTCGATGATGGGCATGAGTGCCTGCACGTCATAGGGCTGCAAGCTGGCTTCGACGATGACATCCACAAAGCCCGAGGCCAGCATGCAATAGGCGTAGCAATCCCCACCGTAGCGCATCAGCCGTGCCTGGCTGGCCACGTGCTCGAACGCAGCCTTGCGCGCAGGCGTATCGAACATGTCAGGGGTGGTGCACATCAAGGTGGCCGCTGCCAGCGCTTTGCAGGCGCGGGTCTTTAGCGCTCGCGTGCCCGACCAGGCACCTTCGGGCGTGCCGATGAACCGTTCGCCGGTAAAAGGTTGGTTCATCACCCCCACCACAGGCCGGGCACCGTCGTTGAGCGCGATCAACGTGCCCCACAACGGCAGGCCGGTGATGAAGGCGCGGGTGCCGTCGATCGGGTCGAGCACCCAAGTCAACGGGCTGCTGCCCACGGCCACGCCCGCCTCTTCACCAAGGATGCCATGGTCTGGGTAGCGCGCCTGGATCCGCTCGCGCATCGCGTCCTCGGCCGCCTTGTCGGCCACGGTCACCGGGTCGTACAACCGGCCGCCTTTGTCCTCGACCTCCAGGCTTGCACGAAAGTAAGGCGTGATGGCAGCGCTCGCAGCATCGGCCAACTGCTCGGCAAATCCACGGAACTCGGCAATCTGTTCAGCGCTCAGGGGCATGAAAATGGGCCTTGTGCTAGTCAGGGAGGCGGCATGATAGCAAACCCGCTGATCGGCATGGCGTCCGTAGGAGATATCAATATGGCATCATCCAGGCTGGATTTAGCCAAGGCTCGCTCGTTGTACTAGCATACCCCTCACGCACCGATGCAGGCCCAGGATGAGGGCTTGCACTACAGCCGGGCTTGTGCCCTGGCCTCAAGGACGATTCGATGAGCATCAATTCCATCTATCCGCAGATCGGCAAGATCATTGCCAGCACCGGCAGCCGCCAGTTTCCCCGCCTGCTGCATGACCTGATTCAGGCTCACCTGTGCATCGACGCCACGCAGATCCGCCAGCTGCCACGCTCACCTAGCGAAACCACCGTGCTCGACGAAACCGTGTTCTCGTGCGATCAACCCACGGCCACCGCCTCGGATGACCCTTCGCGCCTGCACCGTATCCGCGCCAGTGACGCGCGGGTCGAGATTCGCGTACTGCGCGCCGACACCACCTATGGCTTCTCCCCCCTGGAGCGCAATAGGCTCGAAGCCATCACGCCCCTGGTGCTGCCGATGCTGGAGAAACACCTGCGTGCCCTGCAACCCACCGTGCCGCGCAACAGCCACGACAGCCTGGAGCAGCGGTTCGTCGAACGCCTGGCCCAAACAGGCCTCAAGCTTTCCGAACGCGAGCGCCAGGTCTGCCTAGGGTTGCTGGCCGGTCAAACGGCCCCCGAGCAGGCCGACCGGCTTGGCCTGCGCGTGAACACCGTCGAAAGTTACCTGCGCCGGGCCGTGATCAAGCTGGGCATCGGCGGGCGGCATTCGCTGATGCGCTGGATGCACGCCTAGGCATCGGTCGACCGGCATCGCAGGTGGTTCAGTCCCGTGCCAGTGCTTCGATGGGGTCCAGGCGAGCCGCATTGCGCGCCGGCACGAAGCCGAACACCACACCGATCAAGGTCGAGCAGGCGAACGCCATCACGATCGAGGCTGGGGAGAACACCATTTCCCATTGCTTGACGAACAGCTCGAACAGGTAGCCCACCGCGTAGGACAACCCCACGCCCACGACCCCGCCCAACAGGCAGACCATGACCGCTTCCACCAGAAACTGCTGGCGGATGTCGGCCTGACGGGCACCAACGGCCATGCGTATGCCGATTTCACGGGTACGTTCGGTCACCGACACCAGCATGATGTTCATCACCCCTATGCCGCCCACCACCAGCGAGATCACCGCGATCAGCGATAGCAGCAAGGTCAGGGATCGACTGGTCTTCTGTACGGTCTGCATGATGCTGTCCAGGTTGTTGGTGAAGAAGTCCTTGCTGCCGTGGCGCTGCAGCAGTACACGGCTGACCTCCTCCTCGACCCGCTTGCTGGGCACCCCGTCCTTGATCCGCACGCTGATGCTGTCCAGGTGACGCTGTCCCAGCACCCGTCCGGCAGCCGTCTCGTACGGCACCCAGATGTTCAGCTGGTTGCTGGCCACGAACAGGTTCTTGTTGCGCGCCGTCACACCGATCACGGTACAGGGCAGATTACCGACCAGGATCACCTGCCCAAGGGGGTCGGTGGTCGGGCCGAACAGGCGCTCGCGGGTGTTATGGTCGATGACCACGACCTGGGCCTGGCGCCGCGCATCATCGGCGCTGAACACGATGCCCGCTGCCAGTGGGATGTTGCGCACCTGAAAGTAGTGCTCGCTGACGCCATTGAGCTGCACATCCACGTCCAGGTTGCGATAGCGCACCAGCGTGCCCTGGCCGATCACAGGGGTTGCGCTGTCGACGTAGTACAAGGCGTTGAGCGCCGCCACATCCGCCGGCACCAACGTTTCAATGTTCCTGGCCCGGCTGTCGCCGAAGTTGCTCCCCGAATACACATCGATGGTGTTGCTGCCGATGGCCTGGATGTCCTTGAGTACGTACCCCTTGGCCCCTTCGCCGATGGCTGAAATCGACACCACCGAAGTGATACCGATGATGATCCCGAGCATGGTCAGCAAGGTGCGCATGCGGTGTGACACCAAGGCCAGCCAGGCCATCTTGAACGCCTCGCGGAACATGCCCAGGCTTGCCAACAGGCGATGTCCCCGCTTGCGTGCCGGCGTCGGCGCCACGGCCCGTGCAGGCACCGTGTCAGTAACCTTGCGCCGATCGCTGACGATCTGGCCGTCGCTGACTTCGATGATGCGCTCGGCGTGCGCGGCCACGTGCGGGTCATGGGTGACGAGGATCACGGTGTGACCCGAGGCGTGCAGCTCCAGCAGAATCTTCATGACCTCCTTGCCGCTGGCGCTGTCCAGCGCGCCTGTGGGTTCGTCCGCCAGGATCACCTGCCCTCCATTGATCAATGCCCGGCATATGCTCACCCGTTGCTGCTGGCCTCCCGACAGCTGGCTGGGACGGTGGTGCAAGTGCTCGCCAAGCCCAAGCCGGCTCAGCAGCGTCTGGGCGCGTTCATGGCGCCATTGCAGGTCCATGCCGGCGTACACGGCAGGGATCTCGACGTTGTGCAGGGCGTCCAGGTGCGGCAGCAGGTGGTAGCGCTGGAAAATGAACCCGAAGTGATCGCGACGCAGGGCGGCCAGGGCATCGACGTCAAGGTCCCGGGTTTGCTGGCCATCGACCTTGTAACTGCCAGTGCTGGCATTGTCCAGGCACCCCAGGATGTTCATCAGCGTGGACTTGCCAGAGCCCGATGCGCCGATGATAGCGACCAGTTCACCACGGTGAATCTGCAGGTCGATGCCCTTGAGCGCGAGAAAGGCCCGCTCGCCGGCCTGGAAGCTGCGGGTAATGCCCTCCAGGCAAAGCAAGGGTTCGCCCTGCCCCGTTGCCTGGCACAGGGGGGCAGTGGGTTGGACGTTCATGTTCATGCTCAGGCTCCCGAATCGCCGGTAATCGGCTCGCCAATCACCACCCGGTCACCTTCGTCGAGGCCCTGCTCGATCTGTACCCGAACGTTATTGTTGATCCCCACCACCACCTTGCGCTGCTCGGCGAAGCCCTTGTCGTCGAGCACCCGCACGGCGAAGCGGCCGTCCGCCTCGCGCCCACCCAGTGCCGCCACCGGCACGGTCAGAACCTTTTGCGCGGTATCGAGCACGATGTGCACTTGCGCAGTCATGGCGATGCGCAGGCGGTGGTCCGGGTTGGGCACCTCGAACAGGGCGTTGTAGAACACCGCGCCAGTTGGCTTGCCGGCCCCGCCCTCTGCCTTGTCGCTGCTCTGGGCGTAGTGCTGTGGGGCAGGCTCGGTGCCGCGCAGCTTGGCGTAGTAGCGTTTGTCTTCCCCCAGGATGGTGAAATACACCGCCTGGCCCGGCGTGATGTGAATCACATCCGCTTCCGAGACCTGCGCCTTGACGGTCATGGTGTCCAGGTTGGCCAGCTTGAGCAGCACCGGGGCCAGCTGGTTGGCGATCACCGTCTGCCCTTCCTGAGTAACGATGCCCACCACGTGGCCTGTGATCGGCGCGTTGATGCGGGTATAGCCCAGGTTGACCCGGGCCGTGTCAATTTCCACCTGAGCGCTGCGGATCTGCGCATCGAGCGAGCCCACGGCAGCCTGCTGGACCTGATAGTCGGCCTCGGCCTTTTCATATTCCTGACGCGAGACCGAGGCATCGATTTGCAGTTCTCGATAGCGTTCATAGACCCCTTTGGCCTGCTTGAGCTGGGCCAGGGTCGAGCGCCGTTGGGCCTGCAGTTTCTGCTCGTCCACCTCCGCTTGGCGCAGGGTGTTGCGTAGCACCAGCGGGTCTATCTCGGCCAGCCACTGGCCTTCGGTGACCTTGTCGCCCAGCTTCACCTTGAGCGATTTCAGCTGACCGGAAACCTGGGCGCCCACATCCACCTGTTTGATCCCTTCGAGCACGCCGGTGGCCAGTACCGCATTCTCGATGTCGGCACGCTCGACCTGGGCGGTGATATACTGCGGTGCCTTGGCCGGGGCCTGGACCGCATACAGGCCAATGCCCGCTACCACGGCAATGCCCAGCCCGATGCCCCATTTGCGCAGTTTGGTTTTGTCCATGGACACGCGTAATTCCTTTGTTTGACAAGACTGCACCGAGACCTGGCAGCGGCGGGCTCGCCCACCGGCCGCCAGGTAACCGGCTATTGAACGACCTGGGCCTGCGCAAGCGCCTGACCGTCATGCCACCACGCTGCCAGGCTGAACACATGGGGCACCTTGAGGATGCTGAAATGATCGCCGGGCGCCTTCCATACCTTCAGCCCAGGCAGCAACTGTTGCCAGCGCTGCTGCATGAGACGGTGCTCGGCAGCGTTGCCTTCGGCGTCCAGCCCCGGGTCGTCCACCAGCACCAGCCCTACCGGGCCGGTGTACGGCAGCTCTGGATGGTAAGGCGTGCGCAGCGCAGCACCGAAAGTGCGCACCGTGCCGTCGAGCGCACGCGCACTGGACCTGGCGGGCATCAGCCCTGCCCGCACCATGGCCGTGTGCAGTTGCTGCTGTTGCTGATCGTCGCTGGCTTGTGCAAACGCTACCCGGTCCAGACCAAGGGGTTTGCCGGAGGACATTTCCAGCGCTTCGATCAGGCGCAGCAGCGTCTGGCTGAAGGTATGGGGCTGGCCGCAGGTGCTCCCTGGGCCTGGGCCCTCGCTGTCGATCAACGTCAAGGAGCGCACTTGACGCCCTTTGGCCTGCAAGCGCGCGGCCATGGCATGGGCCACCCAGCCTCCGAACGAATGCCCCACCAGGTTCAGCGGGCCCTCGGGATAGACCGCTTCGATAGCCTGCACATGCCAGGCCGCCGCAGCCTCGACGCAGGTGTGCGGCAGCGACAGGCCATCCAGGCCTCGGGCCTGCAAGCCTTGAACGGGCCACTGCGGGCCCAACGCCTCGGCCAGGCCGATGAAGCTGGTCACACTGTCGCCGGCACCGGCTACGCAGAACACGGGCGTGTGCCCGGCAGCGCCGGTCTGAATAGCCACGGGGGCCAAGGGCGGTGGTACAGCCGGGGCAGCAGCAGACGCCAGCGCCTGCGTCAGCACCTGGCCAACGGTCGTCACATGGGGCGCTTGCATCAAGCTGCGGTGATCCCCCGGAACGGTGTGCGTCACCAGCACCTGGGTCGGCAACGCCGTGCGCCAGCCAAGGCCCTCAGGCGCCTCGTCAGCCTGCGCGGCGCAGAGCAGGTGCACCGGCACATCCACCGGCGCTGGGCGGTAATGAGCCAGGGCATGGCCATGGGCAAGCTCGCGGCCGAAATAATGCCGCAGGTCCGCGTCCGTCATGCTGGCCCACAGGCCGTAGAGCACCTCGTGCTCACGGCAGCTTGCCAGCAAGGTCGCAAAGTCGGCCTGGTCCTGCTCCAGGCGCGCGAGCAGTGCCCGCTTGGCGCGGCCTGCCTCGCCCTTGGTTTGCCAGTACGCCGTGCAGTTGAGCAGCAACTGCCGCTCCAAGGCATACGGGCCCTCCCAGCGTGCCTTGCCTTGGTCGGCCAAGCGCGGTGCGTAGGTGTCGATCAAACCGATGAATGCCACCTGCTCGTCAACGCCGCGCAGTTGATTGGCCATTTCCATGGCCAGCACACCGCCGAATGACCACCCGGCCAGACGGTAGGGCCCGTGGGGTTGCACGGTGCGCATCTGCGTGATCTGGTAGCGCGCCAGACATTCCAGCGTGCGTGGCTGTGGGGCATCGCTGGGTAATCCCGGCAGGCCGTAGATGGCAAAGTCGCCTCCCACTTGGTGGGCAAGCACAGGGAAGTAGAAGTCCAGCCCGGAAAATTCATGCACAAGGAACAGCGGCGCCTGGGCAGAACCCGGCCGGACCGTGATCACGGTCGCTACCGCTGGCGCTTGCCTATCCACCTGCTTGGCCAGCAACGCCACGCTCGGACGCTGGAAGACGTCAGTGAGCGCAACGGGTACCCCGGCCTTGCGCAGGCGGTCCACCAGGCGAATGGCCGCCAGCGAGTGACCGCCCAACTCGAAGAAGTTGTCATGGCGGCCCACCTCATCGACGTCGAGCAACTCGCACCAAAGGCTCGCGACAAGCTGCTCGACGTCCCCGCAAGGGGCTTCGAACGGGCGCTGCTGCACCTCGGGCGCTGGCAACGCCTTGCGGTCAAGCTTGCCGTTAGGGCCGAGCGGAAGCGCGGCCAGGTGGATGAAGTGCGACGGAACCATGAACGCTGGCAAGCGCGCCATCAAGACGGCCCGCAGCGCCTCGGGGATGAGACGCTGGCCCGTGTAGTACGCTACCAGGTGCTGGTCGCAGGCGAGCACGACCGCTTCCTTGACGGTGTCCACGGCCGTCATCGCCGCCTGAATTTCACCCAGCTCGATACGCAGGCCATGAAGCTTGACCTGATCGTCGTTACGCCCCAGGTATTCAAGGTTGCCGTCCGGCAGGTGCCGCGCCAGGTCGCCTGTGCGGTACAGCCGCCCGCCT
>NZ_DIMK01000028.1:0-261655 GCF_002425525.1 Pseudomonas sp. UBA5568 | reverse complement strand
CCGCCGAGCAGTTCGGGGATCACGAACTCGCCCACCACGGGGATGAACACCAGCATGCAACCGGCGATGATGCCGTTTTTTGACAGCGGCACGGTGATTTTCCAGAAGCTGTTGAAGGTGCTCGACCCCAGGTCGGATGCCGCTTCGAGCAGGCTTGGGTCATGCTTCACCAGGTTGGCGAACAAGGGCAGGATCATGAACGGCAGGTAGGAATAGACCACGCCGATGTACACCGCCAGGTTGGTGTTGAGTATCTGCAGCGGCTGGTCGATCAGCCCGGTCCACATCAAAAAGCCATTGAGCAAACCGTTGTTGCTCAGAATGCCCATCCAGGCATACACGCGGATCAGGATCGCGGTCCAGGTCGGCATCATGATCAGCAGCAGCAGGACGGTCTGGGTTTCCTTCTTGGCGTTGGCGATGGCATAGGCCATCGGGTAGCCGATCAGCAGGCAGAGCAGCGTGCTGATGAACGCCATCTTCAGCGAACCGAGGTAGGCCGAGATATACAGTTCGTCCTCGGTCAGCAAACCGTAGTTGGCCAGGTTGAGCACCAACTGGATCTTGTCCTCGACGTAGCTGTAGATCTCGGTGTACGGCGGGATCGCCACGTCGGCTTCGGCGAAGCTGATCTTCAGGACGATGAAGAACGGCAGCATGAAGAACAGGAACAGCCACACGAAAGGAACACCGATCACCAGGTGCCGCCCTTCAGGGGTGATGCGCCGGAACGCTCGCTTGAGCTTGCGCAGCTTCATGACCGCAGTACCACGCCGCTGTCGTCTTCCCACCATACGAAGACTTCATCGTCCCACGTAGGGCGCGCGCCTTGGCGCTCGGCGTTGGCGACGAACGACTGCACCACCTTGCCACTGGGTAGCTTCACGTAGAATACCGAATGCCCGCCCAGGTAGGCGATGTCATGGATCTTGCCGCGCGACCAGTTGTACTGGAAATCAGGCTGGACAGTGGTGACCAGCATCTTTTCCGGGCGCAGTGCATAGGTGATGTGCTTGTCCTCCACGGAGGTGGAGACACCGTGCCCGACGTAGATCTTGCGCTCAAGTTCAGGCGAGGCGATCAGGGCGTGGCCTTCGGCATCGTCGATCACCTCGGCATCGAACAGGTTGACGTTGCCGATGAATTCGCAGACCAGGCGGCTGGTCGGGGTTTCGTAAATGTCTACCGGCGAGCCGATCTGAGCGATCCAGCCCAGGTGCATGATGGCAATGCGCTGGGCCATGGTCATGGCTTCTTCCTGGTCGTGGGTCACCATCACGCAGGTCACGCCGACGCGCTCGATGATTTCCACCAGCTCCAGCTGCATCTGCGAACGCAGCTTCTTGTCCAGGGCACCCATCGGCTCGTCCAGCAGCAACAGCTTAGGCCGCTTGGCCAGGGAACGAGCCAAGGCCACGCGCTGGCGCTGGCCACCGGAGAGCTGGTGCGGCTTGCGTTTGGCGTACTGAGTCATGTGCACCAGCTTGAGCATCTCGGCCACGCGGGCGTCGACCTCGGCCTTGGGCAAGCGGTCCTGCTGCAGGCCGAAGGCGATGTTCTGCGCCACGGTCATGTGCGGGAACAGGGCGTAGGACTGGAACATCATGTTGATCGGCCGCTCGTAGGGCGGCATGTCGGTAATGTCCACGCCGTCCAGGAAGATGCGTCCTTCGGTGGGGCGTTCGAAGCCTGCCAGCATGCGCAGCAAGGTCGACTTACCGGAGCCGGAACCCCCAAGCAAGGCGAAGATTTCGCCCTTGCGGATTTCCAGGGACACATCGTCCACCGCTACCGTTTCGTCGAATTTTTTCGTGACCCGGTCGATCTTGACCAGCACCTGCTTGGGTTGCTGGCCACCCTCGAGGGCTTTCTTATAGGCGCCGGAGGCAACTGCCATGAGTGAAACTCCCAACAAGTTTTTTGTGCCCGCGCGGGGCCGCTCGGGGGGGGGGGGGGGGGGNNGGCCGCGCGGGTGAGGTGGATTACTTGCCCGACTTGACCTTGGTCCAGCTGCGGGTCATCAGGCGCTGCACTTTGGGCGGCAGCTCTGAGTTCACGAACATCTTGTCCAGCACATCCTGCGGTGGATAAACCGCAGCGTCAGTCCTCACGGCCTGGTCCATCAGGTCGCCAGCCTTCGAGTTAGGGTTGGCATAACCGACGTAATCACTGACCTGGGCGATAACCTCAGGTTTCAGCAAATAGTTGATCAAGGCATGCGCCTGCTCCACGTTTTTGGCGTCCTTGGGAATCGCCAGCACGTCGAACCAGAGGTTGCCGCCTTCTTTGGGAATGGCATAAGCCAGGTTCACACCCTTCTTCGCCTCTTCGGCGCGGGCCTTGGCCTGGAACACATCACCCGAGAAACCTGCCGCGACACAGATGTTGCCGTTGGCAAGATCGGTGATGTACTTGGACGAATGGAAATACGTCACGTAGGGGCGTACCGCCAGCAGCTTCTGCTCGGCCTTGGCGTAATCCTTGGGGTTGGTGCTGTTGGGATCCAGGCCCATGTAGTTGAGGACGGCCGGAAGCATTTCGTCCGCCGAGTCGAGGAAGGCCACGCCGCACTTGGACAGCTTCTTCATGTTCTCGGGTTCGAACAGCACCGCCCAGGAGTCGATGGTATCGACGCCAAGCGCCTCTTTGACCTTGTCGACGTTGTACCCGATGCCATTGGTGCCCCACAGGTAAGGCACGGCATACAGGTTACCCGGGTCGTTCTTCTCCAGGCGCTTCATCAACGCAGGTTCAAGGTTCGCGTAATTGGGCAGCAGTGCCTTGTCGAGCTTTTGGAAAGCGCCCGCCTTGATTTGCTTGCCCAGAAAATGGTTGGAGGGCACGACCACGTCGTAGCCGGTCCTGCCGGCCAGCAGCTTGCCTTCCAGGGTTTCGTTGGAATCGAAGACATCCTGCACCGGCTTGATGCCCGTGGCTTTCTCGAAGCCTGCGAGCGTGTCGGGGCCGATATAGTCGGACCAGTTGTAGAAATGCACCGTAGGCGCCGCTTGGACGCTGCATGCCAGCGTCAGGCTCGCTGCAGCCATCACGGCCTTGCGTAATACAGAATTGGACAAGTGGGTGGTCCTCACAATCAGTGTCTGGATAGCGACAATGCTGCCGCACACGCAAAACCGGCGCGCAACTTACCTTCGCAGCTTCGATGCCGCAATGCTCAATTGCCTTTCACTGGTTTCGGACCGGGAATACCCGGTCCGAAAATGCTACATCAGGCTTATTTGCCCGATTTGATCTTGGTCCAGCTGCGGGTAATTACCCGTTGCACTGCTGCTTCAGGGGCGGCAATGGCGTACAGATTCTTTTTCACTTCAGCGGACGGATAGATGCTTGGGTCGCTGGTGATGTCCTTGTCCACAAAGGCGGTCGCGGCCTTGTTGCCGTTGGGGAAGCGCACGGCATTGGTGATTTCGGCCATGACTTGCGGCTGCATCAGGAAGTCCATGAACTTGTAGGCCGCTTCCTTGTGCTCGGCATCCTTGGGCATGGCAACCATGTCATAGAAGGTGCCGGCGCCTTCTTTCGGGATCACGTAGTCCAGCTTGACCTTGTCCCCCGCTTCGTGGGCGCGGGTCTTGGACTGCTCCAGGTCACCCGAGTAGCCGACAGCCAGGCAGATGTTGCCGTTGGCCAGGTCGCCAATGTACTTGGAGGAGTGGAAATAGGTGATCGACGGACGGATCTTGAGGAACAGGTCTTCGGCAGCCTTGAGGTCTTCCTTCTTGGTGCTGTTGGTCGGCAGGCCCAGGTAATGCAGGGCCGCTGGCAACATTTCGGTTGGGGCATCAAGGAAGCTCACGCCACAGCTCTTGAGCTTGGCGATGTTCTCTGGCTTGAAGACCACGTCCCAGGAATCGATCTTGTCCACGCCCAGCGCGGCCTTGACCTTCTCGGGGTTGTAGCCGATGCCGATCGAGCCCCACATGTAGGGGAAGGCATGCTTGTTTTCCGGGTCGCTGGCATCGCCCACGGCCTTGAGCAGATCCTCGTCGAGGTTCTTCCAGTTGGGCAGCTGGGTGCGATCGAGTTCCTGGTAGACGCCCGCCTTGATCTGCTTGGCCAGGAAGTTGTTGGAAGGCACCACGATGTCATAGCCCGACTTACCGGCCAGCAACTTGGCCTCCAGGGTTTCGTTGCTGTCGAACACGTCGTACTTGACCTTGATGCCCGACTCTTTCTCGAACTTGGCGATGGTGTCCGGAGCAATGTAGTCCGACCAGTTGTAGACGTTCAGTACCTTGTCTTCAGCCTGTACAGCCCCGACCACTGCGCCCATCAGCGCAGCGGCCAACAACGTCTTGCCCATATTCTTCATGCGTCATGCTCCAGAGTGTTCGATTAGCCATCCGTTCAGAAGCCGGGTCCCGCAGTACACGCGTGTGGGCGACTGAAGCAGCCGCTAGTCTGGCAAGTTACAAGGCCCGGTTTCAAGGAAACCTGGCCCTTGTAACGACTTAATGTCACATCGCTAGCTGTCAGCGAATCGCCTCGAGTGTCAGGTCCAGGCATTTGCGTGCCTTTTCCACCAGCTCGTCGATCTGCGCCGGGCTGATGACCAGAGGTGGCGCGATGATCATCGTGTCGCCGACGGCCCGCATGATCAGGCCATTGTCGAAGCAGAAATTACGGCAGATCATGCCAGCACCTTTGCCCTCGAAACGGCTGCGTGTCGCCTTGTCCTTCACCAGCTCGATCGCGCCGAGCAGGCCAACACCGCGCACCTCGCCCACCAGCGGGTGGTCCTGCAACTCACGCAAACGCTTTTGCAAATACGGTGCCGCTTCGGTGCGCGCTTTCTCGACGATCTGTTCGTCGCGCAGGATGCGCAGGTTTTCCAGGCCTACCGCGGCAGCCACCGGATGGCCGGAATAGGTGAAGCCGTGATTGAAATCCCCGCCTTCGCTAAGCACCTTGGCAACCTTGTCACGCACGATCACACCGCCCATGGGGATGTAACCGGAGGTAAGGCCCTTGGCGATGGTCATCAGGTCGGGCCTGAGGTCATAGAAATCCGAGCCGAACCACTGCCCTGTTCGTCCGAAACCGCAAATGACTTCGTCGGCCACAAAGAGGATGTCGTACCGGGCCAGGATTTCCTTGATCTTCGGCCAGTAGGTGTCTGGCGGGATGATCACGCCACCGGCGCCCTGGATAGGCTCGGCGATGAAGGCGGCGACGTTGTCCTCGCCGACTTCGAGAATTTTCTTTTCCAGTTGCTCCGCAGCCCAGACCCCGAACGCCTCCGGTGTCATGTCACCGCCCTCGCCATACCAGTACGGCTGAGGGATATGCACCACGCCTGGGATGGGCAAGCCGCCTTGCTCGTGCATGCCACTCATGACGCCCAGGCTGGCACCGGCCACGGTGGAGCCGTGATAGCCGTTGACCCGACCGATCAGGGTCTGCTTGCTCGGCTTGCCCTTGAGTGCCCAGTAATGGCGAACCATGCGCAGCACGGTGTCGTTGCCCTCGGAGCCTGAACTGGTGAAGAACACATGGCTCATGCCCTCGGGCGCCACTTGGGTGATCGCCTTGGCCAACTCCAGCGCCGGAGGATGGGCGGTCTGGAAGAACAGGTTGTAGTAGGGCAGCTCACGCATCTGCCGCTCTGCCGCCTGAACCAGCTCCTCCCGCCCATACCCCACGGCCACGCACCACAGGCCAGCCATGCCGTCGAGAATCTTGTGCCCCTCGCTGTCCCACAAATGCACGCCTTGCGCCTTGGTGATGATGCGCGGCCCCTTGTCCTTCAGCTGCTTGTAGTCGCTGAAAGGCGCGAGGTGATGCTCGCCACTGAGGGCTTGCCATTCACGGGTTTGCGGGTTGTTCAGGCTCATGTGGTTCTCCGTTGACGGACGGCCGCGCGTCTGCGGGGCCGAGGTTGATCAAACTGCGAACAGCAGGAATTCACGCTCCCAGGAACTGATGACGCGCTTGAAGTTCTCGTGCTCGGCACGCTTGGTGGCCACGTAACCGGCGATGAATTTCTTGCCCAGGTATTGCTCCAGGGCGCGGCTGATTTCCATGCGTTCCAGGGCGTCTTCGATGGTCAGCGGCAGGCGCAGGTTGCGACGCTCGTAACCCCGGCCCTGGACCGGTGCGCTGGCCTCGATACCTTCGACCATGCCGATGTAGCCACACAGCAGGCTCGCGGCGATGGCCAGATACGGATTGGCATCCGCACCCGGCAGGCGGTTTTCCACCCGGCGGCTTTGCGGGCCGGCGTCCGGGACGCGCAGGCCTACCGTACGGTTTTCCTCGCCCCACTCGACGTTCACTGGCGCCGAGGTATCCGGCAGGAAGCGGCGGAACGAGTTCACGTTGGGCGCAAACAGCGGCAACGCTTCGGGAATGAATTTCTGCAAACCGCCGATGTGGTTCAGGAACAGCGTGCTCATGCTGCCGTCTTCATTGCTGAAGATGTTCTTCCCGGTGGTCACATCGACCACGCTCTGGTGCAGGTGCATCGCACTGCCAGGCTCGCCGGTCATGGGCTTGGCCATGAAGGTGGCTGCCACGTTGTGCTTGAGCGCCGCCTCACGCATGGTGCGCTTGAACACCAGGATCTGGTCGGCCAGGTGCAGGGCATCGCCGTGACGGAAGTTGATTTCCATCTGCGCCGTGCCGTCTTCGTGGATCAGCGTGTCGAGGTCCAACTGCTGCAATTCGCACCAGTCATAGACATCCTCGAACAGCGGGTCGAATTCGTTCGCAGCTTCGATGGAGAAGGACTGGCGCCCGGTTTCAGGCCGGCCCGAACGGCCCACTGGCGGTTGCAGCGGGAAGTCAGGGTCTTCGCTGCGTTTGGTCAGGTAGAACTCCATCTCGGGCGCGACGATGGGCTGCCAGCCCTTGTCGGCGTAAAGCTTGAGCACCTTCTTGAGCACGTTGCGCGGCGACAGCTCTACGGGGTTGCCCTTTTTGTCATAGGTATCGTGGATGACCTGCGCGGTCGGCTCGATGGCCCATGGCACCAGGAACACGGCATTCTCATCGGGCCGGCAGATCATGTCGATGTCTGCAGGGTCCAGCAGCTCGTAATAGATGTCGTCGTCGACATAGTCGCCGGTCACGGTCTGCAGCAACACGCTCTCGGGCAGGCGCATGCCTTTCTCGGCGATGAACTTGTTGGTAGGCGAAATCTTACCGCGCGTGATGCCGGTCAAGTCGCTGATCAGGCATTCGACTTCGGTGATCTTGTGCTCTTTCAACCAATCGGTGAGCTGGTCGAGGTTGTTACTCATAAATACCTCAGGAGGTAAGGTGGTCCGCGACTTGATTCTGGATGCAGTGGATGGCTAAAGCAAAACCCCCGCGCAGGCGGACGGTGGATACACTGAAATGACGTGTGCCCTAAGTGATTCGTAATGGCAGAAAGAAGCGAAGCGTGGAGATGAGGTGCCATGAAGGCGGGGCCGAGCATGCCAGACGTCAATTATTGCGAGCACTGCCGCCATGGGATTGGCAGGCCAGGCTAACGTGACTGAACAGCCTGATTGCACTGCATTGGCAGCGCTTCCAGGTCGCGGCAGGCGGACCATGAGACCCTCGTATTATTCTGTTTTGGGTTGAATCGGAGCTTAGCGCCGTTCATTTTTTTACACAACACCTGCGTAAAAAATAAACGACGCAGTGCTCGCGATAGCGCTTTTCCAGAGAAATAGCGGATAATGCCGTGCCCCGATATGCAGCAAATCTGCCGTAGACGTGCCATTTCAGGGCATCATGGGGTTGGCTTGACATCAGTATGGCTTTTCGATTGACTGGTCCTGCAAGCCCCCCTTGATTGATATTTTTAACAACAAAGGTGTTGCATCATGTCGGTACCCCCGCGTGCCGTTCAGCTTAACGAAGCGAACGCGTTCCTTAAGGAACATCCTGAGGTTCTCTACGTTGACCTTCTGATTGCAGATATGAATGGTGTGGTGCGTGGCAAGCGCATAGAGCGCACCAGCCTCCACAAGGTTTACGAGAAAGGCATCAACCTGCCGGCCTCCCTGTTTGCACTGGATATCAATGGCTCCACCGTCGAAAGCACCGGGCTGGGCCTGGACATCGGCGATGCAGACCGCATCTGCTATCCGATCCCCGACACCCTCTCCAACGAGCCGTGGCAAAAGCGCCCGACTGCCCAGTTGCTGATGACCATGCACGAGCTCGAGGGCGAACCTTTCTTCGCCGACCCGCGTGAAGTACTGCGCCAGGTGGTGAGCAAGTTCGACGACATGGGCCTGACCATCTGCGCCGCCTTCGAGCTGGAGTTCTACCTGATTGACCAGGAGAACGTGAACGGCCGCCCACAGCCGCCGCGCTCGCCCATTTCCGGCAAGCGTCCGCAATCGACCCAGGTCTACCTGATCGATGACCTGGACGAGTATGCCGACTGCCTGCAGGACATCCTCGAAGGGGCCAAGGAACAGGGCATCCCTGCCGACGCCATCGTCAAGGAAAGCGCCCCGGCTCAGTTCGAAGTCAACCTGCACCATGTGCCGGACCCGCTCAAGGCGTGCGACTACGCCGTGCTGCTCAAGCGCCTGATCAAGAACATCGCCTACGACCATGAAATGGACACCACCTTCATGGCCAAGCCCTACCCAGGGCAGGCAGGCAATGGTCTGCATGTACACATTTCCGTGCTGGACAAAGATGGCAACAACATCTTCACCAGCGAGGATCCCGAGCAGAACGCCGCGCTACGTCATGCTGTCGGCGGTGTGCTCGAGACCCTGCCCGCGTCCATGGCGTTCCTGTGCCCGAACGTCAACTCCTATCGCCGCTTTGGCGCGCAGTTCTATGTGCCCAATGCGCCAAGCTGGGGCCTGGACAACCGCACCGTGGCGTTGCGCGTACCGACCGGATCCCCGGATGCCGTGCGCCTGGAGCACCGCGTGGCGGGTGCTGACGCCAACCCGTACCTGATGATGGCGGCCGTGTTGGCAGGCGTTCACCATGGCCTGACCAACAAGGTCGAGCCGGGCGAGCCTATCGAAGGCAACTCGTACGAGCAGCTGGAACAGAGCCTGCCGAACAACCTGCGTGATGCGCTGCGCGAGTTGGATGACAGCGAAATCCTGAACAAGTACATCGATCCGAAGTACATCGACATCTTCGTCGCGTGCAAGGAAAGCGAGCTGGAGGAGTTCGAACATTCGATATCCGACCTCGAGTACAACTGGTATCTGCACACCGTGTAAACCAGAACGCCGCCCTTGAAGGCGGCGTTTTCATTTCAGGCGCGCAGGCGCAGAAGGCCTCACCCCAACGGCTTTTCGAAGATTTTCGAATTGCGCTGGAAGTTGTACAGCGAAGCCCGTGCCGCCGGCAGCCGCTCGACACCACTGGGCGAGAAGCCGCGTTCGCGGAACCAGTGCGCCGTGCGTGTAGTGAGCACGAACAGAGTGCTCAACCCCATCTCCCGTGCCCGGCTTTCGATACGCGCCAGCAGCTCGTCCCCGCGCCCGCCATGGCGGTATTCCGGATTCACCGCCAGGCATGCCAGCTCGCCAGCATCGGACTCTGCAATCGGATACAGCGCTGCGCACGCGATGATCATGCCTTCGCGCTCCACCACACTGAACTGCTCGATTTCCCGCTCCAGCACTTCCCGTGAACGGCGCACCAGGATGCCCTGTTCTTCCAGCGGGCTGATCAGGTCGAGCAGGCCGCCGACGTCTTCGATGGTGGCCTCTCGCACGATCTCGAACTGCTCCTGGGACACCAGCGTACCGCCACCGCCCCGGGTGAACAGTTCGGTCAGCAGCGCGCCGTCCTCGGCATAGCTGACGATGTGACTGCGTGCCACTCCGCCTTTGCACGCCTCGGCAGCGGCATCGAGCAGCTCGGCCTGGTAATCACTGCCCAGGCGCTGCAAGTGCGGCGCAACCTGTTGGGGGCGCAGTTCGCGCACCAGGCGGCCATGCTCATCCAACAGACCAGGTGCTGCACCGAACAACACCAACTTCTCTGCACCCAGTTCGATGGCCGCACGGGTGGCCACGTCTTCGCAGGCGAGGTTGAAGATCTCGCCGGTTGGCGAATAGCCCAGCGGCGAGAGCAACACGATGGAGCGTTCGTCGAGCAGGCGGCTGATGCCCTTGCGGTCTACCCGACGCACTTCGCCAGTGTGATGAAAATCCACGCCTTCGAGCACGCCGATCGGCCGCGCGGTGACCAGGTTGCCGGAGGCCACCCGCAGGCGCGAGCCCTGCATGGGCGAGGCGGCGATGTCCATCGACAACCGCGCTTCGATGGCCAGGCGCAACGCGCCGACCGCGTCGATGACGCAATCCAGGGTAGCGGCATCGGTGATACGCAGGCCGTGGTGGTAATGCGCTGCCAGGCCACGTTCAGCCAGGCGGCTCTCGATCTGCGGACGAGAGCCGTGCACCAGGACCAGGCGTACCCCAAGGCTGTGCAGCAGCACCAGGTCGTGGACGATGTTGCCGAAGTTAGGGTGTTCGACCCCATCGCCGGGAAGCATCACCACGAAGGTGCAGTCGCGGTGGGCGTTGATGTAAGGAGAAGCGTGGCGTAGCCAGTTGACGTAATCGTGCATGACAGGGCCTGTGGATAAGTGGACGGAGAACGGCGTTACAGGGGCGTTCAGGATCATCGTCGGAACAGGCTTGCGGTCACGCGCGGTCTCCTCTAGGCAGAAACGAATGAATGGGGTGGGCGTTTAATGCAGACAATAGTGCCCGATCAAGTCACGCAATAGACGCACGGTCGGCTCGATACGTGACATGTCCAGGTATTCGCCAGGCTGGTGTGCGCAGGCGATGTCACCAGGGCCGAGCACGATGGTCTGGCAGCCAAGCTGCTGAAGATAAGGTGCTTCGGTGCCGAATGCCACCGCTTCGGCACGGTGGCCGGTGAGCCGTTCTGCCACCTGGACGAGTTCACTGTCGGCCGCCTGTTCGAACGGCGGCACTTCGGGGAACAGCGGCGCGTAGTCGATACGCACGTCATGGTGCTCGGCAACCGGAACCAGTTTTGCACGGATGGCAGCGCGCAACTGCTCCACGTCCATGCCCGGCAATGGGCGCAGGTCGAACTCCAGGGCGCACTGACCGCAGATCCGGTTGGGGTTGTCGCCACCGTGAATGCAACCGAAGTTCATGGTGGGTGCCGGCACCGTGAACTGCGGGTTGTTATAGGCCTTCTGCCATTGCTGGCGCAGGCCCATCAGTTCGCCCATGACCGCATGCATGGCGTCCATGGCGCTACGGCCCAGGCTTGGGTCCGAGGAATGACCACTGCGCCCCAGGATGTCGATACGATCCATGAGAATGCCCTTGTGCATGCGGATCGGCCGCAGCTCGGTCGGCTCGCCGATGATCGCCGCGCGACCCAGGGGCTGGCCAGCATCGGCCAGGGCACGGGCGCCAGACATCGAGCTTTCCTCGTCGCAGGTGGCCAGAATCAGCAGCGGCTGCTTGAAGTCGTGCTGCAGCAACGGAATGACGGCTTCGATCACCAATGCGAAAAAGCCCTTCATGTCGCAACTACCAAGCCCCACCCAGCGACCCTCGACTTCGGTCAGCTTCAAAGGGTCGCTGCTCCAGAGCTGCTCGTCATAGGGCACGGTGTCGCTGTGGCCGGCCAGCACCAGGCCGCCCGGGCCGCTGCCGCGGCTGGCCAGCAGGTTGAACTTGCCGGGGGTCACCTGCTGAATGTCGCAGGTGAAGCCCAGATCGCCCAGCCAAGTAGCCAACAGGTCGATGACCTGACGGTTGGACTGGTCGAGCGAGGCCTGGGTGCAACTGACCGAAGGCGCGGCGATCAAGGCGGCAAATTGGTCTTTCAGCGTCGGCAACGGCATGCGTTTACTCCTCGGAAGCATTGCCCATCATAGGACCATCCGCCGTCTGGAATAAACCGTTGACGGCCTACTGCTGTAGACTCTGCATCGACCACGCCCCCTTTCGAGCCTGTGATGCCCAAAGAAACCGAACTCAAGCTGCGCGCCAGCCCCGAGACCCTCGCCGCCTTGCGCGAGCACCCGCTGCTGAAAAAGCGCAACAAGTCTGGCTGGCAGACCCGCGAACTGCTGAACCAGTATTTCGACACGCCTGAGCGCGCGCTGGCCGAGGCACGCGTTGCCCTGCGCCTGCGCCGTGACGGCGATACCGTCATCCAGACCCTCAAGTGCCGCGGAACCAGTGTGGCTGGCCTGTCCGAGCGCAACGAGCACGAATGGCAACTGGACAAGGTCAAGCTGGACCTCAAGAAGCTGGATGACAGCTGCTGGCCGGCGCAACTGGCCGACCTGGACAAGAAGACCATCAAACCGTTGTTCACCACCGATTTCACCCGCGAATATGCCGAAATCGCTTGGGGCCGTGGCAAGGCCAAGGTGGTGATCGAGGCTGCGCTGGACCAAGGCTTCGTAATTGCCGGCAAGCGCAAGGAAGCGATATGCGAGTTGGAACTGGAGCTGCGTGAAGGTGAGCCGGCGGCGCTGCTGGAGCTGGCTGCCGAGCTGACCACAAGCGTTGCGCTGATGCCCTGCGATATCAGCAAGGCCGAGCGCGGCTATCGTCTGCTGGAGCCAGAGCGTTTCGAGCTGGATCTGAGCGTCGCCGACCTCGAAGCGGACATGGCCTTGGACGACGCCTATGCTGCGTTGGCCTGGCAACTGCTGGGCAACAGCCAGCGCTTGGCCGAGCAATACCGCCACAGCGGCCACTGGCGGTCGCTGCAGGACTGGGTGCAGAACCTCATCGAGCTGCGCGCAATCACCGCCAGCCTGGGCCAGGCCGCCCCCCGCGCGGCTACCCGTGACCTGCGCGCGCGCCTGGATGCCCTGCTCGAAGACTGGCGTCCACTGGTGCAAGCCGGCAACGATGACGAAGACATCCGCCGCGCCGCGCCCGAGCAGTTCGCAGAAGAGCTGGATGATCCTCGCTGGGGCCAGTTCTCCCTGGAAACCTCACGTTGGCTGTTGTCGCGTGCCTGGACTGCCGAACGCAAGGGCCGTGGCGAGCGCCAGGGCAAGGCGCTTCTGGCAAGCTGGCTTGCACACCTGATTGCCGAGGAAGGCCGCGCCCTGAAGTTGTCGCTGTACACCCAGCGCCCCGAGGACCTGGCAGAGCAACTGCCGCGCATCGAGCAATTGATGGCCTGGCTGCACCATGCCCGCCATGTGCTGGACGCACCACAAATGGACCGCCTGTACGGCGACATGAAGAAGTTGCACGAACTGGCTGAGCAACCGATCGGCAATGAGGTACTCGAAGCCCGCATCGAGCAGGCACGTGCCGTCGATCAGAGCCGTGGTTGGAAACATCTGCTCAAAGCGTGATGCCCTCAGCCCGATAGCGGCAGGCTGGTGGTGGACTTGATCTCTGAGAGGGCCACGATCGAGTTCACCTCCTGAATGCCGGGCACGTTCGAGAGCTTTTCGAAGAAGAACCGCTCGTACGCCTCGATGTCCGGGGTGACGATACGCAGCAGGAAGTCCACCGAGCCCATCAACACGTAGCACTCCAGCACTTCCGAAAACCCGCGAATCGCCTCCGTGAACTCGGTGAAGTTCGAACGGCCGTGGGCATTCAATTTTACTTCGGCGAATATTTGGGTGTTCAGCCCGATCTTCTTGCGGTCCAGCAAGGTGACCTGCCCGCGAATCACCCCCTCCTCTTTGAGCCGTTGAATCCGTCGCCAGCACGGCGATTGGGACAAGCCAATGCGTTCGGCGATCTGGGCGCTGGACAGCGAAGCGTCTTCTTGTAGCAACTCGAGGATACGACGGTCGTAAGCATCCAATGCGCTGTGCATGAACAATTCTCCAGATCGACCCGCATCGATAATAGCTATGCAAAAAAAGACTCATTGGGTCGAATCTTAGCGAAAAAATTCCGGCCTAGGCATGCAAAACTTTCTGCATTCAACGAGGATGACGCATGAACTCACTGCCGCGTGCCGATGTATGGGCCAACAACAATGCCCACACCACCGTGCTGTATCGCTTGCAGGCCGAAGCCGAGCCCGACAGCTTGTGCCGGATACTCAATCAGTTCGCCTTGCAAATGCTCACACCGCACAGCATGCAGGTCATTCAACAGGATGACTGGTTGACCATCGACATCGGCATTGGCGGGTTGAGCTGGCATCGCGCCGAGGTGATTGCTCAGAAATTGCGCAACATGGTGTGTGTGGCCGATGTGCACATGGCCCCGCAACACCGTGTGGAGCTGTCAGTAGTGCACGCCTAACGGCGCCTGCCAACGCATTGAGGCGCGGAGCAAGCGTCACCATCAGGCAAAACCCTGAAACCCTTCCGATCCGGCTTGGGCGAAGGCTGAGCTAGCCTTGATCAGGTCTTCTTGATCAGGCACGGACGCCTCATGCATAACCCAGATACCCTGGCACTCGACCTGCACCGGGTGCTCGAAGCCCTGCTTATCGATCAGCGCCTGCATGCCAGCGATAGCGTGCGTGTCCTTGAGCAGGCCGTCGATCACCCCGCTGATCATCCGCTGGAGCAGGTGGCCGCCTGCAACCTTGTCGACCGCCTCCACCCGGGGCAGATACTGGACCTGGATCGGCTTTGCCAATGGCTGGCTGCCAAGGCGGGTCTGCCCTATCTGCGTATCGATCCGCTGCAAATCGACCTGCAGCAGGTGGCTGAGCTGGTGTCGCCGGCCTTTGCGCAAAACCACGGCATTCTCATCGTGGCGGCTGACGCCGCGAGCGTCACCGTGGCCAGCGCACAGCCCTATCAGTGCCGCTGGCAGGCCGATCTTGCCCTGAGCCTTGGACGAACCGTACGGCGGGTGCTCGCAAGCCCTGTGCAACTGCGTCAGGCCGGTGAACCCTTCCAGCGCCTGGCCCAGTCGGTGAAGGGCGCGCATCATCAGCAATCGAACCGCTTCGGCGAGCTCGAGCAGTGGCTGGAGCTGGGCAAACGCCACCTGCAGGCCAGTGCGGATGACGCGCACATCGTGCATATCGTCGACTGGCTGCTGCACTACGCGATCGACCAGCGCGCCAGCGACATCCATCTGGAGCCACGCCGCGACCAAGGGCACTTGCGCTATCGCATCGATGGCCTGTTGCACACCGTCTACGTGTTCCCCGGCGCAGTCATGGTGGCCCTGATCAGCCGCCTGAAGCACCTTGGGCGCATGGACGTCGCGGAAAAACGCAGGCCTCAGGATGGCCGACTGCAAAGCCGCCTGCCAAACGGGAGCGAGGTGGAGCTCCGGTTGTCGACCCTGCCCACTGCCTTTGGTGAGAAGCTGGTTTTGCGCCTGTTCGACCCGCAGCAGTTGCACGAGAGCTTTGATCGGCTCGGCCTTCAGGGGCAGCAATTGAGCCATTGGCAAGGCCTGCTGCAACGGCGCCAGGGCATCATCCTGGTCACAGGGCCCACAGGCTCAGGCAAGACCAGTACGCTGTACGCCAGTCTCAAGCTGTTGGCCACCCCGCAGGTGAACCTGTGCACCATCGAGGACCCCATCGAACGGCTCGAACCCGCGTTCAACCAGTTTCAGGTGCAGCCGGCACTGGACCTGGGCTTTGCCAACGGCGTGCGCGCCATGCTGCGCCAGGACCCGGACATCATCATGATTGGCGAAATACGAGACCCCGATACCGCACGGGTGGCCGTGCAGGCCGCCCTTACCGGGCACCTGGTGCTGTCTACCCTGCACACCAACGACGCCTGTGCCGCAATCATCCGCCTGCAAGAACTGGGTGTGGCTGACTACCTGATCAAAGCGACGTTGATCGCGGTGATGGCTCAGCGGCTCGTGCGTACGGTGTGCAGCCAGTGCCAGGGGCGCGAGGCAGCCAGCTGCAGAACGTGCCGCGGCACGGGCTTTCACGGGCGTACAGGTTTGTTCGAATTACTCGAGCCTAGCGACAACCTGCGGGCTCTGATCGGCCCTGATACAGACCTTGCGCAATTGCGACGCCAAGCCCAGGCAGATGGTCTTGTGGACCTGCTCCGCTGCGGCGAAGCCAAGGTTGCGTGTGGGCGAACCCTGGCAGAAGAAGTCCTGCGTACATGCAGCTGATCAGAAGCGGCAAGTCCCGGAACTTGGCAGGCCCGCGAGCATCCAACCGCACATCTTCAACGCTCACCTTCGAGGTGTCTCATCATGCGTCTCAACACTGCCATCGCTGCCGCAGCCCTGCTCGCGCTGCCCATGGGTTCGGCCATGGCCGATTCCTTCTGGCGTAATGTGATCTCTTCCGGGGCAACCACCGGCTCGACCTACCTGACCTCCCGCGACCACAAGTTGGTGATGGCGGCGCAGGATGATGCCGGCAGCTTCGTAGCCAGTGAAGGCGCTATCCGTGGGCCATTCCTGGAGTCGGCAATCAAGCAGGTGCGCGCGGAACATCCAGGCCTTCACGCGTCCGACATGGAACTGGCCAATGCCATTCTGGCCGAGCATGCAGTAGTCGACTGATCGATACAGCGCCGGCCCCATCGCTGGCAAGCTCGCGCCGGGAGGTCTTCACCCCCTGGCTGCGAGTGCTCATGCCAGTGATGGCCGGACGGCTTACTCGCCGATCGCGGCCTTGTAGCCAGCCGCATCCAGCAGTTTATCCAGATCAGCCTGACTGCTCGGCTTGAGCTTGAAGATCCATGCGTCGTAGGGCTGCTCGTTCAGTTGCTCAGGGCTGTCAGCCAATGCCTCGTTGACGGCGATCACTTCGCCACTGACCGGGGCATAGATGTCGGAAGCGGCCTTGACCGACTCCACGACACCGGCCGCGTCGCCTGCGGTGAACACCTTGCCCACCTCGGCCAGCTCGACGAACACCACGTCACCCAGCGCTTGCTGCGCATGGTCACTGATGCCTACCGTGACGGTACCGTCGGTTTCCAGGCGGGCCCATTCATGGCTTTCGGCAAAACGAAGTTCGGCGGGGATATTGCTCATGTCTTGAATTCCTCGATTGGCTCAGCGGTACGCCCGCCGTTTGATGATGGATCAGATCAGAATCTTGCCATGGCGCACGAAAGTCGGCCTGACCACGCGCACCGGGTACCATTTGCCACGAATTTCCACTTCGGCCCGGTCGCCCGTGGCCATGGGGACGCGTGCCAGGGCAATGGACTTGCTCAGCGTAGGTGAGAAACTACCACTGGTGATCTCCCCTTCGCCAATCCCCGCCACACGGACCACCTGGTGGGCACGCAGTACACCGCGCTCTTCCAGTACCAAACCCACGAGCTTTTCCTGTACGCCCCGCTCGATTTCCGCCAACAATGCCGCGCGCCCGATGAAGTTTCGGCTCGCCGGCTCCCAGGCGATGCTCCAGCCCAGGTTGCACGACAACGGCGTGTGCTGCTCGTCGATGTCCTGCCCGTAAAGGTGCATGCCGGCTTCGAGCCGTAACGTGTCGCGAGCTCCCAAGCCGCTGGGTGCAATACCGGCGCCGACCAGGTCGTTGAAAAAGGTCACGGCCTGGTCACCCGGAAAGATCATCTCCAAGCCATCTTCGCCGGTGTAGCCGGTGCGCGCGATGAACCACTCCCCGTCCATCACGCCTTCGAAGGGGCGTAGCGTGCGTATCAGAGCGGCCCGCGAGGCACTGACCAAAGCAGCTACCTTCTCGCGCGCGTTCGGGCCCTGAACGGCAAGAATGGCGAGGTCCGGACGAACCTGAACGTCGACGGCAAGCCCGTCACGCTGCTGGTCCAGCCACGCGAGCACCCGGGCTCGGGTAGCTGCGTTGGTGACCAGGCGGTAACCCGTCGCCGTGCGGTAGGCGATCAAGTCGTCGATCACCCCGCCCTGCTCATGCAACATGGGGCTGTAAAGTGCCTTGCCAACCTGATCGAGCCGGGCGACATCGTTAGCCAGCAACCGCTGCAACCAGGCCGTGGCCGCATCGCCCTGAATATCAATGACGGTCATGTGGGAAACGTCGAAGACCCCACAGTCACTGCGCACCTGGTGGTGCTCATCGACCTGCGAGCCATAATGCAGCGGCATGTCCCAGCCACCGAAATCGACCGTCTTGGCGCCAAGCGCCAGATGCAGGTCGTACAAAAGCGTGCGCTGTCCCATGGGTTTCTCCTTCCGGGCGTGGCGAAGCGGCAGCAGTGGAGGGCTCATGGCCTTCAGCTGTGTGAACAGCGTTGTTTTGATTGCCTGCTGCGCGAGTGCCGCGCATTGTAGCGGCAAGGGCGCATGCTGGCACCCTTAGTAGGAATGGCCGGGCCTGCGCGCCGAGCGGCGGATCAGGCCAATGACCGGCAGCAGCCCTACCACCACCAGCGTCAATGCTGGCAGCGACGCCCGCGCCCATTCACCCTCGCTGGTCATCTCGAACACCCGTACCGCCAGCGTATCCCAGCCAAATGGGCGCATCAGCAGGGTTGCCGGCATTTCCTTCAGCACATCGACGAACACCAGCAACGACGCGCTCAGTGCGCCTGGCAACAGCAGCGGCAAGTACACCTTGATGAACAGCCCTACCCCGCCCACACCCAGGCTGCGTGATGCCTGCGGCAGCGAGGGACGAATCCGATCCAGGCTGCTCTCCAGCGGGCCGTAGGCCACGGCGATGAAGCGAATGACATAGGCCAGCAGCAACGCCGCAAGGCTGCCCAGCAGCAATGGCCTGCCAGCGCCTCCCAACCAGCTGGACAGCGGCGCGACGACCTGACTGTCCAGGTAACTGAAGGCCAGCATGATCGACACCGCCAGTACCGAGCCGGGCAAGGCATAGCCCAGGTTGGCAAGCCCTACGCCGATGCGGATACCCGGTGTAGGTGCCTGGCGACGGGCGAAGGCCAGCAGCAGCGCCACGCAGACCGTCACCAGCGCTGCAACGCCGCCCAGGTACAGGGTGTGGAGCACCAGGCCGATGTAGCGATCATCCAGATCATGGCGCCCGCGCTGCCAGAACCACACCAGCAGTTGCAGCAATGGGATGACAAATGCGCAGGCGAAGACCAACAGGCACCAGCCGCTGGCCAGCAGCGCCTTGCCACCCTGCAGTCGGTACAGCGCCTGGCCTCTGGGGCGTTCACTGGCGCTGTGGTTGGCGCCCCGCGCACGGCGCTCACCGTACAGCACCAGCATGACGGCCAGCAGCAGCAAACTGGCCAATTGCGCAGCGCTGGACAGGCTGAAGAAGCCATACCAGGTCTTGTAGATGGCGGTCGTGAACGTGTCGAAATTGAAGACCGCCACGGCGCCGAAGTCAGCGAGGGTTTCCATCAGGGCCAAGGCGATACCCGCCCCAATGGCAGGCCGCGCCATGGGTAGGGCCACACGCCAGAATGCCTGCCAGGGGGAGAGCCCCAATACCCGGGCGGCCTCCATCAACCCTTTGCCCTGGGCAAGAAACGCTGTGCGTGCCAGCAGGTAAACATAGGGATAGAAGACCAGCACCAGCACGGTGATCACGCCGCCGGTGGAGCGCACCCGTGGCAGGCGCATGGGCCCGAAAGCCTCACGCAGGGCACTCTGCACTGGGCCGGCGAAGTCCAGCAAACCTACGAAGACGAAGGCCAGGACGTACGCCGGAATGGCGAACGGCAACATCAGCGCCCAATCCAGCCAGCGGCGGCCCGGAAACTCGCACAGGCTGGTGAGCCAGGCCAGGCTGACACCGAGCAAGGAGACGCCCAGACCGACCCCCACCACCAAGGTGGCGGTGTTACCCAGCAAGCGCCCCATCTGCGTGTCGAGCAGGTGGGACCAGATCTGCAGGTCGATCGACTGCCACGACAACAGCAGCACGCTCAGGGGCAGCAGCACGAGGCCAGCGATCAGGGTGACGGGGAGGTACCAACGACGACGGTGGGTGTAGGGCACTTTAGATCTCTATGACGGGCCGCAGCTCGACCCACGAAGAGGCCTTTGCAGGCCTCTCGAGCGGGATGTGGCGCTCAGTTCCAGCCGGCACGGTCCATCAGGCGGATGGCTTGGGCCTGTCGCTTGCCGGCCACTTCCACCGCAATGCTGTCGGCCTTGAAGTCGCCCCACGCGGCGACTTCGTCCGAAGGCTTGACCTGAGGGTTGGCCGGGAACTCCTGATTGAGGTCGGCGAACAACTTCTGCGCCTGTTCACCGGTCATCCATTCCACCAGTTTCGTTGCGGCCTCAGGATGAGGCGCGTGCTTGGTCAGGCCGATGCCGGAGAGGTTCACGTGCACGCCACGGTCTTGCTGGTTGGGCCAGAAAATCTTCACCGGCAGGTTAGGATTCTGCTTGTGCAGCCGGCCGTAGTAGTAGGTATTCACAACACCCACGTCGCACTGACCCGCCTCGACGGCCTGGATCACTGCGTTGTCATCCGAGAATACGTCGGTGGAGAGGTTGTTGACCCAACCCTTGACGATCTGCTCGGCCTTCGCTTCGCCGTGGCTTTCGATCAGGGTGGCGGTCAGGGACTGGTTGTACACCTTCTTCGCCGTGCGCAGGCACAGCCGACCTTCCCACTGCTTGTCTGCCAGGGCTTCATAGGTGCTGAGCTCCGACGGCTTGACCCGTTCGGTGGAGTAGATGATGGTACGCGCCCTCAGGCTCAGGCCGGTCCAGTCGTGGGACGAGGCACGGTACTGAGGCGGGATGTTGCGCTCGATGATGTCGGATCGGATCGGCTGCAGGATGCCCATCTGCTCTGCCTGCCACAGATTGCCTGCATCGACGGTGAGCAGAAGATCCGCCACACCGTGCTCGCCCTCGGCCTTGATGCGCTGCATCAGGGGAGCTTCCTTGTCGGTGATGAACTTGACCTTGACGCCGGTCTCGGCCGTGTAGGCGTCGAACACCGGCTTGATCAGCTCATCGATACGCGAGGAGTAGACCACGACCTCGTCAGCGGCCTGCACGGTACCACCGACAACGCTCAGGGCCAGGGCGGCCAGTAGGGACTTGCGTGGCAACATGGAAGGCGCTCCTCGATCGAATAGAGAGGCGCAGATGGTAGTGAATCCCATTTGAAGGCTCACCCCCATTGCCGTTACTGGATGTTGCAATGTGCCAGGGCCCGCCACGCATCCGCTCTCGCCAACGCGCCAAGAGCAGCCTTTACACCTTGGCCAAATCCGGCAAATCGCCACTCAAGCCCAGTGCCTGTCGCACGAACACAGCCTTGGCCTCTGGCAGCTGCTCAACCAGCTTCAAGCCACTGTTGCGCAGCCAACGCAGCGGCAACTTGTCGGCCTGGAACAACCGCTCGAACCCTTCCATGGCTGCCATCAGCGCCAGGTTGTGCGGCATGCGACGACGCTCATAGCGGCTCAGCACCTTGACATCGGCCAGCCTTTCTCCGCGCTTGCAGGCATCCACCAGGACTTCGGCCAGTACCGCCGCGTCAAGGAACCCCAGGTTCACCCCCTGCCCTGCCAGCGGATGAATGGTGTGGGCCGCATCACCGATCAGCGCAAGGCCTGGTTCCACGTAGCGTTTTGCATGTCGCTGGCGCAGAGGTACGCACAGCCGCGGGTCAGCCTGCAGCACCGTCCCGAGGCGGCCTTCGAATGCACGCTCCAGCGCCTTGAGGAAGGCTGGCTCATCCAGCGCCATCAGCCGCTCGGCCTCGGCCGGCGTGGTTGACCACACGATCGAGCACCAGTCCTGTTTGCCGTCGCGGGTCAATGGCAGGAAGGCGAGCGGACCATCGTCGGTGAAACGTTGCCAGGCGGTGGCCTGGTGATCCTGAGCGCAACGCACGCTGGTGACGATGGCATGGTGCAAGTAGTCCCACTCGCGCGTTTCACAACCTGCCAGGCGGCGAACCGCGGAATGAGCACCGTCGGCTGCGACGACCAGCGGCGCACGCAGCTGCCGGCCGTCGTGCAGCGTCATCAGCCAGTCGTCGCCGGAATGGCGCAGCTGTTCCATGCGCGCATTAGGCAACAGGCCGATGTCGCTGTCGTGCAGGCGCTCGAGCAAGGCATCCTGGACCACTTTGTTCTCGACGATATGGCCCAGCACCTGCGCATGCACGCTGGCGGCGGAAAAGTGGATCTGCCCGGTGCCGCTGCCATCCCATACCTGCATATCCGAATAGGGCGTCGCGCGCCGCCGTGCGATGCCTTCCCAAGCCCCCAGGCGGTCGAGAATACGCTGGCTGGCGGCCGACAACGCGCTGACCCGCGGCTCGAACGGCCCCTGGGCGTCGAACGGCCTGACGGCCAGGGGACCGCCATCGAGCAGCAGCACCTGCAAACCGCTATGGCGCAAGGCGAGCGCCAGCGCGCTGCCGACCATACCGGCACCTACGATCAGAACATCTGCGCGTGTTTCCATGCCTTACGCCAGCCTCGCTTGCGGCTTGAGCCGCACGTATAGGGTTTTATCGACCCGCGCCACCAGTTCACCTGCGCCGTCGCGGATATCGACCTGCAAACGGGGCAGGCATTTCTTGCCGGTGGCGGTCTGCTGGCGGATGTCGTCCAGCAGCGCGTCATCGACATGGAACTCGGCATACACCGGGCCCTTGCCAGGGGTGATGAAATCGATGCTGGCGGCCTTGTCCCAGACGATGTAGTCGCGCCCCAGCCGTTCGATGAGCAAGAGCATGTAGAACGGATCGACCATGGCATAGAGGCTGCCACCGAACTGGGTGCCCACGTAATTGCGGTTCCAGCGGGTGAGTTTCATCGCCACCCGGATGCTGCGCATGTCAGGGCTGATGTGCTGCACACGGATACCGGCGCCCAAGTAGGGCGGATACAGGTTCAGCATCCAGCGCAGAACGCGCGCACGCCGGGCCAGTTTGCGCGGGTTGCTCATGCCTTGCCCCGTACATCGGAACGCGTACCCAGGCCCATGGCCTGGCGGGCGAACCAGCTTTTGGCCGGTGGAAGCAGGTCCAGGCCCAGCAAACCCAGGTTACGGCCCGCGGCGAGCAAAGGCTGGCCGCTGCCGAACAACCGTGTTACCTGATCGGAAAACCCGATGGTGAGCGTTTGATCCAGGCGCTGGCGCTTACCGTAAGCCCGCAAGGTCGCAAGGTCGCCTGGCCGCTGCGGCCCTGCAAGCAGCGCCTCGGCAAGGGACTGCACATCCCGCAGCGACAGGTTGAACCCCTGGCCTGCGATGGGGTGCAGGCTGTGTGCGGCGTTGCCCAGCACAACCAGGTGGGGGCGGATCTGCTCCTGCGCCTCGATCAGCGACAGCGGGTACAGGTGCCGCACGCCTACCTGGCGAAGGGTCCCCAGGCGGTAACCGAAGACGCCCTGCAATTCACGCAGGAAATTGCGCTCATCCATGTCGGCCAGGCGCTGCGCATCCATGCCCTGCCGTGTCCAGACCAGCGCGCAGCGGTTTTCCGGTAACGGCAGCAAGGCCATGGGACCGGCTTCGGTGAAGCGCTCGAAGGCCTGGCCGCGGTGAGGCTCGCCGGGGGTGATGTTGGCGATCAATGCACTCTGCTCATAAGGCGTGTGGCAGACGTGAATGCCCAGTTGCTCACGCAGCCCCGAGCGCCCACCATCGGCCAGCACCGCCAGGTCGCAGTCAATATGCGTGTCGTCATTGAGGCGCAAGCGGTAACCGCCCTCTATGGCCTGCATCGACGTCACTTCGGCCGGGCAGCGCCAGCTGACCACATCGCTGTCCAGGCCCTGCCAGAGGCATTGCCCGAGCCAGGCATTCTCGACCACGTAGCCCAGGGCCGGAACACCTTCCTCCCTCGCGTCCAGGCGGGTGGCACCAAAGCGTCCTCGGTCCGAGACGTGAATCTGTGCGATCGGTTCAGCACGCCGCTCGATGGCAGGCCACAGGCCCAGTCGATCGTAGATCTGGCGGGTCCCGAACGACAGTGCCGAGGACCGCGCATCGTAGCTGGGCTGGAAGCTGTCGCCGGGGGCAAAGGGTTCGATGAGAAGGATTTTCCAACCACGCGCCTTGGCGCCTGCCTGCAAGGTCAGCGCCAGGCTGGCCCCAACCAGCCCGCCGCCGATGATAGCGAGATTCACCTGGGTCATAGGCTGGCCTGACGCGCGTCGTGCATCAACGCCTCGATCTCGGCGACGGTGCGGGGAACGCCCGATGTCAGGATTTCACAGCCTTGCCTGGTGACCACCACATCATCCTCGATCCGAATGCCGATGCCGCGCCATTTCTTGGCCACGCTTTCATTGTCGGCTGCTATGTAAATGCCGGGCTCGACCGTCAAGGCCATGCCTGGCTCGAGCACCCGCCACTCACCGCCCACCTTGTAATCGCCCACGTCATGCACATCCATGCCCAGCCAGTGGCCGGCACGGTGCATGTAGAACGCCCGGTACGCCTCGCTCTCGATCAACGACTGCACGTCACCCTTGAGCAGGCCCAGCTCAACCAGCCCTTCGGTGATCACCCGCACGGTGGCTTCATGGGCATGGTTCCAGTGCTTGCCCGGGGCGATTTCGGCAAACGCCGCTGCCTGGGCGCTCAGAACAAGCTCATAGATAGCCTTCTGCTCGGATGAAAACCGCCCGCTGACGGGAAACGTACGGGTGATGTCACTGGCATAGCAATCGATTTCGCAGCCCGCGTCGATCAGGACCAGGTCGCCCTCCTTGAGCGGCGCGTCGTTCTGCTGGTAGTGCAGGATGCAACCATTGCGCCCTGCGGCGACGATCGACCCATACGCCGGCATCTTTGCCCCGCCCTGGCGGAAGGCGTAATCGAGTTCGGCTTCAAGGCTGTACTCATGAAGGCCCGGGCGGCAAGCCTGCATCGCCCGCACATGGGCCTTGGCAGAAATCTCGGCGGCCGTGCGCATCACTTTCACTTCCGCCGCCGATTTATACAGGCGCATGTCGTGCAGCAGGTGATCCAGGGCAACGAATTCGTTCGGGGGCTGTGCACCGAGGCGGGCCTTGGAGCGAATCACGTTGATCCAGTCCATCAACCTGCGATCGAATTCGGGATTGCTGCCCATGGCGCTGTAGACGCGTTCGCGGCCTTCGATCAGCCCCGGCAGGATCTCGTCGATGTCGGCGATGGGAAACGCATCGTCAGCGCCGAAATCGCGCACCGCCCCCTCCTGGCCGGCCCGCAAGCCGTCCCACAGCTCGCGCTCAGGGTTGCGCTCGCGGCAGAACATCACGTATTCGCCATGCTCGCGGCCAGGTATCAACGCAATCACCGCCTCGGGCTCGGGAAAACCACTGAGGTATTGAAAGTCGCTGTCCTGGCGGTACACGTGCTCGACATCACGGTTGCGGATGGCAACGGCGGCGGCAGGCAAGATGGCAATGCTGTTGGGGACCATCTGCGCCATCAGCGCCTTGCGCCGGCGGGCATATTCGGCCTTGGGAATGCGGCTCATGGGCAGGCTACCCCGTGGTTCAGTGCAGAGAAGGCTTGGGCGCAGGCGCTGCAGGCTTGGCCAGTTCGGAAAACAGCAGCAACGGCGCGACGCGCAGGTATTCCATCACTTCCATGTAGTCGCTTTCGCCGTCTTCGGATTCTTCCAGCGCTTCCTGGACCTGGGAGATGGCCACCAGGTCCTGGAGCACTTCCTTGGCCTCGATGGACAGGTCCTTGCCACCGGCGTTCAGGCCGAAGCCTGTGATGAAGCCCTGGCACCACTGCCCCAGGGCGGTGGCGCGATCGGTCAGCGCAGCGTCGTCGGACGGCAGCAGCAGCACGATGGCCATATCGTCGCTGGTAAGCTCGCCCTTGACCATTTCCTGCAGGCCAATCAGGGCATTGCGCACAGCGTCTTGCGGTTCGGTTTCCAGCAACTGGGCCGCATCGGCCAGCCAGCCGTCGGCATCGAAGCCGGCGCCCGCACAGCTGCGGCCGATGAGCAGGCCGTGCAGTTCGGCGGGTGTGACGGGGTGGCCATTGCTGGAAAGCAGCATGGCGAAGGCAACGTAGGGCGATTGAGTATTGGGCATGGGCTGCTAGGCGCCGGAGGGCGCAATGACTAGAATGAAGGCCTTGTATCCTAGCACCGGCAGGCGCGCCAAGACCATCGGCACTGGCAGCCACGGCCCAGGGAGAGGCATCATCGCAAGATGAGTCAATGACGGAGCGAATCGAGTGCAACCCACGCAAGAGAACGACCTGCAGGCCCTGATGAGCCGATTCGAGCTGCTGATCGAGCGTGTCGGGCAACTTAAACGGCAAAATGCACTCCTAGTAGCTCAGGAAAAGTCCTGGCGCGAAGAGCGCGCCCACCTCATCGAAAAGAACGAGATCGCCAGACGCAAGGTCGAGTCGATGATCTTGCGTCTCAAGGCCCTGGAGCAAGACTCATGAGTTCAAGCAATAGCGTCACCGTGCAGATCCTCGACAAGGAATACTCGATCATCTGCCCGCCCGAAGAGCGCAACAACCTGGTCAGTGCAGCTCACTACCTGGACAGCAAGATGCGCGAGATTCGCAGCAGCGGCAAGGTGATCGGTGCCGACCGCATCGCGGTCATGGCGGCGTTGAACATTACCCACGAGATGCTCCATCGCCAGGAAGACCGCAGCGCTGCTCCGGCCGGCGGGGCCACGCGCGAGCAGGTGCGCGATTTGCTGGACCGGGTCGACCAGGCGCTGTCCGACGAGACGGGTACCAAAAAAAACTGAGGTTGTTATACTGGCGCCACTCCCTGGTGGATGCGCCAGTCGGTTATGTCCCTGAGCCGATACGCACAACCACGGGGGTTGCACGCTGGGGCAGGTGTGCATGTCCGCTCGACGGAAAGCCTTAATGTCCCCTGCAATCTCCACCTTGAACTTTCGGGTTCAAGGGCTACACCGATAGCGGTCTTATCGGGGAGCCCGAATTCCTTTGCCCGCCTCCCGGCGGGCAAATCGTTTTGGCCAACAGCAATGGCCAGCACCCTCGGATCGCCCGTGCCATGACCGACACCGCGACGCTCACCCGCCCTCAACTTCGCAGGCACTTGCGCAATGCGCGCAGGGCGCTCACGCCCGCGCAACAGCGTCAGGCCGCTGCGGGCCTGTACCGTCTGCTGGCACAGCACCCGCTCTTTCGCAAGGCCAGGCATATCGCCTTGTACCTGCCCAACGATGGCGAGATCGACCCTGCATTGCTGCTGCGCGAGGCGCAGCGACGCGGCAAGCGCACCTACTTGCCGGTGCTGCATCCATGGCCACGCACCCGCATGGTGTTTCAGCGATTCGAGAAGGGCGAGAAACTCACGCCCAACCGGTTCCGAATCCCTGAGCCGACCACCGACCGCAGGCGTCAACGCCCCGTATGGGCACTGGACCTGATTCTGCTGCCCCTGGTGGGCTTCGACGACGCGGGAGGGCGACTGGGCATGGGAGGTGGCTTCTATGATCGCAGCCTGGCTTACCTGGCTCGCCGGCAGACCTGGAAAAAACCACGGCTGCTAGGCTTGGCGCATGAGTGCCAGAAGGTCGAACGGCTAGCACAGGCCAGCTGGGACGTGCCTTTGCAGGGAACGGTCTCGGATCGTCACTGGTACGTGGCACCACGCTGAGCGGTGCCGGGAGGGTCAGCGTTGCGCCTGACCGGCTTCGTACGGCATCTGGTAGGCGTTATCCAGCTTGCGCTCCCAGATCCCCTGCGCATAACCGGTGGTAACCACACCCAAGCCAAAGATGAACACCAGGACCCACAGTAGGTCCGGCTT
This sequence comes from Pseudomonas sp. UBA5568, assembly GCF_002425525.1. NCBI lineage: Bacteria > Pseudomonadati > Pseudomonadota > Gammaproteobacteria > Pseudomonadales > Pseudomonadaceae > Pseudomonas > Pseudomonas sp. UBA5568. Next base: position 234,100 of record NZ_DIMK01000028.1, on the reverse strand, counting down.
TTTACGTTGATTCATCGACGATTGCCCCCCAGGCAAACTGTTCAGTGCTCGGCGACTTCTGGGTCGTACCTGAGCATCGCACCTCAAACGGGGCGCATTCTCCGACAACCTGAGCCACCACGCAAACGTTGACGTCAACCAGTCGTCGGTTTGATTGAACGAGTTATTTCAAAGCATTTCTGGAGCAAACAACATGGCCTATTGGCTGATGAAGTCCGAGCCCGACGAACTGTCCATCGAAGGTTTGGCTCACCTTGGCGAAGCCCGCTGGGACGGTGTGCGTAACTATCAGGCGCGCAATTTCCTGCGTGCGATGAGCGCGGGGGACATGTTCTTCTTCTACCATTCCAGCTGCCCTCAACCTGGCATCGCCGGCATTGCCAAGGTCATCCGCGCAGCCTATCCGGACCCCACTGCGCTGGACACGCAGAGCCCTTACCACGATGCCAAGGCCACGCCCGACAAGAACCCGTGGAGCGCGGTAGACGTGGCTCACGTGCGGACACTGCCACGCGTGCTTGAGCTGGGCTGGTTGAAACAACAGCCAGCCCTGGCCGAACTGGCGCTGGTGCAAAAGGGCAGTCGACTGTCGGTCATGCCGGTAACGGCCGAGCAATGGACTGCCATCCTGCCGATGGATTGAGGCACCTGCCCCGCTCCGACATTCCCATGAAACCCAGCCTTCAGTGGCTGACCGAAGACCGGATTAGCCGCTCACTGGACGATCAGGTTGTTGAACAGCAGGTCCTCGACGATCGGCTTGCCCTCTTCGGTCTCCATCACCTGCTGAACCTGCTTGAGCGCCTCCTGGCGCAAATGCTCCTTGGCCTCCACATTGCTCATGCTGTCCACGGTCTGCTGGGTAAACAGTGCGACGAGCTGGTTGCGGATCAGCGGTTCATGGTGCTGTACCGCCTTGGCGGCCTCATCCCCGGTCACTCGCAACGCGACATCGGCCTTGAACACCCGCAACCGCGGACCACCATCGAGCGCATAGTTACCTACGAACGGCGGTGTCAGCGTGATATAGGCCACCTTGGGCGCGCCCTCCTTGGCCTCCTCGGCCACGGCTGCGGCGGGTAACACCAATGCCAACACCATCAATATCCACGCTTTCACGAAATCGCTCCTCTATTCAGGTGGCGCCAGCTTAACCAGCACATCATTCAAACCCAAGCCTGGGCTTATGCCGGCTCATCAGGACAAGCCATGCTCGTTGACCCGACTGGCGGCCCTCCTACACTTATCGGCCATTACCCGCAAAGGAATAGGCCACGATGAAAGCGCTGCTCTGCAAGCACCTGGGCCCGGCCCGCGACCTGGTCCTGGAAGACGTGCCCAGCCCAACGCCCAAGCCCAACGAAGTGCTGCTGGACGTGCAGGCGGCAGGGGTCAACTTTCCCGATACCCTGATCATAGAAGGCAAATACCAGTTTCAGCCGCCCTTGCCCTTTTCTCCGGGTGGAGAGGCGGCGGGCACGGTCGCAGCCGTCGGCACCAAGGTGGACGCCTTCAAGGTGGGTGACCGCGTCATGGCGCTGACCGGCTGGGGTGCTTTCGCCGAGCAAGTGGCAGCGCCCGCCTACAATGTAATGCCCGTGCCAGCCGGCATGGACTTCATTACCGCCGCCGCATTCGGTATGACCTACGGCACCTCGATGCATGCCTTGCGCCAGCGCGGTCGATTGCAAGCCGGCGAAACCTTGCTGGTATTGGGTGCGTCCGGCGGGGTGGGCCTGGCAGCGGTTGAGATCGGCAAGGCCATGGGGGCGCGGGTTATCGCGGCTGCCAGCAGCGCGCAAAAGCTCGCGGTGGCCCGTGCCGCCGGTGCTGATGATCTGATCGACTACAGCCAGGAAAATCTGCGCGAGGCCATCAAGCGCCTGACCGATGGCAAGGGTGTGGATGTGATTTACGATCCGGTCGGCGGCGAGCTGTTCGAGCACGCCGTGAGGGGCCTGGCGTGGAACGGTAGGCTGTTGGTGGTAGGTTTTGCCAGCGGCAGCATTCCCCAATTGGCAGCCAACCTGGTGCTGCTCAAGGGGGCGGCGGTGCTGGGCGTGTTCTGGGGCGCGTTTGCACAGCGCCAACCGGAGGATAACGCAGCCAACTTCAAGCAGCTGTTTGCCTGGCACGCGCAGGGCAAATTGAAGCCGCTCGTCTCACAAACCTACACCCTGGCCGACGCGGGTACGGCCATCGAAACACTGGGCCAGCGCCAGGCGGTCGGCAAGCTGGTGGTGGTGCCGCCCGGCACCTGATCACCGTTCGCGCAGGTCATGACAGCGCCTGAAGCGCGCCTCCAGGTTGCGATCAGGCATGTGATGGCTGCGCAGGGCGTGAAGGGTCTGCTCGACATAATCACGCGTGGTGCCATACCGCCCTTTAGCGCTGGCCAGTATGTGGCTGAGCACGTTATCCGGCAGATTGCCCGCATAGCAAGGCAGATGCCGCTCCAGCACGAAGCCCAGGGCCTGTACCTTGCTGCCATCGTCGAGCCGGCAGTTGAGCCAGTGCGGGCGGTAGGCCGGGTAAGGCATTTCGCGCTGCCACAGGGCACGAAGCGACGCATCGAGGGTGGCATCGTCCAGCCTGTAGGCAAAGCCGCTGCACGAGCCGCCTCGATCCAGACCGAACACCAAACCGGGGGTTTCAGGCGTGCCACGGTGCTCGTGCGACCACAGGTACAAGCCCCGGTGGTAACCATGCACCCGCGCACGTCGACGCTCCACCGCGCTGCACTCGGGCCGCCAGATCAAGGAGCCATAGGCGAACAGCCACACCGGCCCGCCCTGGTGACGGGACATGGCGGCTTGCATGGAGTGATGCAGTTGCTCGTGGGTCAGTTGCTGACCAAAATCGAGCGAAGGGGGGTATGGGACTTGCCAGGATGAACGTTCGAGCGCCGACATAAGCTGCCGCTATGATTCCCTGTGAACAAAGCATGTAACGTGGCCGAGCCTGATGCGTTAGCCACTGGGTCGTTGACCAGAGCCCTCAGGCAAGTCATTTACGGCAGTCGCGCCAGGCGGTGTATAAGCTAAGTCAGGGCAAGGGGCTGAACAAGTGCATGCAGAGCTTTTCACGCCAGGCGCCGACGACCGGCCGTGCAGCGCGTCAAGTGCGTACGGGGTGGCGCGGGCAGCCTGACGGGCGCCGCGCACCGCGAGGGGATGCTTCAGCCGCGAGGCGCGTAAGCGAACACGTCCGCACGCATGCGGTGCGCATCCATGCCGGCGTCCACCAGCGCATCGAGCGTGGCGTAGATCATGTTCGGCGAGCCACTGGCGTACACGTGTACGCCGTTGAGGTCGGCAATGTCCTCGCAAACCGCTTCGTGCAGCATCCCACAACGGCCCTCCCAGCCACACAGGTCGCTGACCACCTGGTGCAGGGACAGGTTGGGCAGACTCAGCCACTGATCCCAATGCTCGATCTGATAGAAGTCTTCCGGGCGTCGTACGCCCCAGTACAAGTGAACAGGGTGTTTGAAGCCCTGAGCGCGGCAGTGTTCCACAAGGCTGTGCATCTGCCCCATGCCGGTACCGGCGGCGATCAGCACCAAGGGGCCGTCGGGCAGTTCGGCCAAGTGGGTATCGCCGAAGGGCATTTCGATACGAGCCAAGCGCTCGCGCTGCAATTGCTCGATCAACTGCACGGCGCTGGGCTCGCGCGCCAGCACGTGCAATTCAAGCTCACGCCCTGCATGGGGAGCGGATGCCAGCGAAAAGGCGGCCGGCTTGCCCGCTTCACGTTCGATCATCAAATACTGCCCGGCATGGTAGCGCGGCGGCTTGCCCGCAGGCGCCAACAGGCGCACGCGCCAAACGTCGCCACCCACTTCACGGCATTCACTGACCGTGCAGGTCAGCTTGCGCACCGGCAGCTCGCCCAAGGCCAGCACGCCGTCCCATAGCAGGATGCAATCTTCGAGCGGCTCGGCGATGCAGGTGAATAATTCGCCATGGTCCCGGACTTCTCCGTTCTGGCGCACACTGCCTTCGACCAGCAACGCAGCGCAGACATGACAGTTGCCATTACGGCAGCTGTTGGGGCAGTCATAACCCAGCCGACGCGCACCTTCCAGGATCCGTTCCCCGGGCTCTAGCGTCAGCACTGCTCCGGACGGCTGCAACGTTACCTGCATCAATCTATTCCCAACTGATCCCACAGCTCATCGATACGCCGGGTGACGGCTTCGTCCTTGACGATGACCCGCCCCCACTCGCGTGTAGTCTCGCCCGGCCACTTGTGCGTGGCATCCAGGCCCATTTTCGATCCCAGCCCCGACACTGGAGAGGCAAAGTCCAGGTAGTCGATCGGCGTGTTGTCGATCATCACCGTATCACGCTTGGGGTCCATGCGTGTGGTGATGGCCCAGATCACGTCGTTCCAGTCGCGGGCGTTGATGTCGTCGTCGGTCACGATAACGAACTTGGTGTACATGAACTGTCGCAGGAACGACCACACACCCAGCATCACGCGCTTGGCATGCCCCGGGTACTGCTTCTTCATGGTCACCACCGCCATGCGGTAGGAGCACCCCTCCGGTGGCAGGTAGAAATCGACGATTTCCGGGAACTGTTTCTGCAGGATCGGCACGAACACTTCGTTCAGCGCCACGCCAAGAATCGCCGGTTCATCCGGCGGCCGGCCGGTGTAGGTGCTGTGATAGATAGGGTTTTGCCGGTGGGTGATGCGCTCGACGGTGAACACCGGGAAGCTGTCCACTTCGTTGTAGTAACCGGTATGGTCCCCATAGGGGCCTTCAGGCGCCATCTCGCCTGGGTGGATTACCCCTTCGAGGATGATCTCGGCCGTGGCCGGCACCTGCAGATTGCTGCCGCGGCACTTGACCAGCTCAGTGCGATTACCCCGCAACAGGCCCGCGAAGGCGTATTCGGAAAGCGTATCGGGCACTGGGGTCACTGCACCCAGGATAGTGGCAGGGTCTGCCCCCAACGCCACGGCCACTGGGAACGGCTGGCCGGGATTTTTTTCACACCACTCACGGTAGTCCAGGGCGCCGCCACGGTGGCTGAGCCAACGCATGATCACTTTGTTGCGGCCAATCACTTGCTGCCGGTAGATGCCCAGGTTCTGGCGGTCCTTGTTCGGGCCGCGCGTGACGGTCAGGCCCCAGGTGATCAGCGGTGCCACATCGCCCGGCCAGCAATGCTGAATCGGCAATGCGCCAAGGTCCACGTCCTCTCCTTCGAGCACCACTTCCTGGCAAACGGCGTCCTTGACCACCTTCGGCGCCATCGATACCACTTTCTTGAAGATCGGCAGCTTGGACCAGGCGTCCTTGAGCCCTTTCGGGGGTTCAGGCTCCTTGAGAAACGCCAGAAGCTTACCGATCTCGCGCAGCTCATTGACCGACTCGGCACCCATGCCCATGGCCACCCGCTCAGGCGTGCCGAACAGGTTGCCCAGCACGGGAATGTCGAAGCCGGTCGGCTTTTCGAACAACAGCGCAGGGCCTTTGGCACGCAGCGTGCGATCGCAGACCTCGGTCATTTCCAGCACTGGGGAGATCGGGACCTGGATGCGCTTGAGCTCGCCGCGCTGTTCCAGGCCACGAATGAAGTCGCGCAAGTCGCGATACTGCATGCATGAGCCTCGTGTTGGCCGTATCGGTCGGGGGTTCAGAGTGTAGCGCCGTTCAGAGCGCAATGGTCAAAACTGATCAGGGCCGCGTCGCGTCCCATCGCAGCCGGTCCGGTACCCCGGCAAAGCCGTTCTTACAGGATTACGCTATCCCTGTAGGAACGGCCTTGCAAAGGCATCGGACCAGCCGCGATGGGCTGCGAAGCGGCCCCATTCGATCTAGACCTGAAACGCTTACTTGCGCTTCATCGACAGGAAGAACTCGTCGTTGGTCTTGGTCTGCTTGAGCTTGTCGACCAGGAACTCGATGGCAGCGATTTCGTCCATCGGGTGCAACAGCTTGCGCAGGATCCACATGCGTTGCAGTTCGTCGTCGGCGGTCAGCAGCTCTTCGCGGCGAGTACCCGAACGGTTGATGTTGATGGCAGGGAACACACGCTTTTCAGCGATACGACGGTCCAGGGGCAGTTCCATGTTGCCGGTGCCCTTGAATTCCTCGTAGATCACCTCGTCCATCTTCGAACCGGTTTCGACCAGCGCGGTGGCGATGATGGTCAGCGAACCGCCCTCCTCGATGTTACGGGCGGCACCGAAGAAGCGCTTGGGCTTCTCCAGGGCGTGGGCGTCGACACCACCGGTCAGCACTTTGCCCGAGCTTGGAATGACCGTGTTGTAGGCACGTGCCAGACGGGTGATGGAGTCGAGCAGGATGACCACGTCCTTCTTGTGCTCGACCAGGCGCTTGGCCTTCTCGATGACCATTTCGGCCACTTGCACGTGACGGGTTGGCGGCTCGTCGAAGGTGGAGGCAACCACTTCGCCGCGTACGGTACGCTGCATCTCGGTCACTTCTTCCGGGCGCTCGTCGATCAGCAGAACGATCAGGTGGCACTCGGGATTGTTACGCGTGATGTTGGCTGCGATGTTCTGCAGCATGATGGTCTTGCCCGCCTTGGGCGGGGCGACGATCAGGCCACGCTGGCCCTTACCGATCGGGGCGCACAGGTCGATGACCCGGCCGGTCAGGTCTTCGGTGGAGCCGTTGCCGGCTTCCATCTTCAGGCGCTTGTTGGGGAACAGCGGCGTCAGGTTCTCGAACAGGATCTTGTTCTTGGCGTTTTCCGGCCGGTCGAAGTTGATGGTATCGACCTTCAACAGGGCGAAGTAGCGCTCCCCTTCCTTCGGCGGGCGGATCTTGCCAACGATGGTATCGCCGGTACGCAGGTTGAAGCGGCGGATCTGGCTAGGCGAAACGTAGATATCGTCTGGGCCGGCCAGGTAGGACGCATCAGCAGAACGCAGGAAACCGAAACCATCCTGGAGAATCTCCAGCACGCCGTCACCCGAGATCTCTTCGCCGCTTTTCGCATGCTTTTTCAGCAGGGAGAAAATCACGTCCTGTTTGCGCGAACGGGCCATGTTCTCGATGCCCATTTGTTCGGCCATTTCCAAAAGATCGGTAATCGGCTTTTGCTTGAGTTCAGTCAGGTTCATAAGGGGAATGACGTAATCATGTAAGAAGGGAGAATTAAGCTTCTGGCTTAATGAAGCCGCGCCGCTAGATGGCGAAAGGATCGCGTACTGATTCGAATTGGGGATGCTTCGGCGACGGCATGTAGAGGGCACTGAAGAAGCAGTGCGAGGCCGAATGTAACACTTGCTTTTTTGTGCGTCTAGTGCTCTGAAAAAGAAAAGCCCCGCATTTGCGGGGCTTTTTTATCACAGGTGGGCGTCGAGGAACGCTGCCAGCTGCGATTTGGACAAGGCACCGACCTTGGTGGCTTCCACGTTGCCGTTCTTGAACAGCATCAGCGTCGGGATACCACGCACGCCGTGCTTGGCTGGGGTTTCCTGGTTTTCGTCGATGTTCAGCTTGGCGACGACCAGTTTGCCTTCATACGTCGAGGCGATCTCATCCAGAACCGGAGCGATCATCTTGCATGGGCCACACCATTCAGCCCAGTAGTCGACCAACACCGGGCCTTGAGCCTGAAGCACTTCAGCATCGAAGGTGGCGTCGGTGACGTGTTTGATTTTGTCGCTCATGGAAATCTCCAAGGTCGTAAGCACGGAAAACGTTGCCCATCATAGCCGCCCCCGCGGTCGACAGGAAGCCGCAGACGATTGAGTGTAACTATAGTTGTGCAAGAGCACTCGAATCAAAACTGTCACATCGTCTTCATAGAATCGAATGGCACATTGCCGTATATCAAGCGCATCGCGCAGGCCAGGTGCCACGCGTTGGCGACCAGCCTGCTATCGTGGCACGATTGCCAGGTTAACGACCGAGAACTTCCAGATCATGCCGCATACCACCGCGAAGAACCTGTCCCTGATAGCCGCCATCGACCTTGGCTCCAACAGCTTCCACATGGTCGTGGCCAAGGCCCACCACACCGAAATCCGCATTCTCGAGCGGCAGGGCGAGAAGGTACAGCTGGCCGCCGGCATCGACGAGGAGCGCAGGCTCAGTGAAGAAGCCATGGAGCGCGGCCTGGAGTGCCTCAAGCGCTTCGCTCAGCTGATCAACGGCATGCCCGCAGGCTCGGTGCGCATCGTCGGCACCAACGCCTTGCGTGAAGCGCGCAACCGCAACATCTTCATCCAGCGTGCCGAAGCCATTCTTGGCCATCCGGTAGAAGTCATCTCAGGCCGCGAAGAGGCCCGCCTGATCTACCTGGGCGTTTCCCATACGCTGGCCGACACCGCGGGCAAGCGCCTGGTGGCGGACATCGGCGGCGGCAGCACCGAATTCATCATTGGCCAGCGCTTCGAGCCGCTGTTGCGCGAGAGCCTGCAGATGGGCTGCGTCAGCTTCACCCAGCGCTATTTCCGTGACGGCAAGATCACCCCTGCGCGCTATGCCCAGGCCTATACGGCCGCCCGGCTTGAGTTGATGAGCATCGAGCATGCCCTGCACCGCCTGACCTGGGATGAAGCCATCGGTTCGTCGGGTACCATTCGCGCCATCGGCGCCGCCATTCGGGGTGCAGGCCTGGGCAATGGCGAGGTAAACGCCGAGGGGTTGGCCTGGGTCAAGCGCAAGCTGTTCAAGCTGGGCGAAGTCGACAGGATCGATTTCGAAGGGGTCAAGCCGGATCGGCGCACCATCTTTCCGGCGGGCCTGGCCATCCTTGAAGCGATCTTCGATGCGCTGGAGCTGCAGCGCATGGACCACTGCGACGGTGCGCTGCGTGAAGGTGTGCTGTTCGACCTGCTTGGCCGGCATCATCATGAAGACGTACGCGAGCGTACCCTCAACTCGCTGATGGAGCGTTACCACGTCGATCAGGGCCAGGCCGCCCGGGTCGAGCGCAAGGCACTGCATGCCTTCGACCAGGTGGCCGTAGCCTGGGACCTGCAGGACGGCAATTGGCGCGACCTGCTGGGTTGGGCAGCCAAGGTCCATGAGATCGGCCTGGACATCGCCCACTATCATTACCACAAGCACGGCGCGTACCTGATCGAGCACTCCGACCTGGCAGGCTTTTCGCGCGAGGATCAGCAGATGATGGCCTTGCTGGTGCGCGGCCACCGCCGCAACATCCCCAAGGACCGTTATGCCGAGCTGGGGGATGATGGGGTCAAGCTGCTGCGCCTTTGCGTGCTGCTGCGCTTTGCCATCCTGTTTCATCACATCCGGGGCACGCAGCAGATGCCCAAAGTCGAGCTCAAGGCGGCCGATAACCGCCTGGAAGTGGTATTCCCGGAAGGTTGGCTCGAGCAGAACCAGCTGACCCAGGCCGACTTCGCCAACGAAGCGGAGTGGCTGGCCCGGGTCGGCTTCGTTCTCAGCGTACGTTGAGGACCGGGTTGCTCAGGCGCTCCAGCAAGGTCGCCTGGGCACTGCGGGGGTTCTGGTTACCCGTCGGGCTGCTGCGCACATAGCGCCCGTCTGGCTGAAGGGTCCAGGCGTGAGTGTTGTCGGTCAGGTACGCCTCCAGTTCCTTTTTCACCCGCAGCAAGAGCTTCTTGCCCTCGACCGGGAAGCAGGTCTCGACCCGCTTGTCGAGGTTGCGCTCCATCCAGTCCGCACTGGAGAGGTAGATCTGCTCTTCACCGCCATTGAGGAAGTAGAACACACGGGTGTGTTCCAGGAAGCGGCCGATGATCGAGCGTACCTGGATGTTGTGTGAAACCCCTGGAATACCTGGACGCAGGCAGCACATGCCACGCACGATCAGGTCGATCTTCACCCCCGATTGACTGGCCTTGTACAAGGCCTTGATGACCTTCGCATCGGTCAGCGAGTTGAATTTGGCGATGATGTGCGCCGGCTTGCCGTCCAGGGCGAACTGGGTTTCGCGGGCGATCATGTCCAGCATGCCCTTTTTCAGGGTGAACGGCGCATGCATCAGTTTCTTCATGCGCAGGGTCTTGCCCATGCCGATCAGCTGGCTGAACAGCTTGCCGACGTCCTCGGTGAGCGCATCGTCGGAGGTGAGCAGGCTGTAATCGGTGTACAAGCGGGCATTGCCAGCGTGGTAGTTGCCGGTCCCCAGGTGCGCATAGCGAACGATCTCGCCCTGCTCGCGGCGCAGGATCAACATCATCTTGGCGTGCGTCTTGAAACCGACCACGCCATAGATCACCACCGCGCCTGCCGCTTGCAGGCGGCTTGCCATCTGCAGGTTGGACTCCTCGTCGAAGCGTGCGCGCAGTTCGATCACGGCGGTGACTTCCTTGCCGTTGCGCGCTGCATCGACCAACGCATCGACAATTTCCGAGTTGGCGCCGGAGCGGTAGAGCGTCTGACGTACGGCCAGAACGTGCGGGTCCTTGGCCGCCTGGCGCAACAGGTCGATGACCGGCGTGAACGACTCGAAGGGGTGCATGAGCAGGATGTCCTGCTTGCTGATCACGCTAAAGATGTTGTCGGCGTTCTGCAGCAACTTCGGGATGGCCGGGGTGAACGGTACGTATTGAAGTTCGGGGTGGCTGTCCAGCCCAGTGATGCTGAACAACCGCGTCAGGTTGACCGGCCCATTGACCTGGTAGAGCTCGCTTTCGCTCAGGCTGAACTGCTTGAGCAGGTAGTCCGACAGGTGCTTGGGGCACGTATCGGCGACTTCCAGGCGCACGGCATCGCCGTAGCGGCGCGAGAACAGCTCGCCACGAAGCGCCCGGGCCAAGTCATCGACCTCTTCGGAATCCAGCGCCAGGTCGGCGTTACGGGTCAGGCGGAACTGGTAGCACCCCTTCACCTTCATGCCTTGGAACAGGTCGTCGGCGTGGGCGTGGATCATCGACGAAAGGAAGACGTAATTGGCACCGGTGCCGCCCACCTCCTCAGGCACGCGAATGACCCGTGGCAGCAGCCGCGGTGCCGGAATAATGGCCAGGCCTGAATCGCGGCCGAACGCATCGACGCCTTCAAGCTCGACGATGAAGTTCAGGCTCTTGTTCACCAGCAATGGGAATGGATGGGTAGGGTCCAGGCCGATCGGGGTGATGATGGGCGCAATCTCGTCGCGGAAGTAGCGACGCACCCATGTCTTGAGCTTGGGTGTCCAGTGACGGCGGCGAATGAATCGAATCTGGTGTTTTTCCAGCTCCGGAAGCAGCACATCGTTGAGAATCGCGTACTGGCGATCGACCTCGATATGCACCAGTTCGCTGATGCGCGTGAGGGCCTGGTGCGGCTGCAAGCCGTCGGCACCGGCCTGCTCGCGGGCGAAGTTGATCTGCTTTTTCAGCCCGGCCACACGAATCTCGAAGAACTCGTCCAGGTTGCTCGAGAAGATCAGCAGGAACTTCAGGCGTTCGAGCAACGGGTAACTTTCATCCAGCGCCTGCTCCAGTACGCGGATGTTGAACTGCAGCTGGGACAGTTCGCGATGAATGTACAGGCTGGTATCGTCCAGGCCAGGCACGACGATGGCCGGGGCGGGAGCCGGCGTGGGCGCCGCTGACTCCGCTGCAGGTTCCACAGCGACCTGGGACGCGGGTGGCAGATCAGGCGGGGTCTGCACCAACTCCTCTGGAAGCTCCTTGGCATCCTTGATCAAGACAGGGGGAAGCACTTCGTTATTCATCTGGCGGTCCTGAGGACGTTAACGCCCTATCATCAATTGAGCGGCAAGATAAGCGCCCATTATGACGCCTGTGTTACACGCCAGGGCAAGCCATGGCACACGGTTGCAGACATTGTGGTAGCGGGCACTGTTCACGTCGAGACACATTTGGACACTTTCCCGAACGCACGCGAAGGGGTAGGCTGCGCGTTCATTTCGCCAGCACCTCAGAAAATGCTCCAACAATTCCTGCAGGATTTCGGCTACTTTGCCCTTTTTCTAGGCACCTTCTTCGAAGGCGAGACCATTCTGGTCCTTGCAGGCTTTCTTGCGTTCCGCGATTACATGGACATCAAGCTGGTATGCCTGGTGGCATTCATGGGCAGCTATGCCGGTGATCAGTTGTGGTATTTCATGGGTCGTCGCCATGGGCGCAAGATCCTGGCGCGCAAGCCTCGCTGGCAGGCAATGGGCGACCGCGCCTTGGGCCACATCCGTCGCCATCCCGATATCTGGGTGCTCAGCTTCCGCTTCGTTTACGGGCTTCGCACGGTAATGCCGGTCGCGATTGGTCTCTCGGGCTATCCGCCGCGGCGCTACCTGCTGCTCAATGGCATCGGGGCCGCGATCTGGGCCATCGCCCTGGGTGCTGCGGCCTATCATTTCGGCGCAATCCTCGAAGGCCTGCTGGGCAATATCAAGCGCTACGAATTGTGGGTACTGGGCGCCTTGCTGGTGCTTGGCGTAGGCCTGTGGCTGCACCGGCGCTTTCGCACGCTGCGGGCAGAGCGCCGGGCTGCGCGCGAGTCCCAGGACTGAACACCTGCACCTGTGCACACTCCAACAGACATGGACCATCCCGCACTGCGCCGCGCTGCCAGCCTGACGGGTATCAAGCGCTTCGACCTGGAGTAATGAGCATGACAAAAAAAGTGGCGGTGATTCTTTCCGGCTGTGGCGTTTATGACGGCGCAGAAATTCACGAAAGCGTGATCACCTTGCTGCGCCTGGACCAACGCGGCGCGCAGGTGCAGTGCTTTGCACCGAACATCGCACAGATGCATGTCATCGACCACCTGACAGGCCAAGAAATGCCCGAGTCGCGCAACGTGCTGGTGGAATCTGCCCGTATCGCGCGTGGCGATGTGAAAGACATTCGTGAGGCGCGCGTCGAGGACTTCGACGCCTTGATCGTACCGGGCGGCTTTGGCGCAGCCAAGAACCTCTCGGACTTTGCCGTGAAAGGCGCAGACTGCACTGTCAATCCGGATGTCCTGGGGTTGGCCGAGGCGTTCGCCGCCGCCTGCAAGCCAGTTGGCCTGATCTGTATCTCGCCTGCATTGGCTGCCAAGATCTATGGCCCTGGCGTGGTCTGCACCATCGGCAACGACGCCGACACCGCCGAGGCCGTCGTCAAGATGGGCGGTACCCACGAAGAATGCGACGTGCACGACATCGTCGAGGACCCGCAGCGCAAACTGGTGACCACCCCTGCCTACATGTCGGCAAAGACCATCAGCGAAGCCGCTGGCGGGATCTACAAGCTGGTTGATCGGGTGCTGGAACTGACCCACGAGTAAGCGCCGCTTGCCCGGCTGGAGCGCCTGACCAGGCGATTGGCGCTCCATTGGCTATCAAAGCGCCGACAGCCGAGCGATGATCCGGTCCAACGCATTGGCAAACGCCTGTTTGTCGCGATCCCCATAAGGCCCCTGCCCGCCACCTGACTGGCCTTGTTCACGCAGCTCGGTGAACAGATTGCGCGTAGCCAGGCGCTCGCCCATGTTGCGCTCGTCGAACTCGCGCCCGCGCGGGTCCAGCGCCGCTACGCCCTTCTTCACAAGCCGGTCGGCCAGAGGCACGTCGCTGCAGACGACCAACTCGCCGGGTACGGCATGCTCGACCAGGTAATCGTCGGCCGCATCCATGCCACTGGGTACCACGATCAGTCGTACGATGCCGAATGCTGGCTTTGCCACCGCCTGGCCCGCGACCATGACCACTTCGAACTTGCGCTTGAGGGCGAACTTGACGATCAGGTCCCTGGCAGCCTTGGGGCAAGCGTCGGCATCGATCCAAACACGCATGATTGACCTCACGTTGTCATTTAGCCAGTCATGATGCACTACCCCGACAGGTTGCAGGAACTCGCGCAAATAGCCCCAGAACTGAATGAGCCTGTGTGAGCCGTACCGTTCAGGCTACACTCGCCCCAGCTTCAGCGGACTGATGAGCGCAAAATGAATTGTCCCGACGAGATCCAACTGGACCTGGACAACGGGATCGACCGTAAGCTGCTGGCCAACTTGCGTGGGCGCTACCTACAGATCAACGCAGGCCGCCTGCAGCGAGCAATGGCCGGTTTGTCCCCCCGCCAGCAGCAGGTCCTGACGGTGCTGCCCGTGCTGTTCCATGTAAATCATCCGCTACTGCCCGGCTATGTTTCGTCGACGACGCCGGCAGGCATCTGCGACTTCGAGCCAAGCGCCGATCAGGTATTCGAAGCTCAGCGCCTGGCACGCGCCTTCAGCTACAAAGCCCGCGACAACACCTCACTACGCCCCATCGACGGGCTGTTTCTAATCGGCAGCCTGGGCACGCTTGCCCAGGCTGAGGACAGCGACATCGATGTATGGGTATGCCATACCAGCGACCTGGAGCGCGAAGCGTTGGAGGCACTACAGCGCAAATGCCAGTTGCTGGAAACCTGGGCCGCGAGCCAGGGCGCCGATACGCACATCTTTCTGATTGACACCCAGGCGTTCGCTCAAGGCCAGCGCACAGGCCAACTCGGCACCGATGATTGCGGCACTACGCAGCATTATCTTCTGTTGGACGAGTTCTACCGCACGACCCTTTGGCTGGCAGGGCGGACGCCGCTGTGGTGGCTGGTGCCGCCCGACCAGGAGAACGGTTACCCGGCCTACGCCCAGGCCCTGCTGGCAAAGCGTTTCGTACGCCCTGGGGAAGCCCTGGACCTGGGTCACCTGGCGCAGATCCCAGGCCACGAATTCGTCGGCGCCGGGCTTTGGCAGCTGTTCAAGGGCATCGATGCCCCTCACAAGTCCTTGCTCAAGTTGCTGCTGACCGAAGCCTATGCCAGCGAATACCCCGCCGTGCGTTGCCTGAGCCTGGACTACAAGCAAGCGGTCTTCGCCAATCAGCTCGACCTTGACCGTCTCGATCCTTACGTCATGGTCTACCGACGGATCGAGCGCTACCTGATGCAACGCCGTGAGCAGGCTCGGTTGGAACTGGTGCGGCGCAGCTTGTACCTGAAAGTGAACAGCAAGCTCAGCGAACAGGGCCGCGCCGAAGGCTGGCAACGCCGCCTGCTGCGCAGCCTGACCGACGAGTGGGGATGGGGAGGCGCGCAGTTGGCCCTGCTCGATGGTCGCCCTGGCTGGGGCGTGCACCAGGTTACCCTGGAGCGCCGAGAACGGGTGGCCGAGCTCAGCCGCAGCTACCGGTTCCTGGTGCAGTTCGCGCGCACACATGACGCGACCAGCCGCGCCGACTTGCGCGAGCTCAACCTGTTGGGACGGCGATTGCAGGCAGCATTCGAGCGCCGTGCGGACAAGGTGGAAATCCTCCAGAGCGACCGTGCCTGCGACCTGGCCGAGCAAACTGTGACGCTGGCCCAGTCACCCAGCCGCAGAGCGCCAGGTGGCCACCCCTGGGCACTCTACAGCGGCAATCTGCATGGCCATGAAATGGAACTCGCCAACCCGATCAAGCGCTGCTGGCACCTTGTGGAGCTGTTGGTCTGGGCCCATTGCAATGGCGTGATAGACAGGCATACACGACTGGCGCTTCATCCGGGTATCAGCGATCTGAAAGAGCCTGAATTGCAGGGCCTGCTCGCGAGCCTGCAGCAGCTCATCGTGTTGCCGCTGCCCGCCGTCAGCGAGGTGAGCCTGTTGCAGCCAAGCGTCGCCGACGATGTGCTGCTGCTGATCAACGTGGGCATTGACCCCCTGCCCCACCACCGTGAGCTGGATATCCTGCTGACCACCGAGCGTACCGACTCGCTCAGCTACGGTGGCCTGCGGGAAAACCTGGTATTGACAGTGGACCAGGTCACGGTCAACTCCTGGAACGAGGTGCTGGTACATCGGTACGACGGCGAGCATGCGCTGATGCGATGCCTGCGCGATTTCATCAACCTGCCGAAACAGGCAGGCGGCTGGCCCAATGTGCGGGCGCACTGCTTTGCCCAGCACCGGGCGCAGGCCATCAGTCAGCGTGTGGCCGAGCTCTTCCAGACTGCGCGGCAGTTGCACGCACAGGACGTTCCTGGCCGTTACCTGGTGCAGGTGGCGCACCAGGTTCATGTGCTGGAGTGGCTCCAGGGCAAGGTCGTCCTCACGAGCCTTGACGACCATGATGCGCTACTCACGTTCATGGGCCAGGAGCGCAGTACCTACAGCCCCGTGTGCCTGGATGCCAATGCCCTGCCGGACACCGATGTGGGCCTTGTGCTCGAGCAAGGCCGCCGCGACTGCGTCCAGGTCTTCTATCGACTGTTCGACAGCTGGGCCGAGCTCTACGTGCTGGATGAATGCAACGCTTTGTGGCACCAGCGCGTGCCGTTGCAGGACGAACCTCACCTTCTGCTGCCGCTGCACCGCTTTCTGGCTTCGGTCTTGCGCCGACGCGAGGCGCAGTTGCCTTATGGTGCAAGGCAAGCAGCACGCCTGGACATCGTGTACGCGCAGCTGCTTGGGTCTGGATCGGCCAGGGCACGGGGCCTGGAGCAGAGGGCGGCACCGGATGCGGGGAACGTGCAGCCCTACTACGACGTCCAGGCCATGATTCAAGCCGACACCGACGGTGCCACGCACGTGACCTTGTTCTGCGAACAACAGGAGTTCTCCGAGCTCGACCATGGGCCGAGCCTGTATGGCGTGGTGGCACGAGAAATCATCGCCCAGCGGCGAAGTTCAGGCCTGTATCGGTGCTACATCACCGACTTGGATGTTTCCGGGTTACCCGATGGCCGCCAGGCCACGACGCAGGTTTACCTGAACTACAAGCGGACACTTGAGCAGGCCTTGAATGAAGGGCTACAGCAGGTGCTGGCTGGCCAGGCTTAGGCACTGGCCACGCCACAGGTGCGTTGAAAGCACTACAGGTCGAAATCGCCCGCCGCTTCCGGCTGATACTCGACTTCCAGCAACTCTAGCCTGAGGGTCTTGCCCCCTGGCGCCGGCCAGTCGATCTGCTCACCCACCGACAACCCGAGCAAGGCACAGCCGATGGGCGCCAGGACCGAGACCTTGCCGTCTGGCCCGGCATCCTTGGGGTAGACCAAGGTCAAATGGTAGTCCTTGCCACTGGCTAGCTCGCGGCAATGCACGCGCGAATTCATGGTTACCACACCTGCCGGCACCTCATCATGCCCCACCACCTGCTCGGCGCGGTCGAGCTCGCCGCTGAGCGCGAGCACGCCAGGGGTACTTTCGTCGAGACTATCGAGCAGACGCTCCAGACGTTGTACATCCAAACGGGTGAGGATAAGGGAAGGCTTGGTGCTCATGATCCAGTCAGACTCCTTTGAACAGGCAGTTTTCGATGCACAGATAAAGCAAAACCCCGCCCTATGCGCGTAGTGCTGTTCACTTGAGAGTGTTTGGGCTGCAGAGCAGCCCTAAGTGACCAGCATTACGCCCAAAGGCGGGGTTTTCGAATGCTTTGGCGTCATCGACGCAAGCCCCGACACTACCACAGCGGGGCAAATACTCAAGCCCTTGCTATCAGTGTGCCTTAAGGTCGCGAAACGCAGTGGCCTCGCGGCAGATCTGCCGACGGCGCTCATCATCGGCAGAGCGCCATTCGCGGATATGTTCAACATGCCGATGACAGCCGGTGCACACGCGCTGTTCGTCAAGGCGGCAGATGCTGATGCACGGCGATGGCACCGCTGGGCTGACGTTGCTGTAAAGCGGCTTGGGGGGCCGAACGGGTGCAGTGCTCATGTCAGATGTCGTCGAAATCCAGCTTTTCGCCGGCTCGCTCCCACACGATGCGCTCAAGCATTTCACCCAGCAGCTCTTCGCTCTTCTCGCACACCCATTTGCCGCTCTCTTCGTCATAGTCGAAGTGGAAGCCGCCGGACCGATCGGCCAGCCACAGCTGGCGCAGAGGCTCCTGGCGGCTGAAGATCAGCTGGGCTCCACCTTCGAACTTCACGGTCAGCACTCCAGCGGAGTTCTCCATGTCCAGATCCAGCCCGCTTTCGTCGAACAGGTCTTCCAGCGCCTGCTGGGTAGCGTCGACCAGATCATGGAAACGCGCTTCACTCAAACTCATTGCAGGAACCTCGAAATTGGCGGCGTGACAGGCAAGCCGGGCACGATACGGGCGCTTGCCGATGAATGCAAAGGTTTAGCCAGGGTCCTTGCAGGCCACTTCGCTTGCAACGCGGCCCTGACGGCAAACAGGTGCGGGTCGGCACCCAGAATAGCCTGCCCGGCGGGCCGGTACTTGCATAGGCAAGCCGCCGGTCGCTCGGTATACTCGGGCTCAATACTGCATTTTTCTAAGGATTTCATCCATGAAGCGCCTGATTTCCTCCCTCGCGGCGCTGGTCGCTGTTGCCTGCCTCGTTTCTGCATGCGGCCAGAAAGGCCCGTTGTACCTGCCCGATGACGGCAAGGACCGCAAAGACGCCCACTCGGCGCACCAGCACCAGACCAAAGCCAAGTCAGCACAGACCCAGGAGCAGCAAGACACGCTGCAGTCCGAGCCTGAGCAGTCGCCTGAGCAGTAAGGGAATCGGATGAACGTCTTCAATTACCGCGACGGTGAACTGTTCGCGGAAGGGGTGTCCCTGTCGGCAATCGCCGAGCGGCACGGCACCCCCACCTACGTGTACTCGCGTGCCCACATCGAGGCCCAGTACCGTAGCTACACCGATGCCTTGCAAGGTTGCGAACACCTGGTCTGCTTCGCGGTGAAAGCCAACTCGAACCTGGGCGTGCTCAATGTACTGGCGCGCATGGGTGCAGGGTTCGACATCGTTTCCGGTGGCGAACTTGAGCGCGTACTGGCTGCCGGCGGGCGCGCTGACCGCGTGGTGTTTTCCGGCGTGGGCAAAACCCGCGAAGACATGCGTCGCGCGCTTGAAGTGGGCGTGCATTGCTTCAACGTCGAGTCCACCGATGAGCTGGAGCGTTTGCAGCAGGTGGCCGCCGAAATGGGCAAGGTTGCGCCCGTCTCGCTGCGGGTCAACCCGGACGTGGATGCAGGTACCCACCCGTACATTTCCACCGGGCTCAAGGAAAACAAGTTCGGCATCGCCATCGCCGATGCCGAGGCCATCTACGTGCGGGCCGCTCAGTTACCCAACCTGGACGTAGTCGGGGTCGATTGCCATATCGGTTCGCAGCTGACCACCGTGGAGCCCTTCCTCGATGCGCTGGACCGCTTGCTGGTACTGGTCGACCGCCTCGCTGAGTGCGGCATCCACCTGCGTCACCTGGACCTGGGTGGCGGGGTTGGCGTGCGCTACCGCGACGAAGAACCACCGCTGGTAGCCGATTACATTCAGGCCATCCGCGCGCGCCTGGGCGATCGGGACCTGGCGCTGGTATTCGAGCCGGGGCGCTACATCGTGGCCAACGCTGGCGTACTGCTGACCCGTGTGGAGTACCTCAAGCACACCGAACACAAGGACTTCGCCATCATCGATGCGGCCATGAACGACTTGATCCGCCCAGCCCTGTACCAGGCCTGGATGGGCATCTGTGCAGTCAAGCCGCGTGAAGGCGAAGGTCGCCCGTATGACCTGGTCGGCCCGATCTGCGAAACCGGCGACTTCCTGGGCAAGGACCGGGTTCTGAACCTTGCCGAGGGTGACGTGCTGGCCGTTCAGTCAGCGGGCGCCTATGGTTTCGTGATGAGCTCCAACTACAACACCCGTGGCCGTTGTGCGGAAATACTGGTCGACGGCGACCAGGCTTTCGAAGTACGCCGCCGCGAAACCATCGCCGAATTGTACGCTGGCGAAAGCCTGCTACCGGAGTAAGCCCATGCTGCTGCGTTTTACCAAGATGCATGGGCTGGGCAACGACTTCATGGTCCTGGACCTGGTAAGCCAGCACGCCCACATCCAGCCCAAGCACGCCAAGCAGTGGGGCGATCGCCACACGGGCATCGGCTTCGACCAGTTGCTGATCGTCGAGGCGCCGAATAACCCGGAAGTCGATTTCCGCTACCGTATCTTCAATGCCGACGGCTCCGAAGTGGAACAGTGCGGCAACGGGGCACGCTGCTTTGCGCGGTTCGTGCTCGACAAGCGCCTGACCGCCAAGAAGCGCATACGCGTGGAAACCAAGAGCGGCATCATCGTTCTGGACGTACAGAACGACGGCCAAGTCAGTGTCGACATGGGTCCGCCACGCTTCGTCCCTGCCGACATCCCGTTCGTCGCCGACGAGCAGTCGGTGAGCTACCCGCTGGAGGTAGACGATCAGGTGCATTCGATTGCCGCGGTGTCCATGGGCAACCCTCACGCCGTACTGCGCGTGGACGACGTGGTCAGCGCCCCTGTGCATCAGCTGGGACCGAAGATCGAACACCACCCGCGCTTCCCCCAGCGCGTCAATGCCGGCTTCCTGCAGGTCATTGACCGCCATCGCGGCAACTTGCGCGTGTGGGAGCGCGGTGCTGGGGAAACCCAGGCGTGTGGCACTGGCGCCTGTGCAGCTGCCGTGGCGGCCATCAGCCAAGGCTGGATGGACTCGCCCGTCGCACTTGACCTGCCGGGCGGGCGCTTGCATATCGAGTGGGCCGGGCCAGGCAAGCCGGTGGTGATGACCGGCCCGGCCGTACGCGTCTACGAAGGACAGGTTCGATTCTAAGCGAGTAACCGTCATGACCGATCACCCCAAGGATATACCCCAGCAGGCCGCTGAGCTCGATGCCGAAGCGGTGGTCGCCTACCTGCGTGCTCATCCAACCTTTTTCACCGAGCATGATGAGCTCTTGGTCGAGCAGCACATTCCCCACCAGCGCGGTGACAGTGTTTCGCTGGTCGAGCGCCAGCTCAAGTTGCTGCGCGACCGCAACATCGAGATGCGCCACCGCCTTTCGCAGTTGATGGACGTGGCCCGCGACAACGATCGGTTGTTCGACAAGACCAGACGCCTGATCCTGGACCTGCTCGATGCAACCACGCTGGAAGACGTGGTGATGGTCGTCGAAGACAGCCTGCGTCAGGAGTTCCAGGTACCTTTCGTCAGCCTGATCCTGTTTGGCGACAACGTAGCGCCGGTGGGGCGCTGGGTCAGCAACGCCGAAGCCCAGCAAGCGATCGGCCCGCTGCTCGGTAGCGGCAAGACCGTCAGCGGCAGCTTGCGCGAGCACGAGCTGGCGTTTCTGTTCGGTGAGGAGCAACGCCGCGACGTGGGCTCCAGCGCGGTGGCGACCTTGGAGCACCAGGGGCTGCATGGGGTGCTGGCCATTGGTAGCCGCGACCCGCAGCATTACAAGAGCAGTGTCGGCACGCTGTTCCTGAGCTATATCGCCGAGGTGCTGGGCCGTGTGGTCCCCCGCGTCAGCCAAAGCCTGCGCCCGGTGCGCTGATGGAGCGCCAGCTGGAAGCTTACTGCGCACACCTGCGCAATGAGCGCCAGGTCTCCGAGCACACGCTTGTGGGCTACCGCCGGGACCTGGAGAAGGTCATGGCGTACTGCAGCGAGCAGGCTATTGGTGGCTGGCAAGCCTTGCAGATTCAACACCTGCGCCAGCTGATCGCGCGCCAGCATCACCAGGGCCAGTCTTCGCGCAGCCTGTCCAGGCTGCTATCGGCGGTGCGGGGCCTGTACCGTTACCTCAACCGCGAAAAGATCTGCCAGCACGATCCTGCCAATGGCCTGAGCGCCCCCAAGGGGGAGCGTCGATTGCCCAAGGTGCTCGACACCGACCGTGCCTTGCAACTGCTCGATGGCGGCGTGGACGATGATTTCATTGCCCTGCGCGATCAAGCCATTCTCGAATTGTTCTATTCCTCGGGCCTTCGCCTTTCGGAGCTGACCAACCTTGACCTCGACCATGTCGACCTGGCCGGTGGCCTGGTACAGGTGCTGGGCAAGGGCGGCAAGGCCCGCGTGCTGCCGGTAGGGCGCAAGGCGCGGGAGGCGCTGCAGGCGTGGTACCGCCTGCGCGGCGCCGGCAACCCCAGGGATCGCGCCGTCTTCATCACCCGGCAAGGCAATCGCATCAGCCCACGCGCCGTGCAACAGCGGGTCAAGGTGGCCGGGGAACGCGAGCTGGGCCAGCACCTGCACCCACACATGCTTCGCCATTCCTTTGCCAGCCACGTGCTGGAATCGTCCCAGGACCTGCGCGCTGTACAGGAAATGCTCGGACACGCCGACATCGGCACGACGCAAATCTATACGCACCTGGATTTCCAGCACCTGGCAACGGTGTACGACAGCGCCCATCCCAGGGCCAAACGCAGCAAAGGCAACGACTGATGAACATCAAGCTGATCACCTTCGACCTCGACGATACCCTTTGGGATACTGCGCCGGTCATTGCCAGTGCCGAAGTCGTGCTGCGCGACTGGCTTCAAGCCAATGCCCCGTTACTGGGCGATGTGCCTGTCGAACATCTGTTCGCCATCCGGGAACGGATCGTCCTGGCAGAGCCCGAGCTCAAGCACCGCATCAGCGCCTTACGCCGCCGCGTGCTGACCCGCGCCCTCGAAGACGTCGGCTACGGCCAGATGCAGGCACAGCAACTGGCCGAGCTGGGGTTCGAGGTGTTCTTGCAGGCCAGGCACAAGGTCGAGATATTCCCGGAAGTTCAACCGATGCTGGAATTGCTGAGCCAGCATTACGCCCTGGGTGTCATCACCAATGGCAATGCCGATGTCAGCCGGCTGGGGCTGGCCGATTATTTCCGCTTCGCCTTGTGCGCGGAGGACTTGGGCATCGGCAAACCCGACCCGGCCCCGTTTGTAGAGGCCCTGCGCCGCAGCGGCGTGCCTGCCAGTGAAGCGGTGCACGTCGGCGATCATCCTCGCGATGACATTGCCGGTGCTCAGCGCGCCGGGCTGCGCGCGGTTTGGTTCAACCCCCAGGCCAAGGCGTGGCCCGGTGAGCAAGCACCCGACGCCGAAATTCAGCGCCTGTCGCACCTGCACGAGGTGCTCGCCCGCTGGCAATGACCTTGCCGACAGCACCTCCCTGTGCAAGCCAGGCATAAAAAAACCCGCAGCGACGGCGGGTTTTTCGAAGGCATCGCTTAGATAGGGCGACTGCCGTATTTATTGTCCGGCTTCTTGGGTGGGTCGGCGACCACGTTGGCCTCGACTTCCTGAACCTTGCCACCACGCGACAGGAACTCTTCCATGGCCTTGGCCAGGGCATCACGCTCCTTTTGCTTGGCTTCCAGGCTGGGCATCTCGTCTACCGAGACAGCCGCCTTGGATTTGCCCTTGGCAGCGGGTGCAGGACTGCTGTCGTCGTCGCCAGCGTCTTCTGCAACATCATCAGCAGCCGCTTCAAGGCCGTCATCAGCCTCGTCTTCATCACCGACCTCGAGGTCATCATTTTCCAGATCGTCGTCGCTCATGTTCTACCTCATGACGTGCAAAAGCAGGTTAGTTAGAGACCAGTGCTGCCGTAGACCGGCAGCTTCTGGTGAAAATTCCACTGGCCGTGGGTTCGACCACGGCCTTTGGGCCAACGCATCTGACGGACGGCTGTACCCGGGTGGGCCTGCACGTGGCAGTGCCGCACAAAACCTGTGACCCCTGCTGGGCCACGCGCTTTTTAGCCAGCCTGGCAAAGGCCGGCAGGGGTGATGAATGTACGTTCCAGCACCCTTCGGCGCGCATTCTAGCGCGCTCGCAGAAAAAGCAAAGCGCCATGAATGCCCCAACTTTTGTAAGTTTTGTACCCGTGTCACAAATAGACGGGATAAACCGTTTGCGCATGTGAAAATGCTGGGCAAGTGATCAAAAAAAATGGCAGCAGGTGCCGCTTGTGAGCGCCTTGCCAGCCCCCTGCGCGCACGCTTGATCAGGCCGACCTTAAACACAAGACGAAAAAATGCCCGGCGAGCCGGGCACATTTCTGCAGCGTCGTTGTTAGAGGTTGTAGCCGCGTTCGTTGTGCTGCGCCAGATCCAGACCAACGGATTCTTCTTCTTCGTTGACCCGAAGCCCCATCACCAGGTCCAGGACCTTGAGGATGATGTAGGTGACGATGGCGGTGTAGGCCACGGTGAAGATCACGCCTTTGGCCTGCACCCAGACCTGCATGCCGATATCGGTGACCGCGCCGAAGCCACCCAGCGCCGGGGCTGCGAACACGCCGGTCAGGATGGCGCCGACGATACCGCCGATGCCGTGTACGCCAAACGCATCCAGGGAGTCGTCGTAGCCCAGCTTGCGCTTGAGGCTGGTGGCGCAGAAGTAGCAGATCACGCCCGATGCCAGCCCGATGACCAGCGCGCCCATCGGCCCCACCGTGCCCGCTGCTGGCGTGATGGCAACCAGGCCAGCGACCACGCCCGAGGCGATACCCAGCGCACTGGGCTTACCGTGACCGATCCATTCGGCGAACATCCAGCCCAATGCCGCGGCAGCCGTGGCGATCTGGGTGACCAGCATGGCCATGCCCGCAGTGCCGTTGGCCGCAGCCGCCGAACCTGCGTTGAAACCGAACCAGCCGATCCACAGCATGGCCGCACCCATCAGCGTATAGCCCAGGTTGTGCGGTGCCATGGGTGTGGTCGGGTAGCCTTTACGCTTGCCCAGTACCAGGCAGCAGACCAGGCCTGCGATACCGGCGTTGATGTGCACGACGGTGCCGCCCGCGAAGTCCAGCACGCCCCAATCCCACATCAGGGCACCGTCACCGCTCCATACCATGTGGGCGATCGGAGCATAGACGAGGGTGAACCAGATGCCCATGAACACCAGCATGGCCGAGAACTTCATGCGTTCGGCGAAGGCACCCACGATCAAGGCTGGGGTGATGATGGCGAACGTCATCTGGAAGGTGATGAACACCGCTTCAGGGAACAGCGCCGTGGCCGAGGTCAGGCTGTCAGGCGTCACGCCGCTGAGAAATGCCTTGGAGAAGCCGCCGACGAAGGAGTTGAAATTGAGTACGCCCTTCTCCATACCGGTGGTATCGAAGGCCATGCTGTACCCGTAGACGACCCAGAGAATGCTCATCAAGCCAGTGATGGCGAAGCACTGCATCATCACCGACAGCACGTTCTTGGAGCGCACCATGCCGCCGTAGAACAGCGCCAGGCCTGGGATGGTCATGAACAGCACGAGCGCCGTGGCGGTGAGCATCCAGGCGGTGTCGCCGGAGTTGAGTGCTGGCGCGGCCTCCTCTGCAAGGGCGAGCCCTGGCATGACGAAGGACAATAGGGCTCCTAGCCCTGCGATCTTACGCAGAGTCATGTTGTTTTCTCCTGGGGCGTTGGGTTTGGTGAGGCTTGTGTTGCTGCTTAGATCGCGTCGGTATCGGTCTCGCCGGTACGGATGCGGATCGCCTGCTCCAGATTCACCACGAAGATCTTGCCGTCACCGATCTTGCCGGTGTTGGCAGCCTTGGTGATGGCCTCGATTACCCGATCCAGGTCTTTGTCATCGATAGCAACATCGATCTTCACCTTGGGCAGGAAATCGACCACGTATTCGGCACCGCGATACAGTTCGGTGTGACCCTTTTGACGCCCGAAGCCTTTGACTTCGGTGACGGTGATGCCTTGCACGCCGATTTCCGACAGTGACTCGCGCACGTCGTCCAGCTTGAACGGCTTGATGATGGCTGTGACTAGCTTCATGAAACTCTCTCCCGATTTGGTGGACTTGCCCCAGGAAAACAAACCCGTCTCAAGTCTAAGCGCAGCGGTTGCCTTTTGTAACGCGTCGTCGGCATGCGCACTGCCTGGTCACAAGGAACTGCATCAGTGCATGGCTCGCTTAGCACTTTGCAGAAACCTTGCCAGGTCTGTGAACACCAGCGAAATCAGGGGTTTGGCCCGACGTTACGGCTTTGGCTAATCGCCAGCACTCAACCTGTGCACCCATACGGTGCGAGGCTGGTTCAGGCTTTGCGCGAAAAACGTGCAACACCGCCTCGTCATGGGAGGCACAAGGGTGCGTGCTACACTGGCCGCCATTTCTCGACACTGGTGGACACCCTCATGCTCGCGCCCAAAGCCCTTCTCGACGCCCTGAGCGACCAGGCCTCGCGCCTGTTCAGCAGCGACAACACCCAGCCTCGGGCCGAGCTGGAAAGCCAGTTCAAGGCCTTGATGCAAGGCGCTTTGAGCAAGCTCGACGTGGTCAGCCGCGAGGAGTTCGACAGTCAGATGGTGGTGCTGGCACGCACCCGGGCTCGCCTGGAGGCGCTGGAACAACAAGTCGCAGAACTCGAAGCGCGCCTGGAAGGCAAGCGCTGACACCAAAGCTGCGTGACCCAGCCTCCTATCGACTTTCAGCGCGCTTCAAGCCTGCTGGCCGGTCGATCCAGGCCAGGTTTGGGCGGCAGTTCGCTGGGGCGTAGGGTGCCCCGGAACAACGCGGCGCCGTATTGCGTGAACAGCGTCCGTACCCTGTTGCGCGAATTGAGGACTTCGGCGTGAATGTCTTCGATGGCTGTGTCGCCAGGTCGCAGGCTCGCCGCATGGGTCACCCACTCAATGGCTGCATAGCGGCTTTGCCTGCGTGTACCTTGCCCCTGCATCCAGGCAAGCCCCAGCTCGGCACTGGCACGTGCTGCAATAGCGCTGTCCGGGTGTTCCACCAAGCTCAGCAAGTAGGCGACCGCCTCGGCTCGCTCACGCGGCTGGCCAAACTGGCGCAGCAATATGCCCAGGTGCAACCGTGCGCAGGCATTGGTCTGAGCATTGCCCAGGGCGTCTATCAACAGGCGCCTGACCTCGAGCATTTTTTCTCGATCACCCAGGTTCGTCCCCCCTTGCATCTGCAAGCAGGCCAACCGGTATTTGGCCTGGCGACTCCCTGTCTGGACGGCGCGCAGCAACCATTGCTCAGCCACTTCACAGTCCCTGTATCGCCCAGGGGTATCGCTCCACTCACCCTGGTGAAGCTCGAACAGGCTCAACGCCGCACCTGACAGGGCTTGCTCGGCACCGCCTTGAAGCAAATAGTAGGCAACCTCATGCCGATCATGGGACCAGAGCAAGCGGGCCAGTTCCAGGATTTTCAGGCCGGGAGCCTGACCCGCCCGCTGGCGCTTGATCGCAATCGTCAGCCAGCGTTTGGCTTGATCGCCGCTGCGCGCCAGGCCCCACAAGCCAAAGTGATGTCCCGCGGCCCGCAGCGCGCAGGCAGCGGCGTGGGAGCGGCCATCGCTCAGGCGAAGAATCGCGGTATTGAGCAGTGCCTGCTCGTGCGCAGTGCTGCGTGTCAAAGCCGTGATGACCAAATGCCGAAGCGGTGGTCCCAGCGCCTGGATGCCGCCCAGGTCGGCAGGGCATGCAAGGCTTTGGGTAAAATCGGCCAGTGCCTTGTCATGGTCGCCCCAAACGCTCGCCTGCAACGCACCGCGCCATGCCAGCAATACGGCAGTCTCCCTAGGCCGCAGTGGGCGCACGGCCCAGTCTTCGAACAATTGCTGGTACTTGGCCACTGCGCTTGGGCGTTCGGCACTTGGGCGTTTCAAGCGTGCTTCCACGGCCATCCATCGCAGCGCGTTGCGCAACGGCTCGCTCCAGCCCCGGCAAGCCGGCATGTTGACCAACCGTTCTATGGACTCGACTTGCCCACGTCGGTCCTGCAATAGATACAACGCGTGGGCCTTGATGGCCTCGAAGCAGCCCGGCCGTGCGGCCAGTGCCTGGCTCAGCCAATAGGCCTGCGGCTCCTGGCGCTCTGTGCGCGGCTCAAGTCCATCGGGCAACATCCGAGGCAGCTCGGCCAAAGGCATCACGCCATGCCTGACCAAATACGGCGCGGCAGCCTCCTGCACCTCCACGTCCGCATGTGTACTGGGCCTGAAGCGGGCTGGCTGCTCATTGAACAGCTCGACCAGCCAGCCCGGCTCGCGAAACCTGGCACTGAGCAACTGCAAGCCTATGGCAGCCGCGACCGGCCGCTGCGAACGGGCCAAGGCTCTGAGTAAATGGGCAGTGGCGGTTTCGCACATTTGCTCGATCGCCAGCCAGCGTGCCGGTGTGCGGGCGCCGCCTTGGTCCACCTGGCAGGCACGGCTAAGGCAGTAGAAGCCCATGACGACCTGCGGGTGATAGGCCCTGGGGCAAGCATCGATCCAGGCGCGAAGCACTTGGCTCAGCGCCCTGTCCCCCTGGTCCGGGTCGACCAGCAGATGGCTCTCGACGGCTGAGAGATAGGCCGGGAACTCGCCCGGGGGCGCTTGGTACCAGCGAGCCTCCAGGGAATCGAAATAGCGATTGAGCTCGACGAACGCGTTGGTCTGAACCAGTTCGCGAATAACCTCACGGGTGTGGGTGAGCGTTTGCACAGCGCAATACCTCAAGTCCATTTCAAGGTCGAAGCGGTGCCATCCCATGGCATCGGTGGTTTGCTTGAACAACACTAAGCCAAAGAAGGCCGCTGCGCAAAACTATTGGATCCATTTCTAGGCGGTGCACAGGTAGAAATGATCAGAAGCACACTGGCATCCCCTGCCCCGTCTCGGCTCGCTATGCTGGGTCCATCCGCAGGAAGCGGTCTTGGCAGCGAATGGAGCGCCCATGTCTTTAGCCCTTGTTCACAGCCGCGCCCAGGTAGGCGTGCAGGCCCCGGCCGTCAGCGTTGAAACCCACCTGGCCAATGGCTTGCCTCATCTCACACTGGTCGGCTTGCCCGAAACCACGGTCAAGGAAAGCAAGGACCGCGTGCGCAGTGCCATCGTCAACAGTGGCCTGAACTACCCAGCCCGGCGCATCACGCAAAACCTCGCTCCGGCCGACCTGCCCAAGGACGGTGGCCGCTACGACCTGGCCATCGCCCTGGGCATCCTGGCGGCCGATGCCCAGGTGCCCGTGGCCACCCTGGCCGAGCTCGAATGCCTGGGCGAGCTGGCACTGTCGGGCGCGTTGCGGCCGGTACAGGGCGTCTTGCCCGCAGCGCTTGCCGCACGCCAGGCGGGGCGGGCACTGGTAGTGCCCCGTGAAAATGCCGAGGAAGCCAGCCTTGCCAGTGGCCTGGTGGTGTATGCCGTAGGCCATCTATTGGAGCTGGTGGCCCACCTGAACGGACAGGTACCGCTAGCTGCCTATGCCGCCAATGGCTTGCTCCTGAACCCTCGCCCCTACCCCGACCTGAGCGAGGTGCAGGGGCAACTGGCGGCCAAACGCGCGCTGCTACTGGCCGCTGCCGGGGCGCACAACCTGCTTTTCACCGGGCCGCCAGGTACTGGCAAAACCTTGTTGGCCAGCCGCCTGCCGGGCCTGCTGCCACCGCTGGATGAGCATGAAGCGCTGGAGGTCGCCGCCATCCAGTCGGTCAGCGGGCACACCCCGCTGAACAGCTGGCCACAACGGCCGTTTCGCCACCCTCATCATTCCGCCTCCGGACCTGCGCTGGTGGGTGGCGGAAGCCGGCCGCAGCCCGGGGAAATCACCTTGGCCCACCACGGGGTGCTGTTTCTGGACGAGTTGCCCGAATTCGAGCGCCGGGTACTGGAAGTGCTGCGTGAACCCCTGGAATCTGGCGAGATCGTAATCGCCAGGGCGCGGGATAAAGTGCGCTTTCCCGCCCGCTTTCAGCTCGTCGCTGCCATGAACCCCTGCCCTTGCGGCTACCTGGGCGACCCTACAGGGCGATGCCGCTGCAGCACCGAGCAGATATCCCGTTATCGCAACAAACTGTCAGGCCCGCTACTGGACCGGATCGACTTGCACCTGACCGTGGCGCGCGAGAGCACCACGCTCAACAACCAGCCTTGCGGGCAAAGCAGCGCCGACGTCGCCCTTCAGGTCGCGCACGCCCGGGAGGTGCAACAACGTCGGCAAGGGTGCGCCAATGCATTTCTCAACCTCGATGGCCTGCGCCAGCACTGTAGCTTGGCAGCACCTGATCAGGCTTGGTTGGAAGGCGCCTGTGAACGATTGACGTTGTCGCTGCGAGCAGCACACCGATTGCTCAAGGTCGCCAGAACACTGGCAGACCTCGAGGGATGCACGGCAATTGGCCGGGCGCACCTGGCTGAGGCCCTGCAGTACCGTCCCGGGAGTGGTTGAGGGGCGAACCCTGGTGCCCGCCCCCCCGGCAGAAACAAGGCTGTCCAGCGCCCTCAATGCCTGAATGAACTTCCCCAGCCGCTTCGCTTTCCATCTACAAAGCGAACGATTTCAGGTGCTCGATGCTCCCACACAGCCAGCAAGGCCGCGGTCCCGTTACCTTCGTGTTGATGCATTTTTTGGGTGGTTCGCACCGAACATGGTCCGCCACGGTCCCTTACCTGGACCGAGCGCATGCCTGCATCGCCCTGAACACACCCGGGTACGGCGATGCCAATGCCGTCACCGGCTATACCGTTGAAGAAATGGCCGATCAGGTCGATGCGAGCATCCGTGAGCTTGGGCTCAAGCACTGCATCCTCGTTGGCCACTCGATGACCGGCAAAGTCGCGGTCGTGCTGGCCGCTCGTCGCCCGGACTACCTTCGGGGCCTGATCCTGGTGGCCCCATCGCCTCCCGGCCCCCAGCCGATGAGCGATGAAGACCGCGACCAGCAACGGGCCTACACCGCCAGTCGGGAGCAAGCCGAAGCCTTCGTCGACGACTCGAGCTACCACAGGCTGCCCGATGCGCTGCGCGAAGTCGCCATCGCCGACGCCCAGGCCGTCAACCTTGACGCCTGGCGTGCCTGGGTCGATCACGGCAGTCGCGAGGACTGGAGCGATCGCATCGGCCTGCTGCCCTATCCGGCCCTGCTGATCTGCGGCGCCGATGACCAGCAGGTGCCCGACGCCCAAGAGCAGCGGCGCACCACCTTGTCGCACTTCCCCAACGGCACCTTGCTTACCCTGCCCGGTGCGGGCCACCTGATGCCTTACCAGACCCCTCAGGCATTGGCCGAGCCGATGCTTGATTTCGCAAGACCAATCGCTGCTGAACTTTCCCTGGGAGATCGTTGATGGATTTAGGTTTGAAAAACCGTGTGGCCCTGATCAGCGGCGCAGCTGGCGGCATTGGCCTGGCCACTGCCCACCTCCTCGCCGAGGAAGGTGTGAAGCTGGTGTTGACTGACATCGACCAGGACAAGCTCGAAGATGCCGTCAAGGCGTTGGGCGGTGACCCGTTGCTGATCGCGGCAGACATGACCAATCAGGACGAGGTGAACGGCCTGGTTCGGCAAGCCGAAGAGCGGTTTGGTCAGGTGGACATCGTGGTGCACACCGCGGGTGTAACAGGCGCCAAGGGTGACCCGCTGGAAATGAAGGATGAGGATTACCAGGAAGCCTGGGATACCGACTTCTTCACCGCCGTGCGCGTGGCGCGGGCCACCGTTCCGGCGATGCGCAAACGGGGCTGGGGGCGGTTGGTGTGCATCACCTCCGAGAATGCCGTGCAGCCTTACTGGGAAGAGGCGGTGTACAACGTCGCCAAGGCCGCACTGGCCGCGTTCATCAAGAACCTGTCCTACAAGGAAGCGGCGCATGGGGTGCTATGCAACACGGTATCGCCGGCATTTATTGAAACCAACATGACCGATGGCATGATGAAGCAGCGCGCCGAAGAGAAAGGCGTGAGCTTCGAGGAGGCCATCGAAAGCTTCCTGGAAGAGGAACGACCCGGCATCGTGCAGAAGCGCCGAGGCAAGCCTGAAGAGGTCGCGGCCGCGATCGCGCTGCTGGTTTCGGAGCGAGCTTCGTTCATCAATGGCAGCAACCTGCGGGTCGATGGCGGCTCGGTGCAAAGCGTCCAGAACTGAACCTGCACTGGCGCTCGGGCCAAGGCAAGCCCGGACGCGCTGCGACCCAAGCGCCAGATGCGGCATCCAGCTTCCAGGAACGTTAAACTGCGCAGGCCGCCTTTGGCGGGTTCTGTGGAGACGCATTCTTGGAAGACCTCAACTCGCTCTACTACTTCACGCAGGTGGTCGAGCACGGTGGCTTCGCCCCGGCGGGTCGGGCGCTGAACATGCCCAAGTCGAAACTCAGCCGACGCATTGCCGAGCTCGAAGAGCGTCTGGGCGTGCGCTTGCTGCAGCGCACCAGCCGCCACTTCGCACTGACCGAGATCGGCCAGGCTTATTACAACCGCTGCCTGGCCATGCGCGTCGAAGCCGAGGGTGCGGCCGAGATCATCGAGCGCAACCGCAGCGAACCACGAGGGCTGGTGCGCATCAGTTGCCCGACCACCCTGCTCAACGCTTGGGTCGGGCCGATGTTGACGCGCTACATGCTCAAGTACCCGCAGGTGGAGCTGTTCATCGAAAGCACCAACCGGCGCGTCGATCTCTTGCATGAAGGCTTCGACATTGCCCTGCGTGTTCGTTTTCCGCCGCTGGAAAACACGGACATGGTGATGAAGGTGCTGAGCGACAGCACCCAGTGCCTGGTAGGCCATCCCCACCACCTGGCGCAATTGCCCGACGGTTTCGATCCTCAGCTACTGGGCACGCTGCCCAGCCTGCATTGGGGCAGTGCCCAGCGGGAGTATCACTGGGAGCTGTCCCGAGACGGTGACAACAACCAGAGCATCGTCATACCGCACATGCCGCGCATGGTCACCGACGACCTGTTCGCCCTGCGCCATTTCGTAGTGGCGGGTATCGGCATTGCGCACCTGCCACGGGTGGCCGTGCGTGACGACCTGGCAGCGGGCCGCCTGGTGGAGTTGCTGCCAGGCTGGTACCCGCGCAGTGGCATCGTGCACGCGATCTTCCCCTCTCGACGCGGCTTGCTGCCCTCGGTGCGGGCATTGATCGATCACCTGGCGGACGAATTTGCGCTTTGCGACATGGCTTGAGGTTCGAGCCGGCAGCGTTCATGGCGAGCGCCCGAAGTGTCCCGCCGCTACAGTTTCAGGGGGAGTGGGCGGGGCTGGTGATGCGGCCCCTCGCGGTCGGTTCGCTGCCCCGGCAAGGCCGCTCTCACAGAGGTAAGCGGGTTGAGGCCTGCGCTGTACTTGCAGGCTGGCTGCGACGGGTTGCTGCACAGCCCTCAGCATCTCGGCCTAGAAGGCAAAGCACGAGCAACCCAGCGCGCCCCAGAACCCCTGGAAGTCATTGACCGGCACGCTGGAATGCCGGGCCTTTTCATGGCTGTGGGCATGGACACCGCACGGGCCCGAGCACTGGTGTGCCATGGCTGCCAGCGAGGGGGTGCCCACGCGCCAGTGGCCGGGCACCTTGGCGACCGGTGACCACTCAGGCAACACAGGCACCTGCGGTGGCCCCAGCTTGTCGAACTCGGCGGCGCCGTACACGACCTTGCCGTCTACCAGGGTGAGCACCGACTCGATACCCTTGATCGCCTCTTCCTCCACCGAGAAGAAATCCTGCGACAGCGCCGCCAGGTCGGCGAGCTGACCGACCTTGATCTGCCCCTTCTTGCCCTGCTCACTGGAAAACCAGGCACTGCCTTGGGTGAACAGCTGCAAGGCCGTGTCCCGGCTCAACCCTTCGGGATACAGTGCCATGCCGCCAACGGTCTTGCCGCTGACCAGCCAGTACAGCGAAGTCCACGGGTTGTAGCTGGACACGCGGGTCGCATCGGTGCCCGCCCCTACCGGCACCCCCATCTCCAGCATGCGCTGGATCGGTGGTGTCTGCTGCGCCGCTTGGGCGCCATAGCGGTCGACGAAATACTCGCCCTGGAAGGCCATGCGGTCCTGAATGGCAATGCCGCCACCCAGGGCGCGTACCCGCTCGATGTTACGGGGCGTGATGGTTTCGGCATGATCGAAGAACCACGGCAAGCCGTTGAACGGTACGTCGCGGTTGACCTTCTCGAACACGTCGAGCATGCGTGTGATCGACTCGTCATAGGTCGCATGCAGACGGAACGGCCAGCGTTGCTCGACCAAGTGCCGCACCACCGGCTCCAGTTCTTGCTCCATGGTCTGCGGCAGGTCCGGGCGCGGTTCCAGAAAGTCTTCGAAGTCAGCCGCCGAGAACACCAGCATTTCGCCCGCACCGTTGTGACGCAGGAAATCGGTGCCACTGTGCAGCTTGACGCTGGCAGTCCACTTGCGGAAATCGTCCAGCTCTTCCTTGGGCTTCTGGGTAAACAGGTTGTAGGCGATGCGCACCGTCAGTTGACCTTTGTCGGCCAGCTCCTGGATCACCGAATAATCGTCCGGGAAATTCTGGTAGCCGCCACCGGCATCGATGGCGCTGGTCAGCCCCAATCGGTTCAGTTCGCGCATGAACTGGCGCGTGGAGTTGACCTGGTATTCGAGTGGCAGCTTGGGGCCTTTTGCCAGCGTGGCGTAGAGAATCATGGCGTTCGGCCGCGCGATCAGCATGCCCGTGGGGTTGCCGAACGTGTCACGCTGGATTTCCCCGCCAGGCGGATTGGGCGTGGTCTTGTCATAGCCCACAGCCTTGAGCGCTGCACGATTGAGCAACGCCCGATCGTACAGGTGCAGCAGGAACACCGGGGTATCCGGGGCAGCCTGGTTGATTTCCTCGAGGGTGGGCATGCGCTTTTCGGCGAACTGGAACTCGTTCCAGCCACCCACCACCCTGACCCATTGCGGGGTCGGCGTACGTGCGGCTTGGTCCTTGAGCATGCGCAGGGCATCGGCCACCGACGGCACCCCTTCCCAGCGCAGCTCCAAGTTGTAGTTGAGGCCCCCGCGGATCAGGTGCAGGTGCGAGTCGTTGAGCCCGGGAATGACGGTGCGCCGGCGAAGGTCGACAATCTGAGTGGCCGTTCCTTTGTGGGCCATGGCCTCGGCATCGCTGCCCACGGCGATAAAACGGCCATCCTTGATGGCCACGGCGGTGGCGTTGGGGTTCTCGCGGTCGACGGTGTGCAGCTTGCCGTTGAACAGAATCAGATCGGCGTCCATAGGGCCTCCTTGGAATGGAGTTCATAGGTCAGGCGCAGCGGCGTCGTCGCGACGCCGCTTGCCTGTCTGGCTCAGCGCTGGAGAAACGCCAGCAGGTCTTCGTTCAGTTGTTGCGCATGGGTCACTGCGAACCCATGCGGCGCACCGGCATACACTTTCAACTCGGCGCCGGCGATCAACTGCGCGGCGCGCTTGCCGGTGGTTTCGAAGGGCACGACCTGGTCGGCGTCGCCGTGAATCACCAAGGTGGGCACGTCGACCTTGGCCAGGTCCTGCCGGAAATCGGTCTGCGAGAACGCCGTCACGCAGTCCAGCGTGGCCTTGAGCGAGGCCAGCAGCGCGATGTTCAAGGTCTGCGTCTGCACGCCCTGGGACACCTGCTGCCCCTGGTTCAGCCCGTAAAACGGGGCCGCGAAGTCGGCGATGAACTGGGCGCGGTCGGCCCGCAGCCCGGCCTCGATCCCTTCGAACACCGACAGGTCCACCCCGTCCGGATTGTCTGCGCGCTTGCCGAACACAGGCGTGACGGCCCCCAGCAGCACCAGCCCGGCCACCCGCCCGGTACCGTGGCGACCGATATAGCGGCTGACATCACCGCCCCCCATCGAAAAGCCCACCAGGGTGACCTCACGCAGGTCCAGGTGCTCGATCAATTGCGCGATGTCATCGGCGAAGGTGTCATAGTCGTAGCCGGTCCACGGCTGGCTCGACCGCCCAAAGCCACGGCGGTCAAAGGCGATGGTCCGGTAGCCGCGGCTGGCCAGGTACTCCATCTGCGTGTCCCACATGTCGGCATCCAGCGGCCAACCATGGCTGAACAGTACCGGCTTGCCAGTACCCCAGTCCTTGAAATAGATCGAAGTGCCATCACGCGTTTGGAACGTGCTCATATCGGTATCTCCTAGTGGTACGTGGAAAAAGGCTTGTTCAGCCGCGCAGCCAATGGGCGCAACGGCGGGTGACCCAGGGCATGATGTAGAACACCACAGGCAAGATGACGAACAGGTTACCGATCAGGGTGCCTCTGACCGGGCCAGCCAGTTGTGGCAAACGTTCGAATAACGGGGCCAGCAGGTGCGGCACCACCAACGTCATCGGGCAGATCACCAGGTACGTCAGCACCGCCTGTTTCCAACGCGGTGGTGGTACGGCGCGGGTGCCGGGTGGTGTGAACCAGAATTCCGGGTCCTCATGGACCTGAGGGCTGTCACCACCGTCGAGCAGCGGCAGCACGTCCCGGACCATCGCCTGGCGTTCTGCTGAGTTGACCCACGCCTGCAACAGGTCGGCGTTGGCGAACCGGACCACGGTGGTGAAGTGTAGACCGCCCTCATCGGGTCGAATGACATTGACGTCCAGGTGCCCCGCCTGGCGGCGGGCGGTGCCTACCGCATGCTTGAGCCACACTTCGTAGTCGTTCAGTGACGCGGCGCGGACCTTGTGCTGGATCACCAGGGTAACCACGTCGCGGTTGTCTTGGGCGGCGGTGTTCATCTGCATTCCTTGGGCTGAGCCTGCCCGCTTGCGCTGGGCAACAGTGGACGGGCTGAACGTTATCGAGGTGTGCGGCCCGGCGGGCACCGGCCGGGGTGCCCGCGGCGATGGGGTTACTTGCTGGCGTTGAAGGCGTTGTAGCTGGTCATCAGGTTGCGGTAGTCAGGGATATGGTTGGAGCACAGTGCGGCCAGGCCCTCCACGTCGTTGCGCCAGTCACGATGCAGTTCGCAGGCTACGCCGAACCAGGTCATCAACTGCGCGCCAGCACGGCTCATGCGGTCGTGGGCGGCATCGCGGGTCATGGCATTGAAGGTGCCGGACGCGTCGGTCACCACGAACACCTCGAATTCTTCCTCCAGGGCGGCCAGGGCCGGGAAGGCCACGCACACTTCGGTGACGACACCCGCGATGATCAGCTGCTTCTTGCCAGTGGCTTTCACCGCCTTGACGAAGTCTTCGTTGTCCCAGGCGTTGATCTGGCCAGGACGCGCAATGTAAGGCGCGTCCGGGAACAGGGCCTTGAGCTCTGGCACCAATGGGCCGTTGGGGCCTTGCTCGAAGCTGGTGGTCAGGATGGTCGGCAGGTTGAAGAACTTGGCCAGGTCCGCCAGGGCCAGCACATTGTTCTTGAAGGTGTCGGGCTCGATATCGCGCACCAGCGACAGCAACCCAGCCTGGTGATCGACCAGCAGAACGGCAGCGTCGTCTTTGTTCAGGCGGTTGTATTTGAATTGAGTCATGGCGGTAGCTCCAGTAGTCGTGATTTGCAGTAGGTGGGGTGTTTCGCGTTGATGGGAGATTAAAACCATCCAGTTTTCGGCGGTAGATAGCGTTTTTTGGCTTTAGCGTTCTATTTTGTGAACGATGGTTCAGCGCCCTGTAGGGCCGGTTCAATGCAACGCCATGCCCATTGCCTCCTGCGTGAACCTGCTCTATTACTACCGGCAGCCCTTCCCTGTCCCGAGACCATCATGCTGGCGTTCATCCAGTCCTCCCCACTGCTGCTCGGCACCACCTTGTTGTTGCTCGACTTGATCGTTTGGCAGCTGATCCCGGCACAGCGCCATGCCTGGCGAATAGCCGCGCGGCTGACCCTGTTCCTGCTCTTCAGCCTGGTGCTGGTGGCGGCAGGGATGAGCCCGCTACAGCCCGCGCCCTGGGCCGACGACGTTGCCCGTAACTTGTTGGCCACGGTGCTTGCCATCGCCTGGTGGCTGTTTGGCGCGCGCACCGTCACGGTGGTTTTCGGCCTGCTGTTGGTGGCGCGCGGCAGCCACGGCGGCCGGTTGCTGCAGGATGTGCTCGGGGCGTTGATCTTCATCGCCGCGGTGGTGGCGGCGGCCGGCTATGTACTGCAATTGCCCGTCAAAGGGCTGCTGGCCACATCGGGAGTGATGGCCATCGTCATCGGCCTGGCCTTGCAGAGCACCCTGGCGGACGTGTTCAGCGGCATCGTGCTCAACACCACGCGGCCCTATCAGATCGGTGACGCCGTTTCCATCGATGGCACGGAGGGCAAGGTGCTGGATATCGACTGGCGTGCCACGCGGCTGCTCACCAGCAGCGGTAGCCTGGCGGTCATCCCGAACTCCGTGGCTGCCAAGGCCCGCTTGCTCAACCATAGCCGTCCAACTGATGTGCATGGCGTGTCGATCAGCGTGGTCGTGCCTGCAAGCGTGCGCCCTGGCAAAGTGTTCGATGCGCTGGAAAAGGCGCTGCGCGGTACCCGTGCGCTCCTCCCTTCACCTGCCCCCAAGGTGGCCGTGAAAACCGCGACGCTCGATTCGGTGGAATACGAAGCCAGCGGTTTCATCGCCGATATGAGCGCCAAGAACGCTACGCGCAACCAGTTGTTCGACCTGGCCCATCGGCACCTGGAAGCGAACGGGGTCATCTGGAACCAGGACCTGGCGACGGCGCCGCGAAGCCGTCAACGGGAGGTGCTGGACGAAGTACGGGTGTTCCGCGCGCTGAGTGATGAAGAGCGCGACGCACTGAGCCAACACATGATCGCTGTTGAGTACCTGGCTGACACAACGATCCTGGAGGTGGGCAAGCAGTCCGAGCATGTGCTGGTCATAGGGCGAGGTGTCGTATCAGCGGCGGTGCTGGAAGATGGCAAGCGCCTGGAGGCCGGACGCATGGGCCCAGGTGAAGTACTGGGTATCGACGGGCTCGTCGATGAAGACGACTCGCTGGTGGAGTTCAGAACCTTGACCAGTTGCCTGCTGTATCGCATCGACAAGCAACGGGTCAAAGCGTATCTGCAGCAGCACGGCGATGTGCAGACCGCCTTGGGCAAACTGCAACGCGTCCGACGTCAGGGTCGCGATTCGCTGCTCTTGCACAAGCCTGCTTCCATCAAGAAAGGCGGTTTCCTGAGCTGGCTGCACAAATGAGGCGTCAGCTGCCGTTGGGGAGCGTTGCCTTACAGCACCACGCGCAGGCACTGGCCGGCGTGGTACAGCGAGAATCCGGACTCATAGAACGCCGTGCGCAGTGAGGTCGCGCTCACGCCTTTCATGGTCGAGAACGGTATGGGCAGGCTGGCGGCTTCCCCTTTGGACAGAAACTCGGCGAACGCCCGGCCAATGACGGTGCCAGTGGTATTGCCGCGCCCGTTGTAGCCGGTGACCGCCACCAACCCTGGGGCGGGTTCGAACAAACGCATCAGGTGGTCGGGCGTAAAGTCGATGCAGCCGGTCCAGTGCATGTCCCATTCGACCTTGCCAAGCGTCGGG
This sequence comes from Pseudomonas sp. UBA5568, assembly GCF_002425525.1. NCBI lineage: Bacteria > Pseudomonadati > Pseudomonadota > Gammaproteobacteria > Pseudomonadales > Pseudomonadaceae > Pseudomonas > Pseudomonas sp. UBA5568. The sequence continues at coordinate 195,243 of NZ_DIMK01000028.1, read as the reverse complement.
TAGTAGTGACGCTGGATACGGTCGGCCCAGCTGCGCACGAACCACGCGGGTTTATTGTCGACCCGGCCCAGGCTACCGAGCAGCAAACGGCCCTGATCATCGCGACGGATACTGCTGAGCACGGTGCGGGTATCCCAGGAGCCTTGGCCGTGAGGGAGTACCTTGTCGGCCTGCGCGCCCTGCAATGGCTTGGAGGCGACCTGGTAGTAATAGCCTTTGAAGAACTGCTTTTGCAGGTTGCTCCAGTCCCCTTCGGTGTAGGCGCCAGTGGAGATCACCACCTTCTCGGCGCGAACCGAACCGCGTGCAGTCTGCACACGCCAGCTGTCACCTTCGCGCGTCAGGCCCTGGACTGCGGACTGCTGGAACAGCTTGCCACCCAGGCGCACCACGGCAGCTGCCAGGCCCTGGGTGTAGCCCATCGGGTTGATGGTGCCGGCGCGCCGGTCCAGCAGGGCGGCGGCGATCTTGTCGGTGCCGCAATATTCCTGGCACTGTGCGCCGGTCAGCAGTTCGACATCGGCACCGCGCCGTCGCCATTGCTCGTGGCGGGCCTGCAGATCGGCGATGCCGGTCGCGTTATGTGCCATGTGCAGGGTGCCCTGGTGCCGCGCCTGACAGTCGATGCCCAGGCGTTCGATCATGGCGAACACATCGGCCGGGGCCTGACCCAGCACCGTGTTCAACCGGCTGCCTTGTTTCTGACCCAGGGTGGCCTCGACATCATCCGGGCGAATCCAGGTACCGGCATTGACCAGACCGACATTACGGCCGGAGCCGCCGTGGCCCACTTTCCAGGCCTCCAGTACGATCACCGACTTGCCCTGCTCGAGCAGGTGAATGGCTGCTGACAATCCGGTAATGCCGCCGCCGATCACGCAGACATCGGCGTGGTACTCCCCCGCCACGGCCTGGACAGTCACGCTCGGCACGGTGACGCATTCCCACAAGCATTCTTGACGCAGTTCGGACATGGCCCGGCTCCCGCAATTTATTCTTGTTCGAGACCGCCGTGCGGCCTTTCGCAGCCAAGCCCGCATGCCCAGATAGCGGTGCAAGCACACCGATCCTGATGGCCGCGGGCTTGGTCGCCCACCAGGGGCCGTGCCCCTGGTTCTACACCATTACGCTGATCAGTCGAACACGATGCCTTGCGCCAGTGGCAACTCACGGGAGTAGTTCACGGTGTTGGTCTGACGGCGCATATAGCCTTTCCAGGCATCTGAACCGGACTCACGGCCACCACCGGTCTCCTTCTCACCCCCGAACGCCCCGCCGATTTCGGCACCGCTGGTGCCGATGTTGACGTTGGCGATACCGCAATCGCTACCAGCCGCGCTCTGGAAACGCTCAGCCTCGCGTAGATCGGTGGTAAAGATGCAGGACGACAAGCCCTGCGGGACTTCGTTGTTCAGCCGCAAGGCTTCGTCGAAGTCATCGTAAGCCAGTACATAGAGAATCGGCGCGAACGTTTCATGGCGCACCACCTCGCTTTGCCCAGGCATTTCGGCAATGGCAGGCGACACGTAATAAGCATTGGGATACTGGTCGGTCAACTGACGCTCGCCCCCGAACACTTGGCCCCCTTCGTCGCGAGCCTTGGCCAGGGCGCCTTGCATGGCATCGAATGAGGCCTTGTCGATCAGGGGCCCAACCAGGTTGTCCTTGCGCGGGTCGCCAATGCGCACCTTGCCGTAGGCGGCCTTGACCCGAGCCACCACTTCGTCCTTGATCGAACGGTGCACGATGAGGCGGCGCAGCGTGGTACAGCGTTGCCCGGCAGTGCCGACTGCCGAGAAGAGAATGCCCCGCACGGCCAGGTCCAGGTCGGCGCTGGGTGCAAGGATCATGGCATTGTTGCCGCCAAGTTCCAGGATGCTGCGCCCGAAACGTGCGGCTACACGCGGCCCGACTTCACGGCCCATGCGCGTGCTGCCGGTGGCACTCACCAGGGCCACGCGGGGGTCATCGACCAGGGCTTCGCCTGCTTCACGGCCACCGATGACCAGCTGCGCGAGACCTGCCGGCGCATCGCCGAAGGCTTTCAACGCCTTGTCGAACAACGCCTGGCACGCCAGGGCGGTCAATGGCGTTTTCTCGGAGGGCTTCCACACCACCGAGTTGCCGGCCACCAGGGCCAGGGCGGTGTTCCAGGACCAGACCGCCACCGGGAAGTTGAATGCGCTGATCACACCGACCACACCCAGCGGGTGCCAGCTTTCGCGCATGTGGTGACCCGGGCGTTCGGAGGCGATGGTCAGGCCGTACAACTGGCGTGACAGCCCCACTGCAAAGTCACAGATGTCGATCATTTCCTGCACTTCGCCCAGACCTTCCTGGGTGATCTTGCCTGCCTCGATCGAAACCAGTTCACCCAGGTCTGCCTTGTGCTCGCGCAGCACTTCGCCGAACAGGCGCACCAGCTCACCCCGGCGAGGGGCTGGCACGCTGCGCCATGCCTCGAAGGCCTGCTGAGCCTGCTCGATGCGCGCGGTAGTCTCGGCTTGACCGAGCAGTGTCACCGAAGCGATCTGGCTGCCGTCGATGGGCGTGTGTACAGCGTAATCGCCTTGCGTGTAAGCCTGGGCAGCAACCCCCAGGCGCTCGAGCAATCCAGCAACCATTGGTGTTCTCCTACATCGGTGGACAGGTTGGATATGATGTGGATCAGTATTAATCCGATCAGTTAAGCGCAACAAACGACCTTTATTCCGCATATCATTCCGTCAGGTAATGACTCGAGCCTTTGAGAACGCTATGTCAAAACGTCTGGTGCCTTCCATGACCGCCCTGCAGTGCTTCGAAGCTGCAGCCCGTCACTTGAGCTTCACCCGAGCCGCCGAAGAGCTGCACTTGACCCAGAGTGCGGTCAGCAAGCAGGTCGCGCAGCTTGAAGACCTGTTGCGTCACCATCTTTTCCTGCGCATTCGCCGACGTTTACAACTCACGCCAGCCGGCAGCCTCTATCTGGCCGAGGTGAACAAGATCCTCACGCAGGTCGATATGTCCAGCCGCTATGTGCTGACCTACGGGGAGCAGACCGAGATCCTGAAGGTCGCGACGCAGCCGAGCTTTGGTGTGCGGTGGCTGATCCCCCACCTCAAGGGCTTCGGCCGGCGGCACAGCAACATTCACTTGGACATCCGCAACGAAATGGAGCCCTTCTCGCTGTTGCAGGGCTCGGCCGACGTCGTGTTCTTCTACGGCCAGGGCACCTGGCCGGGGGCCAGCTGCATCGAGCTGTTCGGTGAAGAAGTGGTGCCGGTGTGCTCGCCAGAGTTACTGGCCGGCCGTGACCTGGCCAGTGCCGAGGCATTGACCGACCTGGTGTTGCTGCAAAGCACTTCACGGCCGGAAGCCTGGCACGAATGGTTCCTGGAGCAGGACCTGCAAAGCGTCAGCGCCTACCACGGCCCACGCTTTGACACCTTCTACATGGCACTGAGCGCTGCCCAGGCCGGCTGCGGGGTAGCGCTGGTGCCGCGCTACCTGGTCGCAAAGGAGTTGGCCGAAGGCAGCCTGGTCATGCCTTGGAACCATGCGATGCGCAGTGCCGGCGCGCACTACCTGGCGTACGCCGAACATGCCGCAGAAGTGCCCAAGGTGCGGGCGCTGGTGGATTGGATCGGTGAGCAGTTGCAGGCCTGATGCTCTAGACAGGCGTAGCGCCCTAGCCCGCCTACGTCGATCAAAAAAGGAATGACACACCTACTTTTTTTCGCTTGTAGACCGGGTGCATTCCCCGTTTTCATGTAAAGGTCAGCCATCAACCAGGAATCCAGCGATGCCCGCCCATGATTTCGTCAGCCCCGACAGCATCCGTGCGCAGTTTTCTGCCGCCATGTCACTCATGTACAAACAGGAAGTGCCGTTGTACGGCACGCTGCTTGCGCTGGTGAGCGAAATCAACCAGCAGGTGATGGCCGAGCAGCCAGAAGTGACGCAGGCGCTGCGCTGGACTGGGGAACTCGAACGGCTGGGCCATGAACGCCACGGGGCCATCCGAGTAGGTACGGCCCAGGAGCTGGCGACCATCGCGCGACTTTTTGCGGTCATGGGCATGCAGCCGGTGGGCTACTACGACCTCAGCAGTGCTGGGGTGCCGGTGCACTCCACCGCGTTCCGTGCCGTGCACGAGCAGTCGCTGCACGTCAGCCCGTTCCGCGTCTTCACCTCGCTGTTGCGCTTGGAGCTGATCGACAACCTGCAGTTGCGGGAAATGGCCAAGGATATCCTGGCCAAACGCCAGATCTTCACCCCTCGCGTACTCCATCTGATCGAGCAGCACGAACGCGATGGCGGCTTGAATGCCGCAGATGCTCAGGCTTTCGTAGAGCAAGCCCTGCAGACCTTCCGCTGGCACCACGACGCCACCGTCACCGCCGAGCAATACCAGCAGCTGCACGACCAGCACCGCCTGCTTGCCGATGTGGTCGCGTTCAGGGGTCCGCACATCAACCACCTGACTCCGCGCACCCTGGACATCGATGCCATCCAGCTCGGCATGCCAGCCAAGGGCATCACGCCCAAGGCCGTGGTCGAAGGCCCCCCTCCCCGCCGCCACCCAATCCTGCTGCGCCAGACCAGCTTCAAGGCCCTGCAGGAAAAGGTCGCATTCTGCGGTCAGCACGGTAGCGAAGGCAGCCACACCGCGCGCTTTGGGGAAATCGAGCAACGTGGCGCGGCGTTGACACCGAAGGGGCGCCAGCTCTATGACAAGCTGCTCGACACGACGCGTGTCGCATTGGGGGGTGCGCCCGTCGAGGCCAATGCCGCACGGTACATGGCGATACTCACCGACACCTTCGCCGCCTTCCCGGACGACCTGGCGCAGATGCGTGAACAGGGCCTGGCGTATTTTCGCTACTTCGCCACCGAGAAAGGCCTGGCCGCGCGCGATAAGCAAGGCAGGCCAACTACCCTGCAAGGGCTGGTCGACGCAGACCACGTGCATTTCGAGGCGCTGGTGTACGAGGATTTCTTGCCGGTAAGCGCCGCAGGGATCTTCCAGTCCAACCTGGGCGACGATGCCCAGGCCGAGTACGGCAGCAACGCCAACCGCGCGGCCTTCGAAGCGGCGCTGGGGCTGCAGGTGCAGGATGAACTGGCGCTGTATGCGCAAAGCGAGCGCCGCTCGCTGCAGGCCTGCGCCCAGGCATTGAACCTGGTATCGCTGTAAGGCGACAGAGTGAAGGGGCACGTGGGTGCCCCACCGTGTCAGCGGAAGCGGTCCACTTCCTGACGCAACTGCGCAGCCAATCCTTCCAGCTCCCGCGCTGTGAGTGCCAGCTCGTTGGCCACCTCGCGCTGCTCACCGTTGGCCTGGGCGATGCTCTGCAAATTGCGGCTCAGCACGGTCGCTGTGCTGCTCTGCTCCTGGGTCGCCGTACTGATCACGGCAAACTGCTCACCCGCCGCACGGCTTTGTTCGTCGATGCGGGCAAGTGCTTGCGCGACCTTGTCGTTACGCTCAAGGCCGTCCTGCATCAGCTGGTTACTCTGCTCCAGTGTGGTGATGGCGTGCCCGGTCTGCTGCTGGATGCTGTTGATCATGCCGGATATTTCATCGGTGGCCTGGCGGGTTCGCGCTGCCAGGCCACGCACCTCGTCAGCCACCACGGCAAAGCCACGCCCCTGCTCACCGGCACGGGCCGCTTCGATGGCAGCGTTCAAGGCCAACAGGTTGGTCTGCTCAGCGATAGCGGTGATGACGCTGATGATGCTGCCGATCTCTTGCGAACGTGCACCCAGGCTGTTCATGACCGTGGCGGTACCACCCAGGGCATCGGCGATCTGCTTGAGCGAGTGCGACGCTTCTTCCATGGCGCCGCGGCCCACGCGGGTCTGCTGGGCATTGTCGCGGGCCATGCGCTCGGTGCCAGCCATATTGTCCGCGATGTTCATGGACGTGGCGCTGAACTCTTCCACCGCGCCTGCCATGCTGGTGATTTCGCCCGATTGCTGGTCCATGCCCACACAGGCGCCAGCCGACAGGCCTGACAGCGAGCGGGCGCGGGTGCTAACTTGCTCGGAGGCACTGCGGATGTGCTCGACCATGTTTGAGAGCGCTTCACCCATCGTGTTGAAGCTGCGTGCCAACTGCCCGATTTCATCGTGGCTGGTCACGTTCAGCCGTGCGTTAAGGTCACCCGCTCCGAGCGCTTGGGCCTGCCGTACCAAGTCATCCAGCGGGCGCAGCTTGCGCCTGAGCAACCACAGCGTGGCAGCCACGGCCATGAGCATGGCCAGCACGCTGCCGACGGCAAGGCGCAGGCCCACGCTCCAGGTTACCTCGCGGATCTCCGCCAGGGGCATGCTCGCAACCACCGTCCAGGGCCCTTCGGCAAAGGGCGCCGTCGCACTGTACAGCGGCTGCTCGGCATTGGCCGGCGCCACCAGCCACTGGCCCTTTTCATCCTGCAGTGCCAATGAACCGGTCTGGCCAATGCGGAAGCGTTTGAGGTTGGCGAACTGAGCGTTCTGCGCATCGGTGTAATCGAAACCCACGAACAGCACCGCAATCACCCGGCCATTACCGTCGGTCATCGGCACGTAGCGCGTCATGTAGTTGCGGTCGAACAACACGGCACGGCCAACGTACAGCTGCCCGGCCAGTAACTTGGTGTAGGCGGGGTGCTGGCGGTCGAGCTGGGTACCGATGGCGCGGCTGCCGTCCTGTTTCTTCAGGTTGGTGCTGATGCGCACGAAATCGTCGCCACTGCGCACGAACACCGTGGCGATACCGGCCGTCATCTGCTGGAAGTCGTCCACCTGCTGGAAGTCATTGTTCAAGAGCTGATCGCCCAGGTACAGGGCCGGCGTTGCCTGCCCTGCGATCTGCACGGTCTGCCCTGCATGCACCGACAGCCCTGATGCGAAGCGTCGCTCGAACAAGCCGCTCAAGCGCTGGGTATTGTCCTTGAGCGAGCCGTGGAACGTGTCAAGCTGGTCAGCCAGCAAGCGCGCCTCACTGGCCAGGTGGGCCTGACGCGTGGCGAGGTTGGCATCGTCCAGTGAACGCAGGGCAAAAAGGGTACTGCCGGAAATCACCAGCGCCAGCACGATGGCGAGGGCGATACCGAGTTGCGAGGCAATCCGGGCACGCGGTTGAGGCATGAACAAGCTCCTGGCAAGAGGCCGGGATCATCCTGATCACGCTGACCGCCCGCTTTTATTTGACGGAAAGCGCGCCCTCTTCCGGGACGCTGGTGCCACTTGATCGGCGTTGGTGCTGAATACTTGAGTGTCGGACCGGGATATAGCGCTCGCAATCAAAGGGCTGGCAGGATCACCACCTCGGGTAGCGCCATGGCAGCCACCTCTGCTTGCAGGAAGGCACTGAGGCGGCGCAGCCGCTCGCCGCCCGGTCGGGTCCGCGGCCATACCAGGTAGTAGTCCAAGCCGCTGGGGACCGCCGTGGGCCATGGCAGGCTCATGCGCCCCTGCGCCACATCTTCGGCCACCATGATCAGGTCGCCAATCGAAACACCGTAGCCACGGGCCGCTGCAATCATGCCCAGTTCCAGCGTGTCGAACACCTGGCCGCCCTTGAGCGAAACCCTGCTACCCAGGCCCAGGCGTTCCAGCCACACTCGCCAGTCGCGCTTGTCCATTGTGGGGTGCAGCAGTTCGCTGCTCGCAAGGCGCGCCGCGCACCAAGGCCCGTCATCCAGCAGCCCTGGTGCGCCCACCGGCACCAGCAGTTCGGGGAACAGCTTGCGCACCTCCCACTCCGCCGGGAACACCCCATCGCCCAGCAGCACCGCGCAATCGAAAGGTTCCTGGTTGAAGTCCACATGGTCGACGTCCATCCAGGCACTGGTCAGTTGCACTTCATTGCCAGGCTGCAGCCGACGGAAGCGGCTTAGCCGGGCCAGCAACCAACGCATGGTCAGGGTGGACGGCGCCTTCATGCGCAGCATGTCGTCTTCACCGCGCAACGTGTCACAGGCACGCTCAAGCGCGGCAAAGCCTTCGCGCACACCCGGTAGCAGCACCCGCGCCGCTTCGGTCAGTTGCAGGCTGCGGCCACTGCGCGTGAACAGGCGGCAGGCAAAGTGATCCTCCAGCGTGCGAACGTGCCGGCTGACCGCGCTTTGGGTAATGGACAACGCTTCGCCAGCACGGGTGAATGAGTTCAACCTCGCCGCGGCTTCGAATGCACGCAGCGCATACAGGGGCGGCAGCTTGCGGGTCATGAGATTCCTTGTTCGGTGGAGAAGCGGCGACCTGCGCATCATATCGCCATGATTAAAACTCATGCCAATGATCGCATTTATCCTTTTGTTAAAAGCTGACCCAAGCCTCAGAATCGCCCTCGTCCGCCATTGTCTTTGCCAAGGATCACATCCATGCACGTCGCACCTACGCTCGAGCTCAAGGCATTACTGCGCTTGGCAGGCCCACTGATCGCCTCGCAGCTGGCGCACATGCTCATGGTACTGACCGACACCCTGATGATGGCACGCATCAGCCCGCAGGCCCTGGCCGGGGGCGGATTGGGCGCGGCGGGCTATTCGTTCGTGTCCATCTTCTGCCTGGGCGTCATCGCGGCGGTTGGCACCCTGGTAGCCTTCCGCAGGGGCGCCAATGACATCGAGGGCGCCACACGGCTGGCGCAAAGCGGTCTGTGGCTGGCCTGGGGCCTGGCCCTGTTCGCGGCGCTGGTGCTGTGGAACCTCGAACCTGTCCTGCTGCTCTTCGGGCAACAGCCTGACAACGTGGCCTCGGCGGCCGAGTTTCTCACCCTGCTGCCGCTGGCTTTGCCGGGCTACCTGACCTTCATGGCCTTGCGCGGCTTCACCAGCGCCCTGGGCCGCTCTACGCCGGTGATGGTCATCAGCCTGGTGGGTACCGTACTCAACTACTTGCTGAACGTTGCACTGATCGAGGGCATGTTCGGCCTGCCCAAGCTTGGCCTGATGGGCATCGGCCTGGTCACTGCGGTGGTCTCGATGGGCATGGCCATTGCCCTGGCGCTGTATATCCGCTGGCACCCGGCCTATGCGGCCTACCCACTGCGCAAAGGCCTGTCACGGCCATCGCTGCCAGCGTTGGGCGAGCTGTGGCGGCTGGGCCTGCCGATCGGCGGCACCTACATGGTGGAGGTAGGGCTGTTCGCCTTCGCGGCGCTGTGCATGGGCGTGCTGGGCAGTACCGAGTTGGGCGCGCACCAGATCGCCCTGCAGATCGTGTCGACCGCCTTCATGGTGCCCACTGGCCTGTCCTATGCCGTGACCATGCGCGTGGGCCATTACTACGGCGCGGGCAACTTGCTCGCAGCGCGCAGCGCAGGCCGGGTGGGTATCGGCTTCGGAGCCATGCTGATGTTCGCCTTCGCTGCCCTGTTCTGGTTGCTGCCAGACGCACTGGTAGGGCTGTTCATCGACCGGGCCGACCCGGCGTTTGCCGCCATCTTCCAACTGGCGGTCCAGCTGCTGATGGTCGCCGCCTGGTTCGAGCTCTTCGATGGCGTGCAGACCATCGCCATGGGCTCTATTCGCGGGCTGAAGGACGCCAAGACCACGTTCCTGATCGGGCTGGTGTGCTATTGGCTCATCGGGGCACCCAGCGCCTGGTTGTTCACCTTCGTCTTCGGCGGGGGCGCGGTGGGCGTCTGGTGGGGGCTGGCATTGGGGCTGGCGTGCGCCTCGGTGGCACTGACCTTCGGCTTCGAGTGGCGGATGCGGCGGTTGCTACGCCACGCCGGGACAAGCGCCGCAACGGCCACACCTGCCTGATGTCAACGACTTGATGTGGATTTGCGCATTGGCCAAGGGGGCGCGGCTGGCTAGCCTGCAAACCCCACCTGGCGATGGGACGCCTGGCGCAGGAACGGGATCAGCGCGTCTACCGGCAGGGGCTTGCTGACCAGGAAACCCTGTACCTGGTTGCAGCCAAACCCGCGCAGCAACGCCAATTGCGCTTCGCTTTCGACGCCCTCGGCCACCACTTCGAGGTTGAGGTTGTGGGCCAGGTTGATCATGGCATGCACCAGCTTGCGGTTCTCTTCGCGCATTTCCATCTGCGCAACGAAACTGCGGTCCACCTTGAGCAAGGTGATCGGCAGGCTGTTGAGGTGCACGAACGAAGAAAACCCTGTGCCAAAGTCGTCCAGCGAGAAGCGCACGCCCAGGCGCCCCAGTGCATCCATGGTCTGACGCACCCGCTCATTGCGCCGCATCACGGCCGTTTCGGTCAGCTCGAATTCCAGCCAGTGAGCATCGACACCGTACTCGGCGATCAGCCGGCTCAAGGTCGCCAGCAGCTGGCTGTCCTGGAACTGCCGGAAACTGAGGTTGACCGCCATGTGCAATGGCGCAAGCCCTTGGGTGTTCAGGGCCTGCATGTCGCGCAGAGCACGGGCGATGACCCAGTAACCCAGCGGCACGATCAGCCCGCTCTGCTCGGCCAGCGGCACGAACTCACTGGGCGGCAGCAAGCCCCGTTCGGCGTGGCGCCAGCGCACCAGCGCTTCGAGACCGACGACCCGCCCATCCGCCAGGTTCAGGCGCGGCTGATAGTGAAGTTCCAGCTCGTCACGGCGCAAGGCCCGGCGCAGCTCGCTTTCGAGATCGGCCAGGCTGCGTGCGTGGCGATTGATGCGCTCGTTGAAGACATGGAAGGTACAGCCCTGGATGGCCTTGGCCTGGCGCATGGCGATGTGCGCATGCCACATCAGCGGGTCGGCGCCGCCCTGGGCGCGGGCGTGGGCCAGCCCCAGGCTGCAGCCGAGCAGCAGGCTTTCGCCATCGACCCAGTAGGGCTCGGCCAATGCCTCCACGATGCGCTCGGCCATCCACTCGGCCCGCCCTGGGTCGCGGCGGGTGTCGATCAGCAAGGCGAACTCGTCACTGCCCAGGCGTGCCAGCTGGTCGCCTGCTTCGAGCTGATGCTTCAGACGTAGCACCACCTGCAGAATGAGGCGATCCCCACTCTGGTGCCCCAAGGCGTCATTGACGTGGCGAAAGTTGTCCAGGTCCAGATGCCCCAAGGCAACGCCGCGCCCGTCATGGTCGGCCAGGCGCGTGGCCAGCAAGGCCTGAAAGCCCTGGCGGTTGGCGATGCCGGTCAAAGGGTCTTGTTCGGCCAAGCGCTGCAGGGTGGCCACCAGTGCACCTCGCTCGCGCACGTGGCGCAGGCAGCGACGCAGGCTGTCGCCATTGAGTTGGTCGCTCACCAGCCAGTCACTGACGCCGCCTGGCGCCGCCTCGGGTTCGCTGTGCAGCAGCAGGATGGTCGGCAGGTCACAGCGACCGGGTGCTGGCCGCAAGGCCGGCGTGGTCAGCACCACGGCCTGCCGGTCGCGGCTGAACAGACTGTCGACGGCATCCCAGTCGGGTGCCGTGAGCAGTACGGCCGTGCCCTTCAAGGCCGGCATGCACGCGTGCAGCAAGGCCGCCCACTCGGGCTCACTGGCCAACAGCAGCAAACGCATAGGTTCGACAGGCGCGGACAAGACGGCTCCTTAAAGCTCGACGATGCAAACGTTGACCGATAATGAGCCCAACGCAATTAATGGAAATGATTTTCACTCTTAAAAGCGGTTTTGGACAGCCTGGTCCGACGTATTTTGTCGTGCATCCTGCGCGAAAGCGGACAAACCGGCAAATACGATTTTTTCAGGCGCAAGTATTAGTGACGCTAATGATCGTTTCGAAAGTCTGACTCGAACGTCAGACGGTCACGCCACGAACACGCATGCCTGTTAGAATGCGCGGCTATTTTCTGGCGACCCCCGGTTTCTAGCATGTCCCGACTCAATCCCCGGCAGCAGGAAGCCCGTGACTATGTCGGCGGCCCTCTTTTGGTGCTCGCCGGTGCAGGTTCGGGCAAGACCAGCGTCATCACGCGCAAAATTGCCCACCTCATCCAGAACTGCGGTATTCGCGCCCAGTACATCGTGGCCATGACCTTCACCAACAAGGCCGCCCGCGAGATGAAGGAGCGGGTTGCCAGCCTGCTGCGTCCGGGCGAAGGCCGAGGGCTGACGGTCTGCACGTTCCACAACCTGGGCCTGAACATCATCCGCAAGGAGCACGACCGCCTGGGCTACAAGCCTGGGTTCTCGATCTTCGACGAATCGGATATCAAGGCCCTGCTGTCGGACATCATGCAGAAGGAGTACTCCGGCGACGACGGCATCGACGAAATCAAGAACATGATCGGTGCCTGGAAGAACGACCTGATCCTGCCTCCCGAGGCCCTTGAGAAGGCACGCAACCCGCGCGAGCAGACCGCTGCGGTCGTCTACACCCACTATCAGCGCACGCTCAAGGCGTTCAACGCCGTGGACTTCGACGACCTGATCCTGCAGCCGGTCAAGTTGTTCCAGGAAAACCCCGAGGTGCTCGAGCGCTGGCAGAACCGCGTGCGTTATCTGCTGGTCGACGAATACCAGGACACCAACGCCAGTCAGTACCTGCTGGTGAAGATGCTGATCGGCATGCGCAACCAGTTCACCGTCGTGGGCGACGACGACCAGTCGATCTACGCCTGGCGCGGCGCGCGTCCTGAGAACCTGATGCTGCTCAAGGAGGATTACCCCTCCCTGAAAGTGGTCATGCTGGAGCAGAACTACCGCTCCACCAGCCGCATCCTGCGTTGCGCCAACGTGTTGATCGCCAACAACCCGCACGCATTCGAGAAACAGCTCTGGAGCGAGATGGGCGTTGGTGACGAGATCCGGGTGATCCGTTGCAAGAACGAGGACGCCGAGGCCGAACGCGTGGCGATGGAAATCCTCACGCTGCACCTGCGCACCAACCGTCCCTACAGCGATTTCGCCATCCTGTACCGCGGTAACTACCAGGCCAAGCTGATCGAGCTGAAGTTGCAGCACCACCAAGTGCCTTACCGTCTTTCCGGCGGCAACAGCTTCTTCGGCCGTCAGGAAGTCAAAGACCTCATGGCCTATCTGCGCCTGCTGGTAAACCCTGACGACGACAACGCCTACTTGCGGGTCATCAACGTGCCGCGCCGGGAAATCGGCTCGACCACCCTGGAAAAGCTCGGCAACTATGCCACCGGCCGGGGTGTCTCGATGTATGCCGCCAGTGAGGAACTGGGGCTGGGCGAGCACCTGGATGCGCGCTACACCGAGCGCCTGCAGCGCTTCAAGCATTGGCTGGACGGCGTGCGCCACAAGGTGGCGCTGGATGATCCCATCGCCGCCCTGCATGAAATGATCCGCGACATCGACTACGAGAACTGGATCCGCCAGCAGACCGCCAGCGATAAGGCAGCGGAGTTTCGCATCAGCAACGTCTGGTTCCTGGTCGAAGCGCTTAAGAACACCCTCGAGAAGGACGAAGAGGGTGACATGACCATCGAGGACGCCATCGGCAAGTTAGTGCTGCGCGATATGCTCGAACGCCAGCAGGAAGAGGAAGAAAACGCCGACGGTGTGCAGATGATGACCCTGCACGCGTCCAAGGGCCTGGAATTTCCCTACGTGTTCATCATGGGCATGGAGGAGGAGATCCTGCCTCACCGCTCCAGCATCGAGGCCGACACCATCGAGGAAGAGCGCCGCCTGGCTTACGTGGGCATCACCCGCGCACGCCAGACGCTGGCGTTCACCTTCGCCGCCAAACGCAAGCAATACGGGGAAATCATCGACTGCACGCCCAGTCGCTTCCTCGACGAGCTGCCCCCCGAAGACCTGTCCTGGGAAGGACTGGACGATGCCCCGGTCGAGGTCAAGGCCGCACGCGGCAACAATGCCCTGGCCGACATCCGGGCGATGCTCAAACGCTGATCAACCATTACTCTTAAACACTGCCGCTGTTTGCGGCCATTTTTGTTCCGAGGAATACCATAGTGGAAGCACTGCATCAGAAGATTCGCGAAGAAGGCATCGTGCTTTCCGACCAGGTTCTCAAAGTCGATGCGTTTCTCAACCATCAGATCGACCCGGCGCTGATGCAGCTGATCGGTGACGAGTTCGCCCGCCTGTTCGCCGATGCCGGCGTGACCAAGATCGTCACCATCGAGGCGTCGGGTATCGCGCCTGCGGTGATGACCGGGCTGAAGCTGGGTGTGCCGGTGATCTTCGCACGCAAGCACCAGTCGCTGACCCTCACCGAGAACCTGCTGACGGCTTCTGTGTATTCGTTCACCAAGCAGACCGAGAACACCGTGGCCATTTCGCCGCGCCACCTGAGCAGCAGCGACCGGGTGCTGGTCATGGATGACTTCCTTGCCAACGGCAAGGCGTCCCAGGCGCTGATCTCGATCATCAAGCAGGCCGGAGCGACCGTGGTAGGGCTGGGGATCGTGATCGAGAAATCGTTCCAGGGCGGGCGCGCCGAGCTGGATCGCCAAGGCTATCGCGTGGAGTCGCTGGCGCGGGTGAAATCGCTGGAAGGCGGTGTGGTCAGCTTCATCGAGTGAGGCGGCACTGGCTCGCTTACATCCGGGCCACAAGGGGCTGCGCGGCAGCCCCTGTCGTCTTCAAGTCGCCGCCAGGCCTGCCAACAGCAACCGTTGGTACAGCTCTTCCTTGAGCCCCTGAGGCTGGTCAAGCTGCATCCGTGCCAGATGCCGCTCATACCCTTGGGGCCCTGGCGCGTCCAGCGCGGCTTTGCCCAGCTCAAGCGCCTCGCTGAGCTTGAACTTGCTTTTCAACCAGTTCAGCGCCCGTAACAAGTCCTGCTCTTCAGCCGTGAAGTCGGTCCCCATGGGGTACTCCGGGAACAGCTGTGGATGCTGCGCCCGGACTGCGGCCAGGCGCTGCGGCGTGTTATCGGCAAAACGCCTGTCGAGCTGAAAATCTTCCGCCAGCTTGCCAGCGTCCCTGGCCTGCTCGATGAGGCTTTGCTGGAACCGGGAGTCACACACCGCAAGCAATCGCGCAATGACCTCACTGTCGGTCTGCCCCCTGAGGTCAGCGATGCCGTATTCGGTCACCACGATATCGCGCAGGTGGCGGGGAATGGTGCAATGGCCGTAGTTCCAGAAAATGTTCGATGAAACCTCGCCACCCGCTTCGCGCCAACTGCGCAGCAGCAGTATCGAGCGGCCACCTTCCAGCGCGTGCCCCTGGGCAACGAAGTTGTACTGCCCACCTACCCCGCTCAGCACGCGCCCGTCTTCGAGCTGATCGGCCACACCCGCGCCGAGCAGGGTCATGCCGAACACCGTATTGATGAAGCGTGCGTCCTGTCGCTGAGCACGCTTGAGCTGTTCATCACCGTAGAGCTCATTGACGAAGCCGATACCGGTCATGGCAAACCGCGCACGCTGCTCCATGCTCATGTCGCGCAGGCGCTGGTAGAACGCTTGCGGGCCGAGGAAGAACCCTCCGTGCAGGACTACCCCTTGCTCATCGACAGCACGCCGCAGCAAGCCTGCTTCGGCCAGCGCCAGCAGCCCGTTGACGAACATCTCGCTACAGCCATATAGCCCATGCTCGAAGGGCGCGAGCCCGCCTTCCCGCTCGATCAAGGCCTGCGCGGTACTCGCGCCAAGGCTGTCGAGCGCTGCGCGGTAAGCAACGTTATCGCTCTGGCGAGCGAGCAGCGCGGCGGCAACCGCATCGCCCATGGCACCAATCCCGATCTGCAAGGTACCCCCGTCACGCACCAGGCTGCTGGCATGCAGGCCGATGCAGTGGTCCTGCGTGGTGACCGGCATGTTGGGCGTCGAAAACAATTGGCGCTGCTCGGCTTCGTCCAACAGCAGGTCGAAGGCATCCATTGGCAGCTCGGCATCACCGGGCATGTACGGCAACTGCGCATGCACCTGGCCCAGCATCAGAATGGTCTCGCCAGCGGCGCGGCGGCGTTCGACCATGGGTAACAGGTCCAGGGTGATGTCCGGGTTGCAGGCCAGGCTCAGGTGGACGGGCCGCTCCGGCGTAGCCGCCACCAGTTGGGCGATCAGGTTCAGGCCCTTGGCATTGATGTCTCGCGCGGCATGGCTGTAGTTGCTGCTGACGTAATCCTGTTGGGCCGATTCACTGGCAAGCAGGCTGCCGGGCTGCATGAAGAACTGTTCTACGCGAATGTTTGGCGGCAGGCTGTCATTGCGCAGGTCGGCCAGATAGTGAAGCTCTTCGTAGTCGCCGAACACGCGCTCCACGAAGGGCTCGAGCAAGCGTCGCTGCAAGCCATCCCCGAGCGCCGGTCGACCCAGGGAAAGGGCCGTATAGATCGTCAGACGGCGTTCGGGCAACTCGCGGATGCGGGCATAGAGGGCGTTGACGAAAGCATTGGGTTTGCCCAGGCCCAGCGGCAGGCCCATGTGGATATGGGTTGGCAGGCGTGACAGGATCTGTTCGACGGCCTGGTCGATGGAGCTGAGGTGCATCGAGGCCTCCTGGTTCGTGCTTGGGTTCAGGAGGTTCGACAGGCAGGTAGACAGGTTGGTTGCCTGGACGGTAAGAGGAAGCCGCAGCCACCTGGGGTCTGGATAACTCGTTGGTCTTCAGCCACAGCGTAGGTCCACGCGTACGCGGTGCCTGAGCGCTCTCGCCGGGGCGCCGGACCGGCCGCGATGGGCCGCGAAGCGGCCCCGGCAAGGCAAGAGGCGAAGCTAGAATACTGGGACTGCTACGCGGCACATTGCGGTATTTACAGGCCAGACATCTTCTGAATAGCGGCCTTGAGCTCATCATCCGAGCAATCCGCGCAGGTGCCCTTCGGCGGCATGGCGTTGATGCCCGTGATGGCCTTGGCCAGGATGCCATCCAACCCACCCTGGTGGTCGGCACGCTCCTTCCAGGCTGCGTTGTCGCCCACTTTCGGCGCGCCGAGCAGCCCCGTGCCATGGCAGGCCGTGCAATGCTTGGCGATGATGTCATCCGGCGTCCTGGCAGACCCGGCACCCGTGCTGGCGGACACGGCCATGCCCTTGCATTCCTGGCCCTGGATACACACCTTGCCGACCGGCTCCAGGCGCTTGGCGATATCGTCGTTGGTCGCAGCGGTAGCGGTGATTGCCCACAGGGCCAGTACGGCGGCCGGGATGGCCAGCATCTTCTTGACTTGATTCACGCGAACACCCTCATGGTGGCTAATCATGCTCGCGGCCACGGATCCTCGAGCGCCGAAAAGTATAACGACAAGCCCGAGGCCGGGAAACGACCCTACACAGGAAAGGGGTATTGACGCGTCAATGCACTGCGCTGGATCAAAAGTTCGAGGGGGTAGCGGCACTGATCAAGCGTGCTGGCTGTTCGAACGGGTTGCGAAAACGGTGCGGGCGGGTGCTTTCGAAGTAGTAGCTGTCGCCTGCTTCGAGAATGAACAGCTCGGTACCGACCACCAACTCCAGGCGGCCTTCGAGCAGGATGCCGGTCTCTTCGCCATCATGGGTCAGCATTTCGGCGCCGGTGTCGGCGCCAGGCGGGTACACCTCGGTCAGAAAAGCGATGGCGCGGTTACGGTGCGATTTGCCAACCAGCTTCATGGTCACCGCACCATCGGAGATGTCGATCAGTTCGTGGGCCTTGTAGACGATTTGCGCAGGGCTCTCGGGTTCGAGCTCGACGGAAAAGAACTCGACCATGGACATGGGAATGCCGCTCAGTACCTTGCGCAGCGAACTGATCGATGGGCTCACACTGTTCTTCTCGATCATCGAGATGGTGCTGTTGGTAACGCCCGCGCGCTTGGCGAGTTCCCGCTGGGACAGGCCCTTGAGCGTGCGGATGGCTTGCAGTCGTTCGCCGACGTCCAAAGCTGGAGCCTCCTGAGACGGGTATGCGGGTGGATGTGAACGATATCATGGCAACGCCGTTCAGTATTTACAACACACCACCCGCCCTGACGCCTTAGTTCCCCACGTATTTCCGGGGCACCCGCTTGAGGTTGCAGAAGATCTGGTAAGGGATAGTACCGGCCTGGCTCGCCACCTCAGTGGCATGGACCTGCTTGCCCCACAGTTCGACTGGGCTGCCGACCGTCGCTTGGGGCACGTCGGTCAGGTCGATGCTCAGCATGTCCATCGACACGCGACCAATGAGCGGGGCTCGACTGCCGGCAACGATGACCGGCGTGCCGTTGGGCGCCTGGCGCGGGTAACCGTCGGCGTAGCCCATGGCAACCACGCCTACACGGGTGGGCCGCGTGCTGACGAACGTGGCGCCGTAACCCACCGGCTCGCCGGCCGGCAGCTCCCGCACACTGATGACCCGCGACTGCAGTGTCATGACCGGCTGCAGGCGTTGGGCGTGTGCTTGAGGCATGTCGAACGGCGTGGCGCCATAGAGCATCAGGCCTGGCCGTACCCAATCACCGGCTGCCTGGGGCCAACCCAGCACGGCTGGGGAGTTGCGCAGGCTGCACTCTGCAGCCAAGCCCTGGCGCGCGGTTTCGAACACGGTAATCTGCTCGCTCGTGGCCTTAGCATCCAACTCATCGGCACGGGCGAAATGGCTCATGAGCACGATGCGCCCTACCTTGCCGCTGGCCAGCAGGCGCTCATAGGCATCGCGATAATCCTTGGGATGCAGCCCTACACGGTGCATGCCGGTATCGAGCTTGAGCCAGACGGTGAGTGGGCTGTGCAGCGGGCTTTTCTCGATGGCCTCCAACTGCCAGGCCGAATGCACGACGCACCACAGGTCATGTTCGACGATCAATGGCAGCTCACTGGCTTCGAAGAAGCCCTCCAACAGCAGTACTGGGCTCCTGATGCCGGCCGCACGCAGCTCCAGTGCCTCTTCGATGCAGGCCACGGCAAACCCGTCCGCCTCGGGCTCGAGCGCCAACGCGCAGCGCACGGCACCGTGACCGTAGGCGTCGGCCTTGATCACGGCTAGCGCCTTGGCGCCGGTCAGTTCACGGGCGAGACGGTAATTATGGCGCAGGGCCTGGAGGTCGATCAGGGCACGGGCGGGGCGCATGCGGCTGCCTTAAAAGTCATACGGGTTGAAATCGAAGCTGGGGCACGCTCAGGTCATTCGCGAGCACCCCAATGGATGGCTTACTGCTGATGGGCAGGCGAACCATGCCCGTGACGGGCCACTTCGCGGCTGCTGCCATAGCGCGAGATGTCCAGCCCTTGTGCACTGATCTGCGGTTTCTTGCGCGCGATCAGGTCAGCCAGCAGGCGACCCGAGCCACAGGCCATGGTCCAGCCCAGCGTGCCGTGCCCTGTGTTGAGGAACAGGTTACTGAAGGCGGTTGCACCCACGATGGGGGTACCGTCTGGCGTCGCGGGACGCAGTCCGGTCCAGAAACTGGCTTGGCTCAAATCACCGCCGCGAGGATAAAGGTCGTTGACGATCATCTCCAGCGTTTCACGTCGACGGGGGTTGAGCGACAGGTCAAAGCCCGCGATTTCAGCCATGCCCCCAACACGGATACGGTTGTCGAAACGGGTGATGGCGACCTTGTAGGTCTCGTCGAGGATGGTCGAGGCAGGCGCCATGTCGCCGTTGGTGATGGGCACGGTCAGGGAGTAACCCTTCAACGGATAGACCGGCGCCTTGATACCCAAGGGCTTGAGCATCTGCGGCGAATAGCTGCCCAATGCCAGCACATAGCGGTCGGCGGTTTCGAGCTTGCCATCGATCCAGACACCGTTGATGCGGTCACCTGCATGATCCAGACGCTGGATATCCTGCCCGAAGCGGAACTCCACGCCCAGGTTCCGGGCCATTTCCGCCAGCTTGGTGGTGAACAACTGGCAATCGCCGGTCTGGTCGTTAGGCAGGCGCAGGGCGCCGGCGAGGATGCCCTTCACACTGGCCAGGGCAGGTTCGACGCGGGCGATGCCATCGCGATCGAGCAATTCATAAGGCACGCCTGATTGCTCGAGCACGGCGATATCCTTGGCAGCTGCATCGACCTGGGCCTGGGTACGGAACAGCTGGGTAGTGCCCAGGCTACGGTTCTCGTACGCGATTCCGGTTTCGGCGCGCAGTTCGTCGAGGCAGTCGCGGCTGTACTCGGACAACCGCACCATGCGCTCCTTGTTCACGGCATAGCGGTTGGCCGTGCAGTTACGCAGCATCTGCGCCATCCACAGGTACTGGTCCACGTCACCGGTCAGCTTGATGGCAAGCGGAGCGTGACGCTCGAGCAACCACTTCACGGCTTTTAGAGGCACCCCTGGCGCCGCCCACGGTGAGGCATAGCCGGGCGAGATCTGGCCGGCGTTGGCGAAGCTGGTTTCCATGGCCACCGCTGGCTGGCGGTCCACCACCGTCACTTCGAACCCTTGCCGGGCCAGGTAATAGGCACTGGCGGTTCCAATCACGCCGCTACCAAGTACCAGAACTCGCATCGTTTCTTTCCCCTCGCGCACTGCCGCAGTGTGTTGTTGGACTGCCATTGATGGGCGAAGTATAGGAATTCGTGAGCAGTGCAATTCACTATATAAAAGCCTATTATTGGCGAGAATTCTCGGCACAATGGCCTTTCACGGAGGGGCATCCCCTATGAGAACCCAGCATCAAAGTAAGCGTGAGCTGGACAAGATCGACCGGAACATCCTGCGCATCCTGCAGAACGACGGGCGTATCTCCTTCACCGAATTGGGCGAGAAGGTCGGCCTCTCCACCACGCCGTGCACCGAGCGCGTACGTCGGCTGGAACGTGAAGGCATCATCATGGGCTACAACGCGCGCCTGAACCCACAGCACCTCAAGGGCAGCCTGCTGGTGTTCGTGGAAATCAGCCTGGACTACAAGTCTGGCGATACCTTCGAGGAGTTTCGTCGGGCAGTGCTCAAGCTGCCGCACGTGCTCGAATGCCACCTGGTTTCCGGCGACTTCGACTACCTGGTCAAGGCGCGCATTTCGGAAATGGCTTCGTATCGCAAGCTGCTTGGCGACATCCTGCTCAAGCTGCCCCACGTGCGTGAGTCCAAAAGCTACATCGTGATGGAGGAGGTGAAGGAAAGCCTCTGCCTGCCAATCCCGGACTGACGCCGGGCTCTACCGCGAACGCCTAGACCAGCACTTGCCGGGTGGTAGCAATGAACTGGTGCACCAGCTGCTCGGCCGCAGGGTCGATCATGGGTTCGGGCCCACGACCGCGTGGGCAGGCCAGGCGTGGGGTGGTGCCGAACAGGCGGCAGATCATTGGCCGCTCTTCATATACCGTGCAGCCCTGGGGCCCCAAATGCACGCAGTCCAGGCGCTCCAGGGCAGCGTCCTGTTCGGCCTGGGATTTGCGCGGCAGCCGAGCCATCTCTTGCGCCGAGGTAGTGACCGGTCCGCAGCAGTCATGGCAGCCGGGCTCGCATTCGAACGAAGGGATGAGTTCGCGCAGGAAGTGGATTTTGTGGCGGTCGCAGGACATGACTAGGCACAGGCTGAAAATGTTCGCCCATTATAGGCCGGTTGCCCGCCCTGGGCCTGCGGCTTATCCTCCCGTTCCAGCCCATGCACCAGGACGCGTCCAATGATCCACAGCGCGCAGCACGCCGCTTCTTATTACGCCGCCAGCAGCGCGCCTCACCCTGATCATGCCTTTCTGCAGGGTGATCACACCGCCGATGTGTGCATCGTCGGCGGTGGCTACTCTGGTCTGAACACGGCCCTGGAGTTGGCCGAGCGTGGCTTCTCGGTGATCCTGCTCGAAGCGCGCAAGATCGGCTGGGGCGCCAGTGGGCGCAACGGTGGGCAGTTGATTCGCGGGGTCGGCCATGGCCTGGAGCAGTTCCTGCCGGTCATCGGCGAGCAGGGCGTTCGCGACATGCAACGGATGGGATTGGAGGCCGTGCAGATCGTGCGCGACCGTGTAGCGCAGCACGCCATCGCCTGTGACCTGGTCTGGGGCTATTGCGACCTGGCCAACAAGCCGGCGCAAATGGCGGGCCTGGCCGAAGAGGCCGAACACTTGCGCAGCCTGGGTTACGCCCACGAACTGCGGCTGGTCGCAAAGGATGACATTCACGACGTGGTGGGCTCGCAGCGCTATGCAGGCGGGCTGGTGGACATGGGTTCTGGCCACTTGCACCCCCTCAACCTGGCCTTGGGCGAAGCTGCGGCAGCCGCGCGCCTGGGCGTGAAACTCCACGAGCAGTCCGAGGTGACCCGCATCGACTATGGCCCCCAGGTGCAGGTACACACTGCCCAAGGCCGGGTCCGGGCGCAAACGCTGGTCCTGTGCTGCAACGCCTACCTCAATGGGTTGCACGGTGAGCTGGGCGGCAAGGTATTGCCCGCCGGCAGTTACCTCATCGCTACCGAGCCGCTGGGTGAAGCGCGTGCACGTTCGCTGCTGCCACAGAACATGGCCGTGTGCGACCAGCGGGTGGCGCTGGACTACTACCGCCTGAGCGCAGATCACCGGTTGCTGTTCGGCGGCGCTTGCCATTATTCCGGGCGCGACCCAAAGGATATCGCCGCCTACATGCGGCCCAAGATGCTGCGGGTGTTCCCTCAACTGGCGGACGTCCGCATCGACTACCAGTGGGGTGGCATGATCGGGATCGGCGCCAACCGCCTGCCCCAGGTAGGCCGTCTGCCCGATCAGCCCAACGTCTACTACGCCCAGGCCTACGCAGGCCACGGGCTGAACGCGACCCATCTGGCCGCCCGGCTGCTCGGGGAGGCCATCAGTGGCCAGCAAAGCGGGCGCTTCGACCTGTTCGCCAAGGTGCCACACATGACGTTCCCAGGCGGCAAGCACTTGCGCTCACCTTTACTGGCATTGGGCATGCTGTGGCACAGGCTCAAGGAGCTGGCCTGAAAGCGGTCAAGGCCTCCAGAACGGCTTGCGGCCTTCCGAGCGCGCCTCTTGCCAGCTGAGCCCCACATCACGCAATTCATGGTCGCTCAACTGGAGCAGCGCCCTGCGGGTGTGCCAGCGGCGCAGCATCAACTGCAAGCGACTCGAAGCCTTTGGCGTAGCGTGGGTTTCGCTTCGCTGCAGGGCCTCTTTATCGCCTACCGACGGTTCAATGCGCACATCGCTCAAGCTTCCCATCGCTGCTGTCTCCCTTTCGATGACAATGTGGGGACAGCATGCAGGGTGCATGGCCTGACAATACAGATCCAAAAAAGCGTTATTATTTGGATACAGATCGGGCTTCCAGGTAACTGAATGCAGCCTTTTCAATCAATCTGTATGGTGCGTTACCCGGCGCAGCCCAGGAGTATGACGTGACGCTCTACCTGAACCTTGCCGAGGTACTCGGCGCGCGCATCGAACAGGGCCTCTATCGCCCCGGCCAGCGGCTGCCATCGGTGCGCGCACTAAGCGTGGAGCACGGGGTAAGCCTGAGCACCGTGCAACAGGCCTACCGCATGCTCGAAGACAGTGGCATGGTCTCGCCACGGCCAAAATCCGGCTATTTCGTGAGCGATCACCGCCACCTGCCGGCCTTGCCTGCGGTCAGCCGACCCGCCCAGCGCCCCGTGGACATCTCCCAGTGGGAGCAGGTACTGGAACTGGTGCGCAGTACTCCGCAGCCAGGGGTGATACAGCTTGGACGGGGCATGCCAGACATCGAGAGCCCTACCCTCAAGCCGCTGTTGCGCAGCCTCGCCCGACTCAGCCGTCGGCAGGACATGCCCGGGCTGTATTACGACAATATCCACGGCAACCTGGCCTTGCGTGAACAGGTGGCACGCCTGGCCCTGGACTCCGGTTGCAGGCTCTCCCCCTCGGAGCTGGTGGTGACGACAGGCTGTCACGAAGCCCTGTCGTGCAGCATCCGCGCCGTGTGCGAGCCTGGCGATATCGTCGCGGTAGACTCGCCCAGCTTCCATGGCGCCATGCAGA
Source organism: Pseudomonas sp. UBA5568 (assembly GCF_002425525.1). Lineage (NCBI taxonomy): Bacteria > Pseudomonadati > Pseudomonadota > Gammaproteobacteria > Pseudomonadales > Pseudomonadaceae > Pseudomonas > Pseudomonas sp. UBA5568. Next base: position 171,559 of record NZ_DIMK01000028.1, on the reverse strand, counting down.
CGCTCAAGGGCCTGGGCATGAAGGCGCTGGAGATCCCCACGGACCCGGTGACGGGCATCAGCCTCGAGGCGCTCGAACTGGCCCTCGAGCAGTGGCCGATCAAGCTCATCCAGATCACCCCAAGTTGCAACAACCCGCTGGGCTACATCATGCCCGAGGCTCGTAAAAAGGCCCTGTTGAAGCTTGCACAGCGCTACGACGTGGCTATTCTCGAGGACGATGTCTACGGTGACCTGGCCTACACCTACCCTCGGCCACGGACGGTCAAGTCATTCGATATGCAAGGCCGCGTGCTGTTGTGCAGTTCATTTTCAAAGACCCTTGCCCCTGGCCTGCGTGTCGGTTGGGTAGCGCCCGGACGCTACCTGGAGCGGGTCCTGCACATGAAGTACATCAGCACAGGCAGCACCGCCAGTCAGCCTCAATTGGCGGTAGCGGACTTCATCGCCAACGGGCACTACCAGCCCCATGTGCGACGGATGCGTAGCCAGTACCAACGCAGCCGTGAGTTGATGAGCGACTGGGTGACCCGGTATTTCCCACCCGGCACCCGCGTAAGCCGTCCGCAAGGCGGCTTCATGCTGTGGGTGGAATTGCCGGAACATTTCGATACCTTGCAACTCAATCACGCCTTACTGGAACAGGGCGTACAAGTGGCCGTGGGCAGCATCTTTTCCGCTTCCGGCAAGTTCCGTCATTGCCTGCGCATGAACTTCGCCGCCAGGCCCACAGCGCAAATCGAGGCGGCGGTGCGCAAGGTGGGTGAGACCGCCCAACGCTTGCTGGACGAGGACATCGTCGCGACGTAACTTTGCGTTGCCTGCCACTGTCCAACCCCAAAGCCCTGCTGCACAGGACGATCCACCGTTGAAACTCCAGCGAGCCCTACCCTTGCTGCTGACGCTGCTGCTCGGCGTCGGCGGCTGCGCCAGCGTCGATACGCCGCGCCAAACCAGCCAAGCCCTGCCGGCCGATGGCTCGGCGTTCGGCCGCTCGGTGTTGCGCCAGGCAGCACCTTATGAAGGCCGTTCCGGCTTTCGCCTGCTCCCCAACAGCAACGAGGCTTTCCGCGCGCGCGCCGAGCTGATACGCAATGCACAGGCCAGCATCGACGTGCAGTACTACATCGTCCATGACGGGCTCAGCACCCGCGCCCTGGTCCATGAACTGTTGCGGGCGGCAGACCGGGGGGTGCGGGTACGCATCCTGCTGGACGACACCACCAGTGACGGCCTGGATGCAATCATGGGCACCCTCGCCGCCCACCCGAACATCCAGATCCGCGTGTTCAACCCCCTGCACCTGGGACGCGCCACCGGGGTCACGCGCGCCATGGGCCGGTTGCTCAACCTGTCGCGTCAGCACCGGCGCATGCACAACAAGCTGTTCCTGGTGGACAACAGCATGGCCATCGTCGGCGGGCGAAACCTGGGCGACGAGTACTTCGATGCCGAGCCCAACCTGAACTTCACCGACATCGATCTGCTGGGTGTGGGCCCTATAGCAGAGCAGTTGGGACACAGTTTCGATCAGTACTGGAACAGCGCCCTGAGCCGCCCGATCACCGACTTCCTCTGGCACCAGCCCAATGCCAGCGACCTGCGCACCAGCCGCCATCGGCTGGAGGTCTCGCTGGCCGAAGCCAGAACTCGGCGCAAGGTCTTGTATGACCGCCTGATGGCCTATCAATCCCAGCCGCGGCTGGACACCTGGCGCAACGAACTCATATGGGCCCATGCCCAGGCGCTGTGGGACGCACCCAGCAAGGTGCTGGCCGATGACGAGCCTGACCCACAGCTGCTGCTGACACGGCAACTTGGCCCTGACCTGCGCGATGTGCGTCACGAACTGATTCTGGTCTCGGCTTATTTCGTGCCCGGCGAACCAGGGCTGCTTTACCTCACTCAGAGCGCCGACGCGGGCATTTCGGTAAAGCTGTTGACCAACTCGCTGGAGGCCACCGATGTGCCTGCCGTACACGGCGGTTATGCCCCTTACCGCAAGGCATTGCTGGAGCACGGGGTGAAGCTATACGAAATGCGCCGCCAACCCGGGGACCCCAGCGCGGGCAAGCTGAGTTTTCATGGCAGCTCCAATTCCAGCCTGCACAGCAAGGCGATCGTGTTCGACCGTCACAAGACGTTCATTGGCTCGTTCAATTTCGATCCGCGCTCGGTGTTGTGGAACACCGAAGTCGGCGTGTTGGTCGACAGCCCCGAACTTGCCGAATACACCCGTGCGCTGGCGGTGCAGGGCATGGCACCGGCCCTGAGCTACCAGCCTGAGCTCGTCGGCGGCAAGCTGGTCTGGGTGACCGAGGAGGACGGACAGCGGCGGGTGCTCACGTCAGAGCCTGGTAGCCTGTGGCGGCGGTTCAATGCCTGGATCAGCAAGGCGGTCGGGCTGGAAAAGATGCTCTAGCGCTGCGCAGTCACGCCGCCGCAGGCTCGAACGCTCCGGGCCGCCGGGTCAGCACCACAAGCCCAGCGGCGCCTGCTGCCATCAGCAGCGGCAAGGCGTGCCCACTGATCCACTGGCTACCCGCGCCGGCCAGCAACGGCCCCAGCAGGCAACCGATGCCCCACAGCTGGGCCACGTGGGCATTGGCCCGCACCAGGGCATCGTCTCGATAGCGCTCACCGATCAATACCAGCGACAAGGTGAACAACCCACCGGCGCTTGCGCCGAACAATACCCACACAGGCCAGATCGCCCAGGTGTGCAACAGCAGGGGGATGGCAAGGCTCGACCCCAACAATGCCGAGGCGCAACCGGTGAACAGCGCGCGCCGCGACATGTGGTCCGCCAGTGCGCCAATGGGCAACTGCAGCACCGCATCGCCGACCACCACCGTACTGACCATGAACAACGCGATTTCCGTGCTCAGGCCCTGTTGCAGGCAGTATATCGGCAGCAGGGTCAGGATCATGGCTTCGAACGAAGCGAACAATGCGATGGCCCAGGCGATCACGGGCAGCCTTCTGCAGAAGGCAAACAGGTCGGCAAAGGTGACATTGCATGCTTGCGTAGAGGGCGCGCCACCGCGGCCCAGCAACAGCAAGGGCGACACCAGCAGCAGACCGGTCGCCGCCCAAAAGCCGAAGTCGTCGTCCGACCCCAGCATGCCCAGCACCAACGGCCCTGCCAGTTGGCTCAGCGCATAGCTACTCCCGTACAGGGCTACCAGCCGTCCGCGCCACTGCTCGACCACCAGTTGGTTGATCCAGCTCTCACCCAGCACGAACACCACGGTCAACGCCATGCCGATCAACAGCCGCAGCAGCAACCAAAGCGGGTAGCTTGGCAGCAGGGCCAACAGGCCGATGGACAATGCCCCGCCCCACAGGCACAGGCGCATGGCCGCAGGCACGCCTACCCACCCGGCAAGACGGCTGGCTAGGCTGGCGCCGGCCAGCACGCCCAGAGCAGGCATGGCGGCCATGACACCAATGGCGAAGCCGCCATACCCCCAGGCCTCCAGACGCAAGGACACCAACGGCATGCTCACACCCAATGCGAGCCCGACGCTCAGCACCGACGCCAGCACGGCAAAATAGGTTCCCCAACGCATGACGGCCTCCCAGGCAGCATTGTTGTATGACAGAAACAACGAAGCCGGGACGGTATGAGCCGCCCCGGCCAGTGGTGGAGTGTCCGCCCCGCGTGCAATCGAGCTGCCTCAGGCCCTGCTCAGCTCGCAACAGCGATACCAGGCCCTTGGAAGCCGAATTGCCTGCTACAGGCTGCTGGAATTACAGCTTGATCCAGGTGGCCTTGAGCTCGGTATACTTCTCCAGCGCGTGCAGCGACTTGTCACGGCCGTTGCCCGACTGCTTGAAGCCACCGAATGGCGCGGTCATGTCGCCGCCATCATATTGGTTGACCCAGACACTGCCGGCGCGCACGGCGCGGGCCGTCCTGTGCGCCTTGGAAATGTCCGAAGTCCAGATGCCCGCCGCCAGCCCATAGGGTGTGTCGTTGGCGATGGCAACCGCCTCTTCGGCCGTGTCGAAAGCAATCACGGACAGGACGGGGCCGAAGATTTCTTCCTGGGCGATCTTCATGGCATTGGTCACGCCATCGAAGATGGTCGGCTCGACGTAGGTGCCGCCGGTATCTTCCAGCGTCCGCTTGCCACCGGTCAGCAGCTTGGCACCGTCCTTGTGGCCGGCCTCGATGTACGACAGCACGGTATTCATCTGCTGGGTATCGACCAGGGCACCAACGGTGGTCTGCGGGTCCAGCGGGTTGCCGGGCTTCCAGGCCTTGAGGGCCTCGACCACCATGGGCAGGAAGGTGTCCTTGATCGAGCGCTCCACCAGCAAGCGAGAACCTGCGGTGCACACTTCACCCTGGTTGAAGGCGATGGCGCTGGCAGCAGCCTGGGCGGCGGCCTCAAGGTCGGGCGCGTCGGCAAAGACGATGTTCGGGCTCTTGCCACCGGCTTCCAGCCAGATGCGTTTCATGTTCGATTCGCCTGCATACACCATCAGCTGCTTGGCGATCTTGGTGGAACCTGTGAATACCAGGGTGTCGACGTCCATGTGCAGGGCCAGGGCCTTGCCCACGGTGTGGCCATAGCCAGGCAGCACGTTCAGCACACCTGCCGGGATGCCGGCTTGCACCGCCAGCTGAGCGATGCGAATGGCCGTCAGCGGCGATTTCTCGGAAGGCTTGAGCACAACCGAGTTGCCCGTAGCCAATGCGGGGCCCAACTTCCAGCTCGCCATCAGCAGCGGGAAGTTCCACGGGACGATGGCACCCACCACGCCTACCGGCTCGCGGGTGACCAGGCCCAGTTGATCGTGAGGCGTAGGAGCGACTTCGTCGTACACCTTGTCGATGGCTTCGGCTGTCCAGTGAATGGCATTGGCAGCGCCTGGGATATCGATGCTGGAGGCGTCACCGATTGGCTTGCCCATGTCCAGCGTTTCAAGCAGCGCCAGCTCTTCCACGTTCTTGCGCAGCAGGTCGGCGAAGCGGATCAGAATGGCCTTGCGCTTGGCCGGAGCCAGCTGTGACCATACGCCCGAATTGAAGGTCGCGCGGGCGTTTTCGACCGCGCGGTTGGCGTCGGCCAGGTCGCAGCTGGCAACCTTGGCCAGGAAGCGTCCGTCGACCGGGCTCAGGCATTCGAAGGTTTCACCGGATGCGGCATCGGTGTATTCGCCGTTGATGAAGGCGCGGCCTTCGATCTTCAGTTGCTGGGCACGTTGTTCCCAGTCTGCACGAGTCAGGGTGGTCATACGAAACTCCTCCTCTTGTTTAGGTGCAACGCTGCACTGAGGACTTGCAGGCGTTGTCGGGGTCCGGGCGTGCGACAGGCGCACACAGGCATGCAATACCCTAAACCAGCCCTTTCAAACTATCAATATATTTGACACTATCGGCTCAAACGCCCAGCGATGTTAATTTTATTGAACATACAGGAGCCCCCTCATGAGCATCGACAGCATCATCGACTTCGCCCAGGCCATTACCGAGGCCGAGCGCTATCGCCCCGCAGCCGAAAAGGTTCTCAAGGGCGAGCCGGACCAGGCCGTGTACAACCACTATGCAAGCCCCTGCGGGCAGTTTGCCGCTGGCGTCTGGGAGGGGGAAGTCGGCCAGTGGAAGGTCAACTACACCGAACATGAGTACTGCGAAATCGTGCAGGGCGTGTCGGTGCTGCGTGACGAAAAAGGCGCCAGCAAGACACTGCGTGCGGGTGATCGGTTCGTCATACCCGCCGGGTTCAAAGGGACATGGGAAGTGCTGGAGCCTTGCCGCAAGATCTATGCATTGTTCGAGCAGAAGTAACCCCTGGCCTGCCCACCCTTTCGGCCAGGCATAAAAAAACCCGCCTCTGTTCAGAGGCGGGTTTTTTTCAGGTCGCCGATCAATTACTTGATCTTTGCTTCCTTGTACACCACGTGCTTGCGAACAACGGGATCGTATTTCTTGATCTCGATTTTGTCCGGGGTGGTGCGCTTGTTCTTGTCGGTGGTGTAGAAGTGGCCGGTACCGGCACTCGAAACCAGACGGATCAATTCACGCATGATGCTCTCCCTTAAACCTTGGCGCCAGCTTTACGGATGTCAACCAGAACGGCATCGATGCCGCGCTTGTCGATGATGCGCATGCCTTTGGCGGAAACGCGCAGACGCACGAAACGCTTCTCGGATTCAACCCAGAAACGGTGGTGCTGCAGGTTTGGCAGGAAACGACGACGGGTTTTGTTGTTTGCGTGGGAAATGTTGTTCCCGGTTACTGGACCCTTACCAGTAACTTGACAGACTCTCGACATGACTCAGCCCTCTAAAACCACATGCCCAACCCGGCATGGGTTGGCCGCTTAATCTCTCAGTCTTTGGCGCCGAGGCGCCGTGATTCTGGAGGTCTTATCGACCGGATTCGCTGATGCGACAGGCCGAGCCCCTAGAAAAGAGCGCTGCTTTATACCAGAAAGACTCGATTGCAACAATACCTGATCAACATTCGAGCCGGGGCGAACCGCCGCGGGCGGCACGGCCGCAGGCCCTATCGGACGCTGACCGCTCGTCGCCAAGATTGTAAAAAAGAGTGTGGTCATTTTCCGGCAGTCACACTAGGGTAGGCCTTTTCCAGACTGCACTGGCAGATGGGCCACTGACAGCCAAGGAGCCACCATGCGTGCCGCCGCTCTTTCCTTATTGTTCACTTCCCTGCTTGCCGTGGGTGCAGCCCAGGCAGCGCCACTGAGCGTTTGCAGCGAAGCCAGCCCCGAAGGCTTCGACGTGGTGCAGTACAATTCGCTGACTACCACCAATGCCACGGCCGATGTCCTGATGAACCGCCTGGTGGAGTTCGATGCCGGCAAAGGCAAAGTGGTGCCGAGCCTGGCCGCCAGCTGGACGGTGTCGGCCGATGGCCTGGTGTACGATTTCACCTTGCGCGACAACGTGAAATTCCATACCACCGGCTACTTCAAGCCCAGCCGTACGCTCAATGCCGACGACGTGCTGTTCAGCTTCCAGCGCATGCTCTACCCCGCCCACGCCTGGCACAAGACGGCACCCGGCGGCTACCCCCATGCCCAGTCGCTGCAACTGGGCAGCCTGATCAAAACGATCGACGCACCAGCGCCCAATACCGTGCGCTTTACCCTCACCCACCCGGATGCGACCTTCCTGGCTACCCTGAGCATGGGCTTTGCCTCGATCTACTCCGCCGAATACGCCGACACGTTGCTCAAGGCAGGCACTCCCGAGAAGCTCAACAGCCAACCCATCGGCACCGGGCCATTCGTCTTCCAGCGATTCCAGAAGGATGCGGTGGTGCGCTATCGCGCCAACCCTGACTACTTTGCCGGCAAACCGGCCGTCGACCCGCTGATCTTCGCCATCACCACCGATGCGAACGTGCGCCTGCAGAAGCTCAAACGCAATGAGTGCCAGGTAGCCCTGTCGCCCAAGCCACTGGACATTGCCGAGGCCAGCCAGGACAGCAGCCTCAAGGTGGCCAGCACGCCAGCGTTCATGACGGCATTCATCGCGCTCAACAGCCAGCACCCACCCCTGGACAAGCCAGAGGTGCGTCAGGCCATCAACCTGGCTTTCGACAAACAGGCCTACGTGAAGGCTGTTTTCGAAGACTCGGCCATCGCGGCCAATGGCCCGTACCCGCCTAATACCTGGAGCTATGCCAAGGACCTGCCCGGTTACCCACTGGATGTGAAGAAAGCCAAGTCCTTGCTGGCCAAGGCCGGCCTGGCGGACGGCTTCAGCACGACGATCTGGACACGTCCTTCGGGTAGCCTGCTCAACCCCAACCCCAGCCTGGGCGCGCAGATGCTGCAGGCTGATCTCGCCAAGGTGGGCATCAAGGCTGACATTCGGGTGATCGAATGGGGCGAGCTGATCCGCCGCGCCAAGGCCGGCGAGCACGACCTGCTGTTCATGGGCTGGGCAGGTGACAACGGTGACCCGGATAACTTCCTCACCCCGCAGTTCTCCTGTGCAGCGGTCAAGTCCGGGACCAACTTCGCGCGGTTCTGTGACAATCGCCTGGACCAGCTGATCAGTGCCGGTCGCACCACCAATGATCAGAGCGTGCGCAGCCGGCTGTACCAGCAGGCGCAGACCCTGATCCAGCAGCAGGCGCTGTGGGTGCCATTGGCGCATCCGAATGCGGCGGCCCTGCTGCGCCAGGGTGTCGAGGGTTATCAGGTCAACCCGTTCGGCCGGCTGGACTTCAGCAAGGTGAGCGTGACCAAGTAAGCCCTGGCCACGCCTCGCCCTTGTCATGAACGGGGGAAGGCGCCCCTTCCCCGGTCATGACAGGTCGTCCTGGACAGCGCCGCTACCACAGCGGCGTGCCCTAAGCCACGACCCACCCGTGCTCGGCCATGGACAGCGGCTCCCCGTCGCCAATGATGATGTGATCCAGCACACGCACATCGATCAAGGCCAGCCCACGCTTGAGCGACAAGGTCAGGTGCACATCCTCCTTGCTCGGTTCGCTGTTCCCCGAAGGGTGGTTGTGACACAGGATCAGCGCCGCGGCGTTGTGCATCAATGCCCGTCGCACGACTTCCCGCGGATAGACACTGGCTCGGTCGATGGTACCCCTGAACAGAATCTCGAACGCCAGTGGCCGGTGCTTGGTGTCCAGAAACAGGCAGCCGAACACCTCGCTGGGTTCATGGCGCAGCATGGCCTTGAGGTAGCGTCGTACGGCCTGGGGGTCCTCCAACGCCGCTGCGCGGGTGATCCCCTCATCGAGGTAGCGACGACCGATTTCCAGCAATGCCTGCAGCTGTGCGTATTTGACCTCCCCTATGCCAGGCTCGCGCAAGACGGCCCGCCGATCGGCCTCCAGAAACGGCCGTAAGCCGCCAAAACGCACCAACAAGCCGCGCGCCAAGTCGAGCACGTTGTGCCCTGCAACGCCTGACCCCAGCAGCACAGCCAGCAGCTCGGCGTCAGACAGCACCGCCGCCCCACGCTGCAGCAGCTTTTCCCTTGGCCGATCCTGAACCGGCCATTCCCTGATGTTCATCGCGTCCCTGCCCTTGCTGCGGCCCATTTCGGCCCTGTGTTAATCTATTTGCCCTCGTACATGCGACGTTCTGCCGCACGCAGTTTCTGTCGCCGCCCGCTTTCACTGGAAAAAGGCAACCCTATGCAGCGGCTGTATCGCAAGCGCATCGTTCTTGGCGTCGGTGGTGGCATCGCCGCCTACAAGAGCGCCGAACTGATCCGCCGACTCCTGGAGCACGGCGCCCAAGTGCGTGTCGTCATGACCCGCGGTGGCGCCGAATTCATCACGCCGCTGACCTTGCAGGCGTTGTCCGGCCATCCGGTGCACCTGGACCTCCTCGACCCGGCAGCAGAGGCGGCCATGGGCCATATCGAGCTGGCCAAATGGGCTGATCTGGTGCTGATCGCTCCGGCCACCGCCGACCTCATGGCACGCCTGGCCCAGGGCATGGCCGATGACCTCTTGACGACCCTGGTGCTGGCCACCGACGCCACCGTCGCCGTCGCCCCTGCCATGAACCAGGCCATGTGGCGTGACGCTGCCACCCAGGCCAACCTCCAAGTGCTCAGGAGCCGAGGCATTCAGGTGTTCGGCCCTGCCTCGGGCAGCCAGGCCTGTGGCGACGTGGGCCTGGGCCGCATGCTCGAGGCCACCGACCTGGCCTGGTGCGCCGCCGAAAGCTTCAAGCGCCAGGCATTGACCGGCAAGCACGTGCTGATCACCGCCGGCCCCACTCAGGAGAACATCGACCCGGTGCGCTACATCACCAATCATAGCTCCGGGAAGATGGGCTTCGCCCTGGCCGAGGCGGCCGCCGAAGCCGGGGCTCGGGTGACCCTCGTGACCGGTCCCGTCCACCTGCCTACCCCCGACCGGGTCAGCCGTATCGACGTGGTCAGCGCGCGGGACATGCTGGCAGCCTGTGAGGCGGCCATGCCATGCGACCTGTTCATCGCTTCGGCGGCGGTGGCGGACTACCGCCCAGAGGTCATAGCGCCACAAAAGCTGAAGAAAGATCCTACGACTGGCGATGGCATGCTGCTGCAGATGGTGCGCAATCCCGATATCCTTGCCACCCTGGCCGGTCGCACCGACCGCCCTTTCAGTGTCGGCTTCGCCGCCGAGACCGAACACTTGCTCGATTACGCCACGCGCAAGCTCAAGGACAAGAACCTCGACCTGATCGTCGCCAACGATGTGGCCAACCCCAGCATCGGCTTCAACAGTGAAGAGAACGCCTTGACCGTGATCGATCGCCAGCAGCACCAGACCCTCTTCGCGCAGACCAGCAAGGGCAAGATCGCCCGTCAGCTGGTTGCCTTCATCGCCGAACGGCTCAATCAGGTTCAGTAAGTTACATGCACGCATTACAAGCCAAGATCCTCGACCCACGCCTGGGTACCGAATTCCCGTTGCCGCAGTACGCCACTCCGGGCTCCGCCGGCCTTGACCTGCGCGCGCTGCTCACGCAGGACACGGTGCTCGAACCCGGTCAGACGGTCCTGATTCCAACGGGCCTGTCCATCCATATCAGCGACCCGGGTCTTGCCGCACTCGTGCTGCCGCGCTCGGGCCTGGGCCACAAGCATGGCATCGTGCTGGGCAACCTGGTCGGGCTGATCGATTCGGACTACCAGGGCGAACTGATGGTGTCGTGCTGGAACCGCGGCACCACCGCCTTCACCATCGCTGTCGGTGAGCGTATCGCCCAGCTGGTGCTCGTGCCCGTGGTACAGGCGCAGTTCGAGATCGTCGAATCGTTCGATCAAAGCCAGCGCGGCGCCGGTGGCTTCGGTCACTCCGGCACCCGTTGAACCGCACATGAGCAAATTCGCCATGGATGGCGAACTCCGGGCCGCAACCTTCGTCCAAGCGCTCTGCGTGCGCCTGCAACCGAGCGCTTCTGACTGATGGGGTTTTCCAGATGAACGACATGGCCCCGGCGGGCCGCGCCCACTTGCCGCCTGGTATTTTTCGCGCTTATGACATCCGCGGCATCGTCGGCAAGACGCTGCACGCTGATACCGCCTACTGGATAGGCCGCGCCGTCGGCGCACAGAGCCTGGCCATGGGCGAACCCCAGGTCAGCGTGGGCCGCGATGGTCGCCTGTCCGGCCCGCTGCTCGTCGAGCCGCTGATCCGCGGCCTGGTCGCAGCAGGCTGCCATGTGAACGACCTTGGTCTGGTACCCACGCCGGCGCTGTACTACGCCACTCACGAACTGGGCGGCAAATCGGGCGTGATGCTCACCGGTAGTCACAACCCCCCGGACTACAACGGCTTCAAGATCGTCATTGCAGGCGACACCCTGGCCAACGAGCAGATCCAGGCGCTGCTCGGCCGCTTGCAGGCCAATGACCTGACCCTGGGCACAGGGCACGTGCAGCAGGTAGCGATTCTGGAGCGCTATTTCCAGCGGATCGTCAGTGACGTGAAGCTGGCCAGAAGGCTCAAGGTGGTCGTGGACTGTGGCAACGGCGTCGCTGGCGTGATCGCCCCGCAACTGATCGAAGCGTTGGGTTGCGAGGTGATTGCGCTGTTCAGCGAAGTGGATGGCAACTTCCCGAACCATCACCCCGACCCCAGCAAGGCGCAGAACCTTCAGGTGCTGATCGACACGGTCAAGCGCACGGGTGCGGACCTCGGCCTGGCATTCGACGGCGACGCGGATCGCGTCGGCGTGGTGACCGAGGCCGGCAGCATCATCTACGCCGACCGCTTGCTGATGCTGTTCGCCCAGGATGTCCTGGCTCGTAACCCAGGCGCCGAAATCATCTTCGACGTCAAGTGCACCCGACGCCTCATCCCCCTGATCGAACGATTGGGCGGTCGTACCCTGATGTGGAAGACCGGTCATTCGTTGATGAAGAAGAAGATGCATCAGACCGGCGCCTTGCTCGCAGGCGAGATGAGCGGTCATCTCTTCATCAAGGAACGTTGGTACGGTTTCGACGACGGCATCTACAGCGCTGCGCGCCTGCTGGAAATCCTCAGCAAGACCGAACAGAGTGCCGAAACCGTGTTCGCCGCTTTTCCTGATGATATTTCCACGCCGGAACTCAATATTGATGTGACCGACGAACGTAAATTCAGCATCATTGATGCACTGCAACGCGATGCCGACTGGGGTGACGCGCGCCTGACCACCATCGACGGTGTGCGGGTGGACTATGCACAGGGCTGGGGCCTGGTGCGTGCCTCCAACACCACACCGGTTCTGGTACTGCGCTTCGAGGCCGACAGCGACGCCGAGTTGCAGCGTATCAAGGATGTTTTCCGCACTCAGTTGCTGCGGGTAGAACCTGACCTGCAACTGCCGTTCTGACCGACTATCTGGCCTCACAGGAGCCCTGCATGACCCTCGATCGCGATGCCGCCACCCACGTAGCCGAAGTTCTGTCCGAAGCCTTGCCCTACATTCGCCGCTTCGTCGGCAAGACGCTGGTGATCAAGTACGGCGGCAACGCGATGGAAAGCGAGGAGCTCAAGACGGGCTTCGCCCGCGACATCGTGCTGATGAAGGCCGTGGGCATCAACCCGGTGGTAGTGCACGGGGGTGGCCCGCAGATCGGTGATCTGCTCAAGCGGCTTTCCATCGAAAGCCATTTCATCGACGGCATGCGCGTGACCGATTCGGCGACCATGGACGTTGTGGAAATGGTACTGGGCGGCCAGGTCAACAAGGACATCGTCAACCTTATCAACCGGCACGGTGGCAGCGCCATCGGCCTGACTGGCAAGGACGCGGAACTGATCCGTGCACGCAAGCTCACCGTCAGCCGCCAGACGCCGGAAATGACCACCGCCGAGATCATCGACATCGGCCATGTGGGTGAAGTGGTGAGCGTGAACACCGACCTGCTGAACATGCTGGTCAAGGGTGATTTCATCCCGGTGATCGCCCCCATCGGCGTCGGCATCAATGGCGAGTCCTACAACATCAATGCCGACCTGGTAGCAGGCAAGGTGGCCGAAGCGCTGCAGGCCGAGAAGCTGATGCTGCTGACCAACATCGCCGGGCTGATGGACAAGCAGGGCCAGGTCTTGACCGGTCTGACCACAGAGCAGGTCAACGAACTGATCGCCGACGGCACCATCTACGGTGGCATGCTTCCGAAGATCAAATGCGCCCTGGATGCGGTGCAAGGCGGCGTGAACAGCTCGCACATCATCGATGGCCGCGTGCCGAACGCGGTGCTGCTGGAAATCTTCACCGACAGCGGCGTGGGCACCTTGATCACCAACCACAAGTCGCTTTCCTGACCTGCCAGGCCTGTCGCCGCCAAGCCGGCGACAGGCCAGAACTGGCGACACAAAAAAGGCGACCTCAAACCGAGGTCGCCTTTTTCGCTTTCAGACCCTGGGTCAGATCCCGTACTGCGCCCGGTAGGCCTCGACCGCCGGCAGGTGCTGCTTGAGTTGCGGGTCGTCAGCCAGGAACTCCAGCACCTGGGTCAGCGAGACGATGCTGACCACCGGTATGCCGAAGTCTCGCTCCACTTCCTGGATGGCCGACAGCTCGCCATTGCCACGCTCCTCGCGGTTCAACGCGATCAGCACGCCAGCGGCGTTGGCCTGCTGCGCCTTGATGATCTGCATGACTTCGCGAATGGCGGTACCGGCAGTGATCACGTCGTCGATGATCAGCACATCGCCTGCCAGAGGCGCACCGACCAGGCTGCCGCCCTCGCCGTGATCCTTGGCTTCCTTGCGGTTGAAGCACCAGGGCACATCTTGCCCATGCTGGTCAGCCAGCGCGACGGCAGTGGTCGCGGCCAGGGGAATACCCTTGTAGGCCGGGCCGAACAGCACGTCGAACGAGATCTTGCTGTCGACGATGGCGGCGGCGTAGCAACGCCCCAGCTCGGCCAGTGCCGAACCTGTGTTGAACAGGCCAGCGTTGAAGAAGTACGGGCTGGTACGCCCGGACTTGAGAGTGAACTCACCGAAACGCAGGACCCCGCGATCGATGGCAAAACGGATGAAGTCGCGCTGATACGGCTGCATGGAAAGTCCCGGACACCACGGATTTAGCTAAATGGGTTGAGCTCGGGTATCATACACGCACGAGATTTATGGGGCCATTTATGCGGATCATCAGTGTGAACGTTAATGGCATTCAGGCTGCGGCCGAGCGTGGTTTGCTCAGCTGGCTACAAGCCCAGAATGCCGACGTCATCTGCCTTCAGGATACCCGCGCCTCGGCCTTTGAACTCGATGACCCAGCTTTCCAGCTCGATGGCTATTTCCTTTATGCCTGCGACGCGGAGGTGCCTGCCCAAGGTGGTGTGGCCCTTTATTCGCGCATGCAGCCCAAGGCAGTCATCACCGGCCTGGGCTTCGAGACAGCCGACCGTTACGGGCGTTACCTGCAAGCAGATTTCGACAAAGTCAGTATTGCCAGCCTGCTCCTGCCTTCGGGCATGAACGGGGATGAAGACTTGAACCAGAAATTCAAGTTGATGGACGACTTCGCCAAGTACCTGGACAAGCAGCGTCGCAAGCGCCGTGAGTACATCTACTGTGGGTCGTTCTATGTTGCCCAGCAGAAGCTCGACATCAAGAACTGGCGTGACAGCCAGCAGTCGCCGGGCTTCCTGCCGCCAGAGCGTGCCTGGATGGATGCCATCACCGGCGAGATGGGTTACGTGGATGCCCTGCGCGAAGTCAGCCGTGAGGGTGACCAGTACAGCTGGTGGCCGGACAACGAGCAGGCCGAAATGCTGAACCTGGGCTACCGGTTCGACTACCAGATCCTCACCCCAGGCCTGCGCCGCTTCGTGCGCAACGCGCGCTTGCCACGTCAGCCGCGCTTCTCCCAGCATGCGCCATTGATCGTCGACTACGACTGGACGCTGACTATCTGAACAACCAGTGGGGCTGCCTTGCAGCCCCACTTGGCTATTTGATCGGCCGCCAGATCATCGGGTAGCGGTAAGGCTTGCCTTCGTTGGCGCGTACCGCAGCGATGACGATCAGAATCATCACCGCCACTGACAGCACGGCAAACAGCACCAGCCCGATCACCACGAATATCAGCAGCAGGCAGATGAACCCTGCCACCGTCACGCTGATCTGGAAATTCAGCGCTTCCTTGCCTTGCGCATCGATGAACGGGTCCTGCTCGCGCTTGAGGTGCCACAGCACCAACGGCCCCAGCAGGTGCCCGAGCGGGATCACCAGGCCAAGGAGCGCGGAAAGGTGACAGAGCATCGCCCACTGCCTGACCTCGGCACTGGGCGGGATGATCGAAAGATTCGGATCGGTCATGCCTGCACCCTCCTGATCAGGTTCAGTCTGCCAGCGCGGCTTGCTGCAGCTGGAAGATCTCGTCCATGCCCTTCTGCGCCAGGGCGAGCATGGCGTTGAAGTCTTCTGGCTGGAACGGTGCACCTTCTGCCGTACCCTGCACCTCGATGAAACCGCCAGCGCTGGTCATGACCACGTTCAGGTCGGTTTCGGCTGCCGAGTCCTCCAGGTAGTCCAGGTCGAGCACCGCTTCACCCTGATACATGCCCACCGACACGGCGGCGATCATGTGCTTGAGCGGGTTGCCCGCCTTCAGGCCACCACGCTTCTTGATCACGGCCAGGGCATCGCAGACGGCAACCATGGCACCGGTGATGGAGGCTGTACGGGTGCCGCCATCGGCCTGGATGACATCGCAATCGATGTACAGCGTAATGTCACCGAGCTTGCTCATGTCCAGCGCTGCGCGCAGTGAGCGGCCGATCAGGCGCTGGATCTCCAGCGTGCGACCGCCTTGCTTGCCACGGCTGGCTTCGCGTTGGTTACGTTCGCCCGTCGAGCGCGGCAGCATGCCGTATTCGGCGGTCAACCAACCTTGGCCCTGGCCTTTGAGAAAGCGCGGCACGCCGTTTTCCACGCTGACCGTGCAGATGACTTTCGTGTCACCGAACTCGACCAGTACCGACCCTTCGGCGTGCTTGGTGTAGTTGCGGGTGATGCGGATCGAGCGGAGCTGATCGGCGGCGCGACCACTTGGACGTTTCATCTGGGATACCTGTACTGGGACATTGAATCTGGCAGGCATTATAGAGCCCGTAGCCTAGTGAGGACACGCCTATCGTCGCTGACGGTCGTGCGCGCCTGCATTTGCGACGGTCCTGTCCGTCGCTCAGGCGCACTGGCGCATTGGGTCGCAAGGCCCCAGTGCGCTACAATCCTGCGCCTCGCAGCCAGCAGGCTGCCATGTCCAATCTTTATGCGAGGTACCCCCATGGTGCACAGCATGACCGCGTTTGCGCGGGTCGAGCGCGCCGGCAGCCAAGGCACCCTGGTCTGGGAGCTGCGCTCGGTCAACCATCGTTACCTGGAGCCGCACCTGCGTCTGCCCGACGCCCTGCGCGACCTTGAAGGTGGCGTGCGCGAAGGCCTGCGCCAAGGCCTTTCCCGAGGCAAGGTGGAATGCACCCTGCGCCTGAACGAGGACAGCAGCGGCAAGCCGTTGCAGGTCGACCGCGAGCGCGCTGCGCAGCTAGTGGCCGCCGCCGAGCAAGTGGCAGCGCTGATCCAGCAGCCGGCGCCGCTCAACCCGTTGGAAGTGCTGTCCTGGCCGGGCGTACTGGTCGCTGACGCCAGCGACCCACAGGCACTCAATGCCCAAGCCATGGCGCTGTTCAACGACGCGCTTGCCGAACTCAAGGCCGGGCGTCAGCGCGAAGGCCAGGAATTGGCCCGTCTGATCAACGAGCGCCTGGACAGCATGGCCGAAGAGGTCACGACGCTGCGAGCGCTGGTGCCACAGATGCTGGCCGCGCAACGCCAGAAGATCCTGGATCGCTTCAACGACCTTCAGGCCGAAATCGACCCGCAGCGCCTGGAGCAGGAAATGGTCCTGCTGGCCCAGAAGAGCGACGTGGCTGAGGAGCTTGATCGCCTCGACACCCATGTCGCCGAAGTACGGCGCGTACTCAAGGGTGCAGGTGCCGCCGGGCGCCGCCTGGATTTCCTGATGCAAGAGCTCAATCGCGAAGCCAACACGCTCGGTTCCAAAGCCTTCGATCCCCGCAGCACGCAGGCGGCGGTCAACCTGAAGGTCCTGATCGAACAGATGCGTGAACAAGTACAGAACATCGAGTAAGGCCACACCGACCATGAACCACACCAGCGGCACCCTCTATATCGTTTCCGCTCCGTCCGGCGCCGGCAAGACCAGCCTGGTCAACGCCCTGACCCAGGACGACAAGCAGATTCGTGTTTCCGTCTCGCACACCACCCGGGCCATGCGTCCTGGCGAGCAGCATGGTGTGAACTACCACTTCGTCGAGCATGACGCGTTCAGGGCACTGATCGAACAGGGCGATTTTCTGGAGCATGCCGAGGTGTTCGGCAACTTCTATGGCACCTCTCGCAGTGCATTGCAGCAGACGCTGGACCAAGGCTTCGACCTGATCCTGGAAATCGACTGGCAAGGCGCGCAGCAGGTACGCAAGCTGATGCCACAGGCGTTGTCGGTCTTCATCCTGCCGCCAAGCCAGGCCGCATTGCGCGAGCGCCTCGATGGCCGCGGCCAGGACAGCGACGCGATCATCGCCGGGCGCATGAAAGAGGCCGTCAGCGAGATGGTGCATTACGACGAGTACGACTACGTGATCATCAACGATGTTTTCGATACGGCACTGGCGGACTTGAAAGCCGTGTTCCGCGCCAATCGCCTGCTCCTGAAGAAGCAGCAACACCGCCATGGGGCGCTGCTCGAGCAGTTGATCGGCTGACGCGCGCGGGCCTTCCGGAAGGCCCTCGCGCAATCTTCTGCACGTCGCAGGTAGTGGCCCTGGTCAGTCCCGCAACGGCAAGGTAGCGTGCTGACGCAGCGTGGCTCCCAGGAAGTAGGCGGGGGCTCGCAGCCGGGACATCAGCATCAGCACGATCCCCAGGACGGAAATAATCCCCGCGATCACGAAGACCAGCCCGACCCCGCCGACGTGCGAGCCACTGCCAAAGTCCGGCGAGGCGCTGTCGATGGCTGTGCGCACGAAGATCACCGACAGGATGACACCGCCCACCAAAGGGCATAGCCCGCGCATGAGCAAATGCCGAAGGCTGCCGAACAGGCTGCTGCGGAAATACCAGACGCAGGCGAACGCCGTGAGTGAGTAATAGAAGCAGATCATCATGCCCAGGGCGGTGATGGTGTCGGCCAGTACGTTTTCGCTGAGCGTGCGCATGGTGACGTAGAACAGCCCGGCGGCCACCCCGGCGCATACCGTGGCGTAACGCGGCGTCTGCGAGCGCGGGCAGACCTTGGCAAACTTCTGCGGTACCGCCCCGTAATAGCCCATGGCAAGCAAGGTGCGCGCAGGCGAAACGAAGGTCGATTGCAGGGAAGCAGCGGTGCTGGCCAGTACCGCGATGGACATCAGGATCGCCAGCGGCCCCATGACCGGGCCGGCCAGATGGGCGAACACGTTTTCCTGGATGCGCGGGTTATTCAGGCCCAGCCCCGACTCGCTGATGCCGGCGAACTGCAACGTGGCAATGGCCGTCAGCAAGTACAGCCCCAGAATCAACAACACGGTCCAGGTGGCCGCCTTGCCCGGAACCTCTTCGCTGCCTACCGATTCTTCACTGACGGTCAGGCATACGTCCCAGCCCCAGAAAATGAAGATCGACAACGACAGCCCGGCGGCGAACGCCGAGAAGGATTCGACCCCGAACGGGTTGAACCAGGCGAAATCGAATGCCAGGGGCGGTGGCGCCGTCGTTTCGCCGAATGCTGCGAAGGCGAAACCAACCAGTACCAGCAGTTGCAACGCCACCAGACCGTACTGCACGGTCATGGTCGTGGTCATGCCCCGGCAACAGATCCACACGGCCAAGGCGATGAACACGCAACAGGTCACGATATTGATCAGCAAGTTGTCGGCAAGCGCCGCCAGTCCAGGGTTGCCTGTGATCTGGCCGAGGAACAGGTAGAAAAAGTCCACTGCCACACCGGCCAGGTTCGACAGCACGATGGTGGTCGCCACCACCAGCCCCCAACCGCCGATCCATCCAATCATCGGGCCGAAGGCTCGCGCCGACCAGGTGAACGACGTACCGCTGTCCGGCTCGGCCGAATTCAGCTCGCGATAGCCCAGGGCGACCAGCAGCATGGGCAGGAACCCGACGATGAACACCGCCGGCAGGTGAGCGCCGACCTCGCGCACGGTCGGGCCCAAGGCGCCGGTAAGGGTGTAGACCGGGGCGATGGTGGAGATGCCAAGCACCACGCTGGCCAACAGCCCTAACCGGCCTTTGGCCAGGCCCTTGCCACCCTGTTGGATGCTTTCGCCAGCCGCCACATCGGGTGGGCGGCCGGCTTCTGTGTAATCGCTCATGAATATCAGCCGTAGTGTTGGAATTGTTTTTAACAAGCCTCTCGCCAAGGCCTGCCCACTCAGAGCCCGCTGCAAAACCTTCCCCTGGCTTCATGCAGGCGCCTTGGCGCTACACGGTGTGCAGGTACCAGTTGTATTCGAGGTCGGAAATCGACACCTCGAATTCGGCCAGCTCGCTGTCCTTGCAGGCCACGAAGATATCGATGTAATGCGCACTGATGTACCGCTTGAGCACTTCGCTGTCTTCCAGCGCGCGCAGCGCGTCGCGCAGGTTGTTCGCAAGGCTCTGTTCCAGTTGCTCGAAGGCATTGCCTTCAATGGGCGCCTGCGGCTCGATCTGATGGGTCAGGCCATGGTGAACGCCAGCAAGAATCACCGCAAGCGTCAGGTAAGGGTTGGCGTCTGCACCTGCCACGCGATGTTCCAAGCGGGCGCTGTGGCTGTTTTCTGTGGGCACACGCAGGGCCACGGTACGGTTATCCAAGCCCCAGCCTGGGGCGTTTGGCACATTGAACTGGGCGCCGAACCTGCGATACGAATTGATGTTCGGGCACAGGAAGGCCATCGACGCGGGAAGTGTCTCCAGTACACCGCCGATGGCATGGCGCAGCGCTTCGCACCTGAGCGGGTCGTCGCTTGCAAAGAGGTTCTTGCCGCTGTGTTTTTCTACAAGCGACAGGTGAACATGCAGAGCATTGCCCGCCTGATCGGGATAGGGCTTGGCCATGAATGTCGTGTCCATTTCATGGTCGTAGGCAACGTTCTTGATCAGGCGCTTGAGCAGGATCGCTTGATCACAGGCTTTCAGAGGGTCGGCCACGTGATGCAGATTGACCTTGAACTGCGCAGGCGCGCTTTCCTTGACGATGGCATCGACAGGCAAGCCTTGGGCCTTTGCCGCTTGGAGGATGTCCTGCAAACAGTCGGCGTACTCGTCCAGGTCGTCGATGAAGTAGGCCTGGGTCGAATGCGCACGCTTTCCGGACAACGGCGAGCGCGGCGGCTGCGGTCGCCCATTGAGGTTGTCCTGATCGATCAGGTAAAACTCGAGCGCCAATGCAACGCGCAGGGTCAGGCCAAGCGCTTCGAACCGGCCCACGACCTGACGCAAGACTTCGCGCGGATCGGCGAAGAACGGCTGGCCGTCCAGTTCGTGCATGGTCATGAGCAACTGGGCGGTGGGGCGCTTCTGCCAAGGTTCATGCGCAAGCGTACCGGCAATGGGGTGGCAGATGCGATCGGCATCGCCCATGTCCAGGCCCAGTCCAGTGCTTTCCACGGTAGCGCCGTTGATGTCGAGCGCAAACAGCGATGCTGGCAGATTGATACCTCGCTCATACACCTTGTGCAAGCTCGCCCGCTCGATGCGCTTGCCACGCACGACTCCATTCATATCGGCAATCAGCAAGTCGACGTATTGGGTGTCGGGGTGTGCCTGCAGGAAGTCATTCATCTCGCGTGAGAAGCGGGCGCACGGGGCTAGCGACGTCATGGCTGTACATCCTTTGCTTGGCTGCGGCGATGTGGAGAGACGGCTGGCGCCTGGTAGGCGACGATGGTTGCAGCTGTTGTTGTTTTCACTTTCCCATCGTGGGGATCGGTAACCGCAGCGGGCGCATTGATTCCCGGGGGTCGTTTCACTATAAAATGGCCCTGACGCAACAGACATTGGCAATTCGGCAACGAGAGCGTGCACCGATGCAATATCAAATTACCCATGCCGACCTTTCGCTGGTCCTGGCGTTGGAACGCGGGCGCTCTCTGGCCAAGGCGGCCGAGTTGCTCAAGGTGGACGTGTCGACCGTTTTCCGGTCGATACGTCGCCTGGAATCAGCGCTGGGCACGGCCCTGTTCGTCAAGAGCCGCAAAGGCTACTTGCCCACCGACACTGCACAGGCCCTGGCCGAGCAGGCCGAGCGCGCAGAACAGGCACTCGAAGCGGCGCGCATTGCCATGACCAGCGGTGAACAGGTCGTCAGTGGTACCGTGCGGCTGACCTGCACGGAGGCCGTCATGCACAGCCTGCTGCTGCCTGCACTGGCCGACTTCATGCAGAATTACCCCGCGCTGTCGCTGGAGATGGGCACCTCCAATGTGTTCGCCAACCTCAGCCGGCGAGACGCAGACATCGCCCTGCGCCTGACCAACACGCCGCCCGAGCACCTGGTGGGGCGCAACCTGGGTTCGACTTCCTATGTGATATGCGGCCAACCCCATTGGCGCGACCGCCTCGGTGAAAGCGCCAGCGCGGTGCCATGGATCGCGCCGGATGACGCCATGCAGGACCATCCGACGGTGGTCTGGCGCAACCAGCAACACCCTGGCCTGAGCCCGCGCTACCAGTGCAGCGGTATGTCCACCATTGCCCAACTGGTCACCGCTGGCCTGGGCGTGGCAGCGCTGCCGGACTACATGGTGCATAGCCTGCCAGGGGTCGATGCACTCAGCGGGCCGTTGCCGGGTTGCGACACCCAGTTGTGGCTCTTGACCCGACCGGACTGCCGCGCGCTGCGCTCGGTGCAGACCCTCTTCGAGGAGCTCACCCCACGGTTGCGTGACGCGATGCTCTGAGGTTATTGTCAGGGCCATTGCAAGGCGTCTATGGCGGTCCTTGCACTGCGTTCTAGCGGTATGATCAGGCCTGGCAAACGCGGACATGCATCGAAGTACCTGAATGATTCGCACCGCACCGCACGGCGACGCTCGACAAAACAGCGCTTCCCTATTGGCTGGTGAATTTTTATACTATCGAGTCCGCCTGCCCACTAATGGGCTGCACGCCTACCGCATTTGCTACTGAGGAAGACCATGGCCCGCGTAACTGTTGAAGACTGCCTGGAACACGTGGATAACCGTTTTGAGCTGGTCATGCTCTCGACCAAGCGCGCTCGCCAGCTGGCGACCGGCGGTAAAGAGCCACGCGTTGCATGGGAAAACGACAAGCCTACCGTCGTCGCCCTGCGCGAAATCGCCGAAGGCATCGTGACCAACGAATTCATCGCCGCTGAAGAAATTGTCACCGAGGATCCGGTCTTTGCCGCGTTCGAGGACGAGTCGAACGAGGCTGTCTGATTGATGCCCGGTCGACGTCGCGAGGCGCAAGGCCCCCTATCTCGGCAGGAGGCTAAGCAATGCCGGGTATAGAGGCCTTGGCCGAACGGCTGTCGACTTACCTAGGCCCCGAACAGGTCAACCTGGTACGGCGCGCCTACTTCTACGCCGAACAGGCGCACGATGGGCAACGTCGTCGCAGCGGTGAGCCCTACGTGACGCACCCGCTGGCCGTGGCCAGCATCCTTGCCGACATGCACATGGACCATCAAAGCCTGATGGCGGCCATGCTCCATGACGTGATCGAAGACACTGGTATTGCCAAGGAAGCCCTCAGCCAGCAATTTGGCGAGACGGTTGCCGAGCTGGTGGACGGGGTCAGCAAGCTGACCCAGATGAACTTCGAAACCAAGGCCGAGGCGCAAGCCGAGAACTTCCAGAAGATGGCCATGGCCATGGCACGCGACATTCGCGTGATCCTGGTCAAGCTGGCCGACCGCCTGCACAACATGCGCACCCTGGAAGTGCTGTCCGGCGAGAAACGGCGCCGGATCGCCAAGGAAACCCTCGAGATCTACGCCCCCATCGCCAACCGCCTGGGGATGCACACGGTACGCGTCGAGTTCGAAGACCTTGGCTTCAAGGCCATGCACCCGATGCGCTCGTCGCTGATCCATCGCGCCGTCAAGAGCGCACGGGGCAACCGCAAGGAAATCGTCGCCAAGATCGAGCAGTCGCTGGCCAACTGCCTGGCTGCCGACGGTATCGAAGGCGAGATCAGTGGTCGACAAAAACACCTCTATGGCATCTACAAGAAGATGCGCGGCAAGCGTCGCGCCTTCAACGAGATCATGGACGTGTATGCCTTCCGCATCATCGTCGACAAGGTCGATACCTGCTACCGCGTCCTCGGTGCCGTGCACAACCTGTACAAGCCGCTGCCAGGGCGCTTCAAGGACTACATCGCCATTCCCAAGGCCAACGGCTACCAGTCGTTGCACACCACCTTGTTCGGCATGCACGGCGTGCCCATCGAAATCCAGATCCGTACGCGCGAAATGGAAGAGATGGCCAACAACGGTATCGCTGCGCACTGGCTGTACAAGGCCAATGGGGATGAGCAGCCCAAGGGCAACCATGCCCGTGCCAGGCAGTGGGTCAAAGGCATTCTTGAATTGCAGCAGCGTGCAGGCAACTCGCTGGAGTTCATCGAGAGCGTCAAGATCGACCTGTTCCCGGACGAGGTTTACGTTTTCACGCCCAAAGGCCGCATCATGGAGCTGCCCAAGGGCTCCACTGCCGTGGACTTCGCCTACGCGGTGCACACCGACGTCGGCAACAGCTGCATCGCTTGCCGTATCAACCGGCGCCTGGCACCGCTCTCCGAGCCGTTGCAGAGTGGCTCGACGGTAGAGATCGTCAGCGCACCAGGGGCCCGACCCAATCCGGCCTGGCTCAATTTCGTGGTCACCGGCAAAGCGCGCACACATATTCGCCATGCGCTCAAGCAGCAGCGCCGCTCCGAATCCATCAGCCTGGGCGAGCGGCTGCTCAACAAGGTGCTGACCGGTTTCGACAGCGCGCTGGAACAGATTCCGCGCGAGCGCGTGCAGGCCATCCTCAGCGAATACCGCCTGGAGTTGATCGAAGACCTGCTCGAAGACATCGGGCTGGGCAACCGCATGGCCTACGTGGTCGCTCGCCGCCTGCTGTCTGCAGAAGGCGAGCAACTGCCGGCCCCTGAAGGCCCGCTGGCGATTCGCGGCACCGAAGGCCTGGTGCTCAGCTATGCCAAGTGTTGTACGCCGATTCCGGGCGACCCAATCGTGGGCCACCTTTCGGCGGGCAAGGGTATGGTCGTGCACCTTGAGAACTGCCGAAACATCAGTGAAATTCGTCACAATCCCGAGAAATGCGTCCAGCTTTCCTGGGCCAAGGACATCACTGGCGAATTCAACGTCGAATTGCGCGTAGAGCTGGAGCACCAGCGCGGCCTGATCGCCTTGCTGGCCAGCAGCGTCAACGCGGCCGATGGCAACATCGAGAAGATCAGCATGGACGAACGCGACGGCCGTATCAGCGTGGTCCAACTGGTGGTCAGCGTGCACGACCGCGTGCACCTGGCGCGTGTGATCAAGAAGCTGCGTACCCTGACTGGTGTAGTTCGCATCACCCGCATGCGTACGTAGTCCGCCAACCGCAAGGAGTCATCATGAGCAAGACCGTCATCAACAGCGACAAGGCCCCTGCCGCCATCGGCACCTACTCGCAGGCGATCAAGGCCGGTAACACCGTGTACATGTCTGGCCAGATCCCGCTGGACCCCAAGACCATGGAACTGGTCGAAGGCTTCGAGGCCCAGACCGTCCAGGTGTTCGAGAACCTCAAGGCTGTGGCCGAAGCCGCAGGCGGTTCGTTCAAGGACATCGTCAAGCTGAACATCTTCCTGACCGACTTGAGCCATTTCGCCAAGGTCAACGAGGTAATGGGTCGCTACTTCGAGCAGCCTTATCCCGCTCGCGCCGCCATTGGTGTAGCCGCGCTGCCAAAAGGCGCGCAGGTCGAGATGGACGCCATCCTCGTCATCGAGTGATGCCCCAGGCGGCGAGCATTGCCCTCGCCGCCCTCTCTCTCCTGAAAGGTTCCCGTCATGCGCATAGCTTTGCCTCTCACGCTGGCAGCCCTGGTTCTGGGCGGCTGCGCCAGCCACAAACCTGAAGACTTCAACGGCACCTGGATCAATCAGGACGCCATCACTGCGGCCGTCAAGCAAGGCAACCTTCGCCAGGCCCTGAACGAGCATGGCCCGGTGTTCGAGTGGAAGCTCGATGTTGCCACCCAGCGCGCCAGCTACAGCAATGGGTTCGAGGCCTCGGACGGTCAGCTCAGCGCCAATGACAAGCAGTGGCTGGCCACCTTCGAAGGCGGTGCCACCGAGCAATTGTCGCTGGACGGCGACGAACTGCAAACGGTCGACCAGCAGGGCGCCAAACAGCGCTTCGAGCGCGCCAAGACGCCCAGTGGCAACAATGCGCCACTGGGCAGCAGCTTCGAGCAGGCGCTGTATCAGGCCTGGCTCGGCGGCGCCTGGACGATCATGGAGGGCCCAGGCAAGGGTGCCAACGTGACGTTCAGCGACAGCGGCAACGTCACCGGCCTACCTGGTCCGGATCGCTTTGCCCTGTGCCTGGCCGGTGATTGCGCAACGATGGGCGGCAGCAATGACAGCCTATGGCTGGAGCGCAACCAGCGCGGGGCGCCATTCATCATCAAGCGCAATGGCAACCAGCTGGAAATCTTCCAGGCGGTAAACCGCGCCCAGCCGGATGAAATGCCGATGCTGGCCGCCGGCAAGCGTCAGTGGCTCCTGCAACACAACTGACCCTACCCGTCCAGTCAGCGCTTAGGTAGCACGCAGGCTACCTGAGCGTCAGCCAGGCGATCACTGCCCAAGGATTGCCCCGTAGCCTTCCTTGTAGCTGGGGTACTGCGGCGACCAGCCTAGCCCCCGTGCGCGGGCGTTGCTGCAGCGCTTGCTGCCCGTGCGACGCACTCGCTCCTCATCGGACCACTGCGTGACCCCCAACTGATGACGCAGCCAAGTTACGACGTCGGCCAGTGGCGCCGGGCTGTCGTCCACGCCGATGTAGCAATCGTCCAGCGCCTTGCCTTCGCTGTCGCATTGCAGCAGGAATGCCAGCAGACTGGCAGCATCGTCTACATGAATGCGGTTGCCATACAAAGGCGGTTGCTCGGCGACGCGATAACCCTGACGCACCTGACGCAACAGCCACTCGCGGCCTGGGCCATAGATGCCGGTCAGGCGAACCACGCTGGCTGGGACAGCACCGGATAACGCCAGCCTTTCAGCCTCGAGCATGATGCGCCCCGAGTAGCCGTCAGGTTCGGTGGCCGATTGCTCATCAACCCACTCGCCCCCCTTTTGCCCAAATACGCTGCTGCTGGATACGAACAAAAGGCGTCGTGGTCGTTGCCCTCGCTCGGCCAGCCAGCGCTGCACATGACGCAACCCCTGGACATACGCCGCCTCATAACCTGCCTCGTCATGCTGGCTGGCAGCCACGCAATACACCAGGTAGTCAGGTGCCTGCTCAGGCCAGGCGGCTGGAATGGTCGGGTCCGACAGATCAGCCGCGATCGGCACTACACCTTCAGGCAACTGCGCCACCGAACGGCGCAAACCGCTGACCTGCCAACCACGCGCTAGCATTTGTCGCGCGAGGCGACTACCGACGTCACCACATCCTACGATCAACACACTCAAGTCAGACATCTGAAGCCCTCTAGGGCCGATTACTCAGCCCGCCTGCAGGAGAAAAAGCAACAATATTACTTTTGTTAACAAGAATTACTTGCAATAATGGCGGCCAAATTGTTCTCGGCCTGCCTCGAGGCCTTGAAGAACGCTCACCCATCATCTTCATCAGGTCCGGCCAGCATGACACGTACCCAACCTTCCGCTTCGCCAACCCCATCGCGCGCCTGGCGCGCCACCGCTGCGCTGATTCTCAGCCTGGCGCTGGCCCCGGTCGCCATGGCCGATGAGCCCAATGCCACCGCTCCGGTAACGGCCCCCGCGGCCAGCGCTGCAGCGCCCGCTAGCGCTCCGGCCGGCGAAGCGGCACCGGGTACCGTCGCACCGGCTCCTGTTACTGCAGACCCTAACGTGCAAGCCCTGGTGGAAGATACCTCGCTCGGCATGGCCCATGACCTGTCGCCCTGGGGCATGTACAAAAACGCCGATGTCGTGGTCAAGGCCGTCATGATCGGCCTGGCCATCGCCTCGATCATCACTTGGACCATCTGGATCGCCAAAGGCTTCGAATTGATGGGTGCCAAGCGCCGCCTGCGCGGGGAAATCGCCCGCCTGAAGAAATCGGCCAGCCTCAAGGAAGCCAGCGAAGTCTCCAACAAGGAAGGCACCCTGGCCCACACCCTGGTTCACGATGCGCTCGAGGAAATGCGCCTGTCGGCCAATGCCCGTGAAAAGGAAGGCATCAAGGAGCGCGTGAGCTTCCGTCTGGAACGACTGGTCCACGCCAGCGGACGTAACATGAGCAGCGGCACGGGCGTGCTGGCCACCATCGGCTCCACTGCGCCCTTCGTGGGCCTGTTCGGCACCGTGTGGGGCATCATGAACAGCTTCATCGGCATCGCCAAGACCCAGACCACCAACCTCGCCGTGGTCGCCCCGGGTATTGCAGAAGCGCTGCTGGCCACTGCACTGGGCCTGGTTGCCGCCATCCCCGCCGTGGTCATCTACAACGTCTTCGCCCGCTCTATCGCCGGCTACAAGGCGCAGGTGTCCGACGCGTCGGCCCAGGTACTGCTGCTGGTCAGCCGTGACCTGGACCATCAGGGCAGCGATCGCGCCGCCCCGCACATGGTGAAAGTGGGGTAAGCCATGGGCCTGCATCTGAACGAAGGTGGCGACGACCTCGCCGAAAACCACGAAATCAACGTGACGCCGTTCATCGACGTGATGTTGGTACTGCTGATCATCTTCATGGTCGCAGCGCCCCTTGCCACGGTCGACATCAAGGTCGACCTGCCTGCCTCGACGGCCAAGCCGGCGCCCAGGCCCGAGAAGCCTGTCTTCGTCAGCGTCAAGGCCGACCAGAAGCTCTATGTCGGCGATGACCCGGTTCCGGCGCCCGAGCGCCTTGGCCCGATGCTGGATGCCAAGACCAAGGGTGACAAGGACACCACCATTTTCTTCCAGGCCGACAAAGGCGTGGATTACGGTGACCTGATGGAAGTGATGAACAACATGCGCGCGGCCGGCTACCTCAAAGTCGGTCTGGTAGGTCTTGAGACGGCAGCCAAGAAATGACGAAGACGCGGCACAATCTGGCGCGTTACAGCGGCAGCCTGGCGCTCGTGCTGGGTGTCCATGCCGTCGCTGTGCTGCTCATGCTCAACTGGTCGGTGCCCCAGGCCATCGAGCTGCCCCCGGCAGCCATGATGGTCGAGCTGGCACCACTGCCGGAGCCTGCGCCACCACCTCCCCCCAAAGCAGTTCCCCAACCACCGGCGCCGGTCGAAGAACCCCCGCTGCCGAAGGTAGTGGAAGCCCCTAAACCCAAAATCGCCATTCCCAAGCCGCCCAAGCCGAAGGCCAAGCCACAGCCGCCCAAGCCTGAGAAAAAGCCTGAGCCGCCGAAGGAAGCGCCGCCTACCAAGGAAACGGTAGACGCACCACCCAGCAATACGCCGCCGCAGAAATCCGCAGCACCGGCACCGAGCGTCGCATCCAACAGCACCGCACTGCCGACCTGGCAGAGTGACCTGCTGCGCCACCTGGCGAAGTACAAGCGATACCCGGAAGACGCGCGCCGCAGAGGCTTGCAGGGCATCAATCGCCTGCGCTTCGTGGTCGATGCCGAGGGCAAGGTCGTGTCGTATTCACTGGCCGGGGGGTCGGGTAGCGCGTCACTGGACCGGGCGACCATGGAAATGATTCGGCGAGCGGGCAAGGTGCCCAAACCGCCGGCTGAGCTGCTGAACAACGGGACGATCGAAGTCGTCGCGCCGTTCGTGTACTCACTGGACCGCCGCTGACGCTTTTGTTTCTGTCACAAATCGGCAAGTCTGATAACGTGCGTCTATCGATTGCAGCCGCTATGCTGGGCTCGCAACTTCATGGACGCACGTTATGACCCTCACAGAACTCCGTTACATCGTCACACTCGCCCAGGAACAGCACTTCGGCCATGCAGCCGAGCGTTGCCACGTGAGCCAGCCTACCCTTTCGGTGGGTGTGAAGAAGCTCGAGGATGAGCTCGGCGTACTGATCTTCGAGCGCAGCAAGAGCGCGGTGCGCCTCACGCCAGTTGGCGAAGGCATCGTGGCCCAGGCTCAGAAAGTCCTCGAACAGGCTCAGGGCATCCGCGAGCTGGCCCAGGCCGGCAAAAACCAATTGACCGCTCCGCTCAAGGTGGGCGCGATCTACACGGTCGGCCCTTACCTCTTTCCTCACCTGATCCCACAGCTGCACCGCGTGGCACCGCAGATGCCGTTGTACATCGAGGAAAATTTCACCCATGTGCTGCGTGAGAAGCTGCGTAACGGTGAACTGGATGCGGTGATCGTCGCCCTCCCCTTCAACGAGGCCGACGTGCTGACCCTGCCGCTCTACGACGAGCCTTTCTGCGCACTGATGCCAGCCGACCACCCATGGACGGCGAAGAAAACCATCGATGCGGCATCGCTGAACGACAAGAGCCTGTTGCTGCTGGGCGAGGGTCACTGCTTCCGCGACCAGGTGCTGGAGGCGTGCCCCACCTTGAACAAGGGCGGTGAAGGCGCACGCCACACCACGGTCGAATCCAGTTCGCTGGAAACCATTCGCCACATGGTGGCCTCTGGGCTGGGGGTCTCTATTCTGCCGCTGTCGGCCGTGCACAGCCATCACTATGCACCGGGCGTGATCGAGGTGCGCCCGCTGACTGCACCAGCGCCATTTCGTACCGTGGCGATCGCGTGGCGCGCCAGTTTCCCGCGGCCCAAAGCCATCGAGATTCTTGCCGACTCGATCCGCCTGTGCTCGGTCGCCAAAACGCCCACTGAGCAAACTGCCTGAGCCATGAGTGAGTTGTCGAAGGTACCGGTCACGGTACTCAAGGGTGTCGGAGACGCCATGGCGCAGAAGCTTGCCAAGGTGGGCCTGGAGAACCTGCAGGATGTGTTGTTCCACCTGCCCTTGCGCTACCAGGACCGCACCCGCGTGGTGCCGATCGGGCAACTCCGGCCGGGGCAGGATGCGGTGATCGAGGGCGTGGTCAGCGGCGCGGACGTGACCATGGGCAAGCGACGTAGCCTCGTCGTTCGTCTCGGCGACGGGAGCGGCGTGCTGAGCCTGCGCTTCTACCATTTCAGCAACGCACAGAAGGAAGGGCTCAAACGCGGCACCCACCTGCGTTGCTACGGCGAAGCCCGGCCGGGCGCGTCGGGCCTGGAGATCTATCACCCGGAATACCGTGCGCTGAACGGCGACGAACCGCCGCCGCCGGTCGAACAGACGCTTACCCCGATTTACCCGTCCACCGAGGGGCTCACCCAGCAACGGCTGCGCCTGCTCTGCCAACAGAGCCTCGCCCTGCTCGGGCCGCGCAGCTTGCCGGACTGGCTACCCGAGGAGCTTGCACGCGATTATCAGCTGGCCCCGCTGGACGATGCCATACGTTACTTGCACAACCCGCCGGCTGACGCCGACCTCGATGAGCTTGCCGAAGGCCACCACTGGGCCCAGCACCGCCTGGCGTTCGAAGAACTGCTGACCCACCAGCTGTCGCAGCAGCGACTGCGCGAAAGCCTGCGCAGCCTGCGCGCGCCGGTGCTGCCCAAGCCCTCGCGCCTGCAGGACGAGTACCTGGCCAATCTCGGCTTCAAGCCTACCGGGGCGCAGCAGCGGGTCGCCAATGAAATTGCCTACGACCTCAGCCAGCACGAACCCATGCTGCGCCTGGTTCAAGGTGATGTGGGGGCCGGCAAGACCGTGGTTGCGGCACTGGCAGCCCTTCAGGCGTTGGAGGCGGGTTACCAGGTTGCGCTGATGGCGCCTACCGAGATTCTTGCCGAGCAGCACTACATCACCTTCAAGCGCTGGCTGGAGCCACTGGGCATCGAAGTCGCCTGGCTCGCTGGCAAGCTCAAGGGCAAGGCCCGGGCCAGTGCACTGGAGCAGATCGCCGCCGGTGCGCCAATGGTGGTGGGTACCCATGCCCTGTTCCAGGAAGAGGTCAAGTTCAAGCACCTCGCCCTGGCCATCATCGACGAGCAGCACCGGTTTGGCGTCCAGCAGCGCCTGGCCTTGCGCAAAAAGGGTGTGAATGGCGAGTTGTGTCCGCATCAGCTGATCATGACGGCGACGCCCATTCCGCGTACGTTGGCCATGAGCGCCTATGCTGACCTGGATACGTCCGTGCTGGACGAATTGCCTCCCGGACGTACACCGGTCAACACGGTGCTGGTGGCCGACAGCCGCCGCTTCGAGGTGGTCGAACGGGTACGCGCTGCCTGCGCTGAAGGCCGTCAGGCCTATTGGGTCTGTACCCTCATCGAAGAGTCTGAAGAGTTGACCTGCCAGGCCGCCGAGAGCACTTACGAGGAACTTGGCAGCGCCCTGGGCGAGTTGCGGGTCGGGCTGATTCACGGGCGCATGAAACCGGCAGAAAAAGCCGAGATCATGGCCCAATTCAAAGCCGGTGATCTGCAACTGCTGGTTGCCACGACCGTGATCGAAGTCGGCGTCGATGTGCCCAACGCCAGCCTGATGATCATCGAAAATCCGGAACGCCTGGGGTTGGCCCAGCTGCACCAGTTGCGTGGGCGGGTGGGCCGTGGCAGCGCTGCCAGCCACTGCGTCCTGCTGTATCACCCGCCCTTGTCACAGGTGGGCCGCGAACGCCTGGGCATCATGCGCGAAACCAACGATGGCTTCATCATCGCGGAAAAGGACCTGGAGCTGCGCGGCCCTGGCGAGATGCTCGGCACGCGCCAGACGGGCCTGCTGCAGTTCAAGGTCGCTGACCTGATGCGCGATGCCGATCTGCTTCCGGCCGTTCGTGATGCAGCCCAGGCATTGGTGGCCCGCTGGCCGGAACATGTCAGCCCCTTGCTTGAACGCTGGCTGCGTCACGGGCAGCAGTACGGCCAAGTCTGACCCAAGTGGTCAATGGATCCAGCCTCCCGGCGAGGCTGGTTATACTTCGCTTTTAGGAATCAGTGGACACGGACCATGACTCAAGCTGCCTTGGACACCGCAACCCCACAAACACCGTCGGTTATCCGGTTGCTGCTCGACAAGCTCGGCGTCGCCTACCGTGAGGTGTTGGCACATTCACGCCCGCCGGCTCAGGCCTGTGTGCAGGCGGTGCTACTGGACGACGAGGTGGGCGCACTCATGGTGCTGCTGCCGCAAAGCCAACTGCTGGACCTGAGCCGGCTTACCGAGCTGACCGGCCGCACGCTCACCGCTGTGCCGGTGCCCCGCTTGCGCCAAATGCTGGAAAAACACCATCTCAAGGTTCTCCCGGGCATACCGGCGCTGACCAGCTCACCTTGCCAGTACGAAAAAAGCCTGCTCGAACCGGCGACCGTATTCATCCAGTCCGGCCAAGAGGGCCTGCTGCTGGCCATCGACCGTGACCCGTTCAAACGCCTGCTGAGCAAAGCCAGCGCCAGTGCCTTCGGGCAGGAGGTGCAGGCCATTACCCTCAACCTGGACCGCCCGGACGATGACACCCGCGAGATCAACCAGGCAGTTCAGGCCTTCACTGCGCGACGCATTCAGAAGCGGCTCGAAGAAACCATTGAAATTCCGCCTCTGGCCGATACCGCGCAGAAGATCATGAAGCTGCGTGTCGACCCCAATGCCAGCATCGACGATATCACCGGCGTGGTGGAAACCGACCCGGCACTGGCGGCGCAGGTCGTGAGCTGGGCGGCATCGCCCTATTACGCCTCGCCCGGCAAGGTACGCTCGGTCGAAGATGCGATTGTCAGGGTGCTGGGTTTCGATCTGGTGATCAACCTGGCCTTGGGCCTGGCGATGGGCAAGACGCTCAGCCTGCCCAAGGACCAGCCTCAGCAAGCGACGCCTTACTGGCAGCACTCTATCTACACGGCAGCTGTCATCGAGGGTCTCACTCGTGCAATGCCCCGTGCCGAACGACCCGAGGCAGGGCTCACCTACCTTGCCGGCCTTCTGCACAATTTCGGGTACTTGCTGCTGGCGCATGTGTTTCCGCCGCATTTTTCGCTGATCTGCCGGCACCTGGAGGTCAACCCACATCTATGCCACACCTATGTGGAGCGCCACCTGTTGGGAATCAGCCGCGAGCAGATTGGTGCCTGGCTGATGAAGCTGTGGGACATGCCCGAGGAGTTGTCCACGGCGCTGCGCTTCCAGCATGACCCCACCTACGTCGGCGATTATGCAGCCTTTCCCAACCTGGTTTTCCTCGCCACCCGATTGCTTCGCTCACGGGGTATCGGTTCGGGCCCGAAAGAGGAGATTCCCGATGCATTGCTTGAGCGGCTCGGGCTTTCCCGCGACAAGGCCGAGGATGCCGTAAACAAGGTACTCGATGCCGAGGCCTTGCTGCGCGAGCTTGCCTCTCAGTTCGCGGCGCCGCACTGACTGACAGGGGCGCTAGCTCGGCCCCTGCGCGGTCAATGCTTCTTTTTTGGTTTCAGGTACTTCATCAGGCCCTGAAACCACATCACCAAAGCCGGGTTGCCCTTGATCTGGATCGCCTTGTCCTGGATGCCCTGCATGAATGCCAGCTGCTTGTTGCGCGCCTGCAAGGTAGTGAAGCCATAGGCAGCGTCCTTGAAGGCGATGGCGAAGGCAGGCTGCGCGAACGCGCCACTTTTGCTACGGATGCGTTCGTTGGCGACGATGAAATGACGGGCGATCTTGCCATCGAGGGTCTGCATCTGGAATACCAGATCCTTGCCCTTGAGCTGCTGCTGGAAAGCCGGATTGTTTCGGCTTGCCCTGGCCATCAGCAGGCCCATGACCCAGAGAAGTAAGCGGAACTTCATTCAAGCGTCTCGTATAAAAAGTGACTGTGAGCGCCAGTTTATCCGCTTTATATGCTTTGCAGGGGCTCAACGAATCTTTTTTCGCATGCAACGGCAACGGGCGCTGTCAGCGCCCGTTCGATCGTCATGACGCTGACAGGCCTGGGTTATTTCGTCTTTTTGGCAGGCTTGGCAGGCACGTTGATACTGTCGCGCAAATTCTTGCCTGGCTTGAAGGCTACCGTGTTACTTGCCTTGATCTTGACGGGCTCACCCGTCTGCGGGTTTTTACCGGTCCGCGCCCCACGATGACGCTTCTCGAAGGTGCCGAAACCCACCAGCGTCACTGTATCGTTGTTCACAGCCTGGGTAATGCTTTCGAGGATCGCGTTCAGCACCTGGTTGGCCTGGTCTTTGGTCAGGTCGGTCTTCTCGGCGATGACAGCGGCGAGTTCTGGTTTGCGCATGATGATGAAGCCTCTTTGACGGGATTCTTGTTGTTATGCCGTGCCGCCTCGTGGGCAGCGTTCAAGGCGCCACAGGCTCTAAGCCGCAGCAGACGAGTGTGAGAATGGCACGCGCTTGAGTACCGCGCCAGTATCGGTACGGCCATAATGCATGCACAAAAAAGGCATACACGACAGTTCGGGCGCCATTTACGCCATAACCGGTGGCAGCTGGCGATTGAGGGTCAGTCGTTCCATCACGGCATTGCCCGTAAGGGCGTACCCGATCAGCTGGCCATCGGCTGCATGGCAGAGCGCCTTGACGTCATTGCCCTCCCCCTCCGCCTGCCACGTCCCGACTTGTCCATTCGGTGGTGGCGAAACCACCAGAGGACAGGCAGGCGTCTTGACCGTGATGGGCATGGGCCCATAGCTGACGGCAGTGGGGGTGCCTGTCAGCGTCTGCGCCAGCGCTCGAACACCACTCATCAACGGCATGACGTACAGCAGGTTGATGCCGTCCACCTCGGCGCAGTCGCCCAAGGCGTGGATATTGGCATGAGAGGTACGCAGAAACCGGTCCACACGGATACCCCGCCCCGTCTGCAGGCCCGCTGCGGCAGCCAGGTCCGTTCGGGGGCGCAGGCCTACGGCCGACACGACCAGATCGCATGCGATGACCTGGCCGTCGGACAACTGTGCGCACACGCCGTCACCCTGGCGCTGCAAGCGCGTCAGCACGGGCCCGAGATGAAAACGAATACCGATACCCTGCAGCCCGCCCTGTACCGCCTGTGCCGCCGCCGGGTGCAACAGGGTGGGCATGATCTGCTCGCAGGGCGCGACCACGTCGACCTCGAAGCCGCCAAGACGCATGTCGTTGGCAAACTCACAGCCGATAAGACCGGCGCCCAGGATCAACACCCGCTGCTTGCCGTCAGCCGCAGCACGCAGGCGCGCGTAGTCTTCAAGGTCGTTGATCGGGAACATCAGGTCGCTGGCATCCCCTTCGACAGGCACGCTGATGGTCTGTGCACCCAGCGCCAGGACGAGGTCACGATAGGGCACTGCCTCCTCGCCGATCCACAGGCGCTTGTGGCCTGGGTCGATACCCGTTATGCGCGTATGCGTGCGCACCTCGACGTTCAATTGCTCGGCCATGGCGCCGGGCTCGGCCATGCACAACCCCTCAGCGTCCTTCTGCTTGGCAAAGCCGGTCGAAAGCATGGGCTTGGAATAGGACCGCCCATCATCGGCAGTGATCATCAGCACGGGTGTGAGCGCATCAAACTTGCGCAATTCCCGGGCGAGGTTGTAGCCCGCAAGCCCGGTGCCGATGATGACTATAGGAGGCGTCATAGGGGTTTCCTCGATCAACCGATGGCGATCATTTCAAAGTCGCTCTTGCCAACCCCGCAGTCCGGACAGAGCCAGTCTTCGGGTACGTCTTCCCAGCGCGTGCCGGGTGCGATTCCATCATCCGGCCAGCCATCGGCTTCGTCATAGATCAGACCGCAAACAATACATTGCCACTTTTTCATCGGAACGGGTTTCCTCGGTTCAGGCTCGGCTTGGGTTTGAACTTGCGGCCTCTTCACGGGCCAAGGTGCAATCGAAAAGCTTTGTAGCGGCCCTGCCGGCAGTATGCAAGCAGTCGGGGCATTCATGCTAAGCTCGCGGCCTCTTTGGTTGTAACAAGCAGACCGACGTGTCGTACCCAACCCCGCACGCAGCCGCTGTCGCGTGGCTAGCGTATCCACAGGTGCAGGCCAGCCTCGCCCCCTCGATACTGGACTGGTTATTCGATGAGGGCTCGCTCACACGTCGGCTGACTCGACTGTCCGGCGACGATTTCTGCGTAACGCCACTGTTCGAAGGCTGGCAGCCGCTGCGCGAAGATGAATGCCAGGCCCTTGGCATCGCGCCCGGCGCCCAGGGTTGGGTCAGGGAGGTGTTCCTGCGCGGGCATGGCCAGCCGTGGGTATTTGCCCGCAGCGTGGCCAGCCGTGTGGCGCTGGAACATGGCGGCCTGGACCTCGAGTCGCTCGGCAGTCGCTCGCTGGGCGAGCTGCTGTTCTGCGACCGAGCGTTCACCCGCCACCCCTTGCAGGCATGCCATTACCCCGAAACCTGGCTGCCCGCTGAAGTCGCAAGCCCAGGCCTGTGGGGACGCCGTTCACGCTTCTCCCGAGATGGACTCGACCTGCTTGTCGCCGAAGTATTTCTGCCGGCGTTGTGGCAGGCGGCACGCGAGGATACCCGTTGATGTACGTGCAACTGCTCAAGTCGTTGAACCGCCTTCACCCGCGCGCCTGGGACTTTGTCCAGCTAAGCCGTATGGACAGGCCCATCGGCATTTATCTGCTGCTCTGGCCAACCCTGTCGGCGGTGTGGATTGCCGGTCAGGGTTCACCGACGTTGGCCAATGTGCTGATCTTCGGGTTGGGTGTGGTGCTCATGCGCGCGGCCGGTTGCTGCATCAATGATTTTGCCGACCGCAAAGTGGATGGGCACGTCAAGCGCACCGCCGATCGACCTTTGGCCAGTGGGCGTGTACGCCCACGCGAAGCGCTGACGCTGTTTGCCGTCCTGGTGGGCGTGAGTTTCCTGCTGGTGCTGTGCACCAACAGCGAAACCGTCTGGCTTTCGTTCGCGGCGGTCGCGCTCGCGTTCTGCTACCCCTTCATGAAGCGCTACACCTATTACCCACAAGTGGTGCTGGGCGCCGCCTATTCATGGGGCATTCCCATGGCCTTCACCGCGGCCGGCGGTGAGCTGCCGGCCGCCGCCTGGCTACTGTACATCGCCAATCTGCTGTGGACGGTGGCTTACGATACCTACTACGCCATGGTCGATCGCGACGATGACCTGAAGATCGGTGTGAAGTCCACGGCCATCCTGTTTGGCGAGGCTGACCGGGTGATCATCCTGAGCTTGCAGGGGCTTTCGCTGGGCTGCCTGATGCTGGCCGGCAGCAGCTTCGCCCTCGGCGGCTGGTTCTACCTGGGCCTGCTGGGCGCCGCGTGCTGTTTCGTCTGGGAATTCTGGTCCACACGCCGCCTGGACCGAGAGGCATGCTTCAAGGCGTTCCTGCACAACCACTGGGCCGGGTTGCTGGTGTTCATGGGCGTGGTACTGGATTACGCGCTGCGTTGAGCGGTGCGCTGAGGCGCGGTACCGCCTCAGCAAGGGCCGCGTGGTCCACACCGCATGGCGACCTGTTCAGGTGAGATGCCGTGTGGCTAACCCATCAGGGTTTGGCAATGTGCCAGACGTCCTTGATCCCGTCACCGTGCCTGTCCCCCGCCTGCTTGTCCTTGACGAAGGTATACAGCGGCTTGCCGGCATAGGCCCATTGCTTGCTGCCGTCATCACGCATGACCACGGTCCATTTGCCTTCGGCTGCCTGATCCTCGGCCTTGACCATCAAGGGCGGCCAATTGCTGGCACACTCGCCGTTGCACATCGACTTGCCACCGGTGTCCTTGTCGAAGGTATAGAGCGTCATGCCCTGGTCATTCACCCACATGCCCTCCTTTTCCATGGCCGGCTCGGCCAAGGCGATGCCCGGTAGCGAAAAGGCCGCGCAAAGGGCCATCCAGCTCAGCGTATGTCGTGTCATTGGATTCACCGTGTCGTGAGGAAAAGGTTCGGTTGCAGGCGCAACCGCCGCCCTGTGAAGCCTAGCCCAGTCATTGAATGTCGCGAGAACCGCCAATACCCTGTCACACAGCTGCAATAATTCCGTTATCTAATGCGGGGCCAAGACAGCGAATCCAGGAGAGGTTTTGAGCATGGCTGGCAGGAATATTCTGATCGTCGACGACGAGGCGCCCATCCGCGAGATGATTGCCGTGGCCCTGGAGATGGCAGGTTATGAGTGCCTGGAAGCAGAAAGCTCCCAACAGGCCCATGCCATCATCGTCGACCGTAAGCCGGACCTGATCCTGCTGGACTGGATGCTTCCCGGCACCTCGGGCATCGAGCTGGCCCGGCGGCTGAAGCGCGACGAGCTGACCGGGGACATTCCGATCATCATGCTTACCGCCAAGGGCGAGGAAGACAACAAGATCCAAGGCCTGGAAGTGGGTGCGGACGACTACATCACCAAGCCGTTTTCGCCGCGTGAACTGGTGGCCCGCCTCAAGGCAGTGCTGCGACGCACCGGCCCCAGTGATGGCGAGACACCCATCGAGGTCGGCGGACTGCTGCTGGACCCTATCAGCCATCGCGTCACCATCGATGGCAAGCCGGCCGAGATGGGGCCTACCGAGTACCGCCTGCTGCAATTCTTCATGACCCACCAGGAACGCGCCTATACCCGCGGCCAGTTGCTGGACCAGGTCTGGGGGGGCAATGTCTACGTCGAGGAACGCACGGTCGATGTCCACATTCGCCGCTTGCGAAAGGCGCTGGGTGAGGCCTATGAAAATCTGGTACAAACGGTGCGCGGCACAGGCTACCGCTTTTCGACCAAGGTCTGACCTGAAACGCAGCTCTCGGCTCAAGGCCGTCGAATGGACGTGAACGCGCTACCGATCCGCTTCTGCGTGCAGGTTCGTACTTGCTGTTGATCGCTGGATTCGAAGGATCCCCAATTGAACCAGAACTGGCATGCGACCCTGATCCGCCACCTGCTGCTGTTGATCACCCTCTGCCTGATCGGTGGCCTGATCAGTGGCTACTATGGCTGGAGCCTGGCCATTGGCCTGGCCCTCTACCTGGGCTGGACGCTCAAGCAACTGCTACGCCTGCATGCCTGGCTGCGCAATCACCAACCGGACGAAGCACCGCCTGACGGCTACGGCCTGTGGGGCGAGGTGTTCGACAGCATCTACCATCTGCAACGCCGGGATCAGCGTGTGCGTGGCAGGCTTCAAGCAGTGATCGACAGGGTACAGGAGTCCACCGCGGCGCTACGTGACGCGGTGATCATGCTCGACAGCCACGGCAACCTGGAGTGGTGGAACCGCGCAGCCGAGACGCTCCTGGGCTTCAAGACACCCCAGGACGGCGGCCAGCAGGTCACCAACCTGGTGCGACATCCGCGCTTCAAGGAATACTTCGAAGCCGAGAACTATGTCGAGCCACTGGAGATTCCCTCACCCATCAACGATCGCATGCGGGTGCAACTGCACATCACACGCTACGGCGACAACGAGCACCTGATGCTGGTTCGGGACGTGACCCGCATCCACCAGCTCGAACAGATGCGCAAGGATTTCGTAGCCAACGTGTCCCACGAACTGCGAACGCCGCTGACCGTGATCGCCGGCTACTTGGAAGCCCTGCTGGATAACGTCGAGGACGTGAACCCCCGCTGGCGTCGAGCGTTGCAGCAGATGAGCCAACAGGGCTCGCGCATGCAAACGCTGCTCAACGACCTGCTGCTGTTGGCCAAGCTGGAGGCCACCGACTACCCATCCGACAACCAGCCAGTGGCCGTGGACACCCTGCTCAATGCGATCAAGCAGGACGCGCAGGCGTTGTCCGGGCCCCGCAATCAGCGCATCACCCTGGAAGCCGAGCCAGGCATCTGGCTCAAAGGCAGCGAGTCGGAATTGCGCAGCGCTTTTTCCAACCTGGTATTCAATGCCGTCAAGTACACGCAGGACGAGGGCAGCATTCGCATTCGTTGGTGGGCCGATGCCCAGGGCGCCCATCTGTCGGTGCAGGACTCAGGGCCCGGCATCGATGCCAAGCACCTGCCACGGCTGACGGAGCGGTTCTATCGGGTGGATTCGAGCCGTGCGTCCCATACCGGTGGTACGGGCCTTGGGCTGGCCATCGTCAAGCATGTGCTGATGCGCCACCGCGGGCGCCTGGAGATCAGCAGCGTGCCAGGCCACGGCAGCACCTTCACCTGCCATTTTGCAGCGGCGCAACAGATCACGGGCACGGTTTGAGGCCGTTCGGGCCACTTTGCAGCACCGATCAATGGGCTGCCCTTTGCTTTTGCGGCCCTAGCCGCTACATTTGATCCCTTGCGCCGGCTGGAGCCGGCACTTTTCTCATCTTCAAGACGGATCCCGTAAAAACTCCATCATGGACCCTTCCCCTGGTATCAGCTTCACCTCCCTGTTCGCCGATTTCGGCATGATCATTTTTGCTTTGGTCCTGGTGCTGCTCAACGGCTTCTTCGTCGCCGCCGAGTTCGCCATGGTCAAGCTGCGCGCAACCCGCGTGGACGCCATCGCCGAGCAGCACGGCTGGCGCGGCAGCATTCTGCGCAAGGTTCACAACCAGCTCGATGCCTACCTCTCGGCATGCCAGCTCGGCATCACCCTGGCTTCGCTAGGGCTGGGCTGGGTGGGCGAGCCGGCCTTCGCGCACTTGCTCGAACCGCTGCTGGCCTACTTTGGCGTCGATACCCCCGAGCTGATCAAGGCCGTCTCGTTCTTCGTCGCCTTCTTCGTGATCTCCTACCTGCACATCGTGGTCGGTGAGCTGGCGCCCAAATCGTGGGCCATTCGCAAGCCGGAAC
The DNA here is from genome assembly GCF_002425525.1 of Pseudomonas sp. UBA5568. Classification (NCBI taxonomy): domain Bacteria; kingdom Pseudomonadati; phylum Pseudomonadota; class Gammaproteobacteria; order Pseudomonadales; family Pseudomonadaceae; genus Pseudomonas; species Pseudomonas sp. UBA5568. The sequence goes on along the minus strand of NZ_DIMK01000028.1, from coordinate 130,685 downwards.
TGTTGTCGCTGTGGACCGCAGTACCGCTGTACCTGTTCTACTGGCTGATGTACCCGGCCATCTACCTGCTCAATGCCAGCGCCAACACCATCCTGCGCATTGCCGGCCAAGGCGAACCCGGCCCGCACCACGAGCATCATTACAGCCGGGAAGAGCTCAAGCTGATCCTGCACTCCAGCCGTGGCCAGGACCCAAGCGATCAAGGCATGCGCGTGCTGGCATCCGCCGTGGAAATGGGTGAACTGGAGGTGGTGGACTGGGCCAACTCTCGCGAAGACATGGTCATCATTGATGCCCATGCCCCGCTCAAGCAGATACTGGCCCTGATCCGTCGTCACAAGTTCAGCCGCTACCCGGTGTACGACACCGAGCGTGAGGAGTTCACGGGCCTGCTGCACATCAAGGACCTGCTGCTCGAACTCGCCGAACTCGAGCACCTGCCAGAAACCATTGACCTGGAAGACCTGGCTCGTCCCCTGGAGCGCGTTTCCAGGCACATGCCGCTGTCCCAGTTGCTCGAGCAGTTCCGCAAGGGCGGTGCGCACTTCGTGCTGGTCGAGGAGGCCGATGGCAAGGTGATCGGTTACCTGACCATGGAGGATGTGCTGGAAGTGCTGGTGGGCGACATCCAGGACGAACACCGCAAGACCGAGCGCGGCATCCTGGCCTATCAGCCAGGAAAGCTGTTGGTGCGCGGCGATACCCCGCTGTTCAAGGTCGAGCGCTTGCTGGGCGTGGACCTGGACCATATCGAGGCAGAAACACTGGCCGGCCTGGTCTACGAAACGCTCAAGCGCGTACCGGAAGAAGAAGAAGTGCTCGAGGTCGAAGGGCTGCGCATCATCGTCAAGAAGATGAAAGGCCCCAAGATCGTGCTGGCCAAAGTGCTCAAGCTGGACTGAGCTTATAAAACCCCTGGCTCGGTCCAGCCCTGATCAGGGGTTGCCTGCGGTGTAGTCGGGCAGCCCACTGATCGGCCGGTCGAACCGATAGGGAATCGACTCGAGCGCCAGCCCCACGTTGCGCTGAACCACGAAGTGCAGATGGGGCCCGGTGCTGTTACCCGTGTTGCCCGACCTGGCCAGCACCTGCCCTTGGCGCACACGCTGCCCAGACGCGACCACGATCGACCCCCTCATCAAGTGCAGGTACACCCCCATGGTGCCGTCAGGGTGCAGGATGCGGACAAAGTTGCCCGAGGGATTGTCCCCTCGCCCGCTCTGCTCGCTACGCGTGCTCACCACCACCCCTTCGCGTGCCGCCACAATGGTCGTGCCTTCGGGCATGGCGATGTCCATTGCATAGCGCCCTTTGGGCCCGAAGTGGCTGAACCTGCCATTGGGCCCCTGGGTCACCCGAAACGGCCCACCCACCCATGGAAACGCATAACGATAACCTTGCGGGCGCTTGCCGGGGTCGCCCATGGCTTGCAGCAGCGTCGAACGGTAGTTGAGCAACTTGCCTGGCTGTCCCCGGACGATGCTGAGTACTTGCGTCGATCGCGGCGGCAACAGACGCCGCACGGTTCGCGGCGCATCGCCACCCTGCGCATTCACCAGATTATCCAGGCGCAGTTCCACCTGCACCGCGACTGGCAATTCGTTGCGGGCCGAGAAGCTCACACCGCCCTGAAACACGATCGCGTTGAGGCGCACGTCGTGTTCGTTGATTTCCACGGTGGACTCATCCACGACCGTGGGCTTGATGCCCGGGCCGGGTCGCTGCGCATAGGAAACCCTGCCCGTTTCGTCGGTGACGGGGTGCAGTGTCACCCCCAGGCTAGAGGCGCTGACCAGGGTTAACGTACACAGCAGCAGAAAGCGCAGATGCATGATGATGGCTTTTTGACAGTGGAGGACCTGTCCAAGCCTAGCAGCAGGCACCCTGTTCACCATGACAGTTGGTCGGATGCTGCTGGCCAGCTCGCTGTTGCGGCGGCCCGTCAGGCCCCTGGCGTGAAATGCTTCTGGGCAGTGCCGCGGGCGATCAGGCGGGACAGGTAATCCAGCTTCTGGGCGTCTTGATCGACGAACTTGAACGTCAATTGCAGCCAGTCGCTGTCCGGCTTGGGCTCGAAGGCCGCCACCGCGTGCAGATAACCGTTCAAACGCGCCACCTCTGCGTTTTCGCCCTGCTCCAGGTTCAGCACAGCGCCTTCGAGTACCTGCGGCAGTGTCTCACTGCGCCGCACGACCAGCAGGGCTTCCTTCAGGCTCAACGCCTTGATCACGCAGGCCTGCATGCCGCTCGCCAAACGCAGCTGGCCCTGGCCGCGACCGCTGGGTGCGGGTGTCGCTACGCTAGGTTTGCCAGGGGTGGCGGCCACCTTGGTTGGAACAGGTGCTGGCGCAGCCACCTTGACGGCTTCGGGCCGCCCAGCCGTCAGGGCGTTGAGCGAGTCATTGGCGAACGCGGCATTGGCCCGCGCAGGCCCTGGGCTCATGAGGCTGTCGAGCTTGCCGATCTTGGCCAAGGCCTTCTTGACCTTGGTCAGCAACTGCTCGTTGGTGAAGGGCTTGCCGACGAAATCCGACACGCCGGCCTGAATCGCCTGGATGACATTTTCCTTGTCGCCACGGCTGGTCACCATGATGAACTGAAGGCCCTTCAGCTCAGGTTGCTGACGGCACCAGGTGAGCAGCTCCAAGCCCGACATTTCCGGCATTTCCCAGTCGCACAGCACCAGGTCGAACGCTTCCTTGCCCAACAGGGTCATGGCCTTGCGACCGTTGACGGCATCCTCCACGGTCATGCCAGGAAACGCGTTGCGCAGGCACTTACGGATCAGGTCACGGATAAATGGCGCGTCATCCACCACCAGCACATTCACTTTACTCATCGATACTCCTTCTGAACCCGACTAGCCTACTGCCATTTGCTGGCCACTTGCTACCACCTGTGTGTTACGCCGGGTCATCTACAGCCGGTCGATGGTCTCTGGCACCTCCAGGCGGACTAACGAAAACGCCCGGCACAAGCCGGGCGCCGATGCTCGGAGAGAACTTTATTTATCGTCCGCCTCGGCTGGAACATTAGGTATTTCACCATCGACACTGGCTCGACCCTGCACCTCCGCGGTCATGCGCTTGAGGCCCATGTGGCGTACATCGGTGCCGCGCACCAGGTAGATCACCAGTTCGGAGATGTTGCGTGCATGGTCGCCGATGCGCTCCAGCGAGCGCAGGACCCAGATGACACTCAGCACACGGGAGATCGAGCGGGGATCTTCCATCATGTAGGTCACCAGCTCGCGCAAGGCTGTCTTGTATTCACGGTCGATAGTCTTGTCGTATTGAGCCACCGACAAGGCCAGGTCGGCATCGAAGCGGGCGAAGGCGTCGAGTGCGTCGCGCACCATGTTGCGCACCTGATCGCCGATGTGCCGAACTTCTACATAGCCCCGCGGGGATTCACCTTCCTCGCAGAGCTGGATGGCCCGCCGGGCGATCTTGGTCGATTCGTCACCGATACGCTCAAGGTCGATCACCGATTTGGAGATGCTGATGATCAGGCGCAGGTCCGATGCCGCCGGCTGGCGACGCGCCAGAATGCGCAGGCATTCCTCGTCGATGTTGCGCTCCATCTGGTTGATCCGCTCGTCGACCTCGCGCACCTGCTGAGCCAGGCCGGAATCGGCCTCGATCAGCGCAGTGACCGCATCGTTGACCTGTTTCTCGACCAGCCCGCCCATGGCCAGCAGGTGACTGCGAACCTCTTCGAGCTCGGCGTTGAACTGCTGGGAAATATGATGCGTCAGGCTTTCTTTGTTGATCATGCTGTGGCTCCGCGAAGCTGCTGGCTGCGAGCTTCAAGTCGTTCGAGGCGTGCCCCTGCCTGCGCCGAGTGCCTCCACCCGGCGAGCAGCAGTGCGCGGTGCTTCTTCAGCCGTATCGGCCAGTGATGTAGTCTTCGGTCTGCTTCTTGGCGGGGTTGGTGAACAGGGTATCGGTGTCGCCGAATTCCACCAGTTTGCCCATGTACATGAAGGCGGTGTAATCCGATACCCGGGCCGCCTGCTGCATGTTGTGGGTCACGATGACGATGGTGAACTTGGTTTTCAACTCGTAGATGAGCTCTTCGACCTTGAGCGTGGAAATCGGGTCCAGCGCCGAGCAAGGCTCGTCCAGCAACAGAACCTCGGGCTCTACCGCGATGGTGCGTGCGATGACCAGGCGCTGCTGCTGCCCACCGGACAGACCCAGCGCCGACTCGTGCAGACGGTCCTTGACTTCGTCCCACAGCGCTGCGCCCTTGAGGGCCCACTCGACGGCCTCGTCCAGGATACGCTTTTTGTTGATGCCTTGAATCCGCAGGCCATAGACCACGTTCTCGTAGATGGTCTTGGGGAAGGGGTTGGGTTTCTGGAACACCATGCCCACGCGGCGACGCAGCTCGGCTACGTCCTCGCCCTTGCGGTAGATGTCATGGCCGTACAGGTTGACGGCGCCTTGCACACGGCAGCCGTCTACCAGGTCGTTCATGCGGTTGAAGGTGCGCAGCAAGGTGGACTTGCCGCAGCCGGACGGGCCAATGAACGCCGTCACGCGCTGCTTGGGAATATTCATGCTGACATCGAACAGGGCCTGCTTGTCACCGTAGAACAGGCTCAGCCCAGGCACTTCGATGGCAACCGTTTCCTCGGCCAGGCGCAGGCCCTGTTTGCTGCGGCCCAGGGCGGACATGTCGATGCCGTGGTTAGGCGGTTGTTGCTGCATGGTCTCACTCCATTGGGAGCTGCCGGCGTATGGCCGCCAGTAGCACGTTGGGACGAAGCGGACGCCTCGCGTCGGCGACGCCGCTTGAACGTTCGACGCCTGGCTCAGCTGTCGAGCGCCTTGTATTTCTCACGAAGGTGGTTACGGATCCACACGGCCGACAGGTTCAGTGTCGCGATGACCATCACAAGCAGCAGTGCCGTGGCGTACACCAGTGGCCGCGCCGCTTCCACGTTCGGGCTCTGGAAGCCCACATCGTAGATATGAAAGCCCAGGTGCATGATCTTCTGATCCAGGTGCAGGTAGGGGTAATTGCCATCCACCGGCAGCGACGGCGCCAGCTTGACCACGCCCACCAGCATCAGCGGTGCGACTTCACCCGCGGCGCGAGCAACGGCCAGGATCATGCCGGTCATCATGGCCGGGCTGGCCATGGGCAGAACGATCTTCCACAGCGTTTCGGCCTTGGTGGCACCCAAGGCCAACGAACCCTCGCGCAGGGTGCGCGGAATGCGCGCCAGCCCTTCCTCGGTGGCCACGATCACCACCGGCACGGCCAACAATGCCAGTGTCAGTGACGCCCACAACAGGCCCGGCGTGCCCAGGGTGGGCGCCGGCAAGGCTTCGGCGAAGAACAGGCGATCGATCGAGCCGCCCAGCACGTACACGAAGAAGCCCAGGCCGAAAACGCCGTAGACGATGGCCGGTACACCGGCAAGGTTGTTGACGGCGATGCGGATCAGGCGTGTCACCGGCCCCTGCCGGGCATACTCGCGCAGATAGACCGCTGCCAGCACGCCAAAGGGCGTGACGATCACGGCCATGATCAGGGTCATCATCACCGTGCCGAAGATGGCCGGGAAGATACCGCCCTCCGTGTTGGCCTCACGCGGGTCGTCGCTGAGAAACTCCCACACCTTGGCGAAGTACACCCCCAGCTTGGCCAGGGTCGACATGCCGTTGGGCTGGATGGCATGGACCACCTTGCTGAGGTTGATCTCGACTTCACGGCCATTGCCATCGCGCGCCACCAGTGTGTCGCGGGCAAAATCCCGATGAAGCGTGGTCAGGCGATCTTCGATGGCTTTGTAGCGGCTGTTGAGCTCGGCGCGGTCAGCCTCGATGTCAGCCTGGGCCGCTGCGTCCAGCTTGCCTTCAAGCTCGAGTTTGCGCGCCTGCAGGCGCAACCGCTCCAGGCCATGGTTGATGGCACCGATGTCTTTCTTCTCCAGCGCTTGCAGCGTCTTGTTGAGCTCGCTGGCCCGGGCCAGGCGCGCTTGCAGCTCACCCCAGGCCGCAGCCCCTTGCGCCACCACTCGGCCTTGTTCCTTGACGCTCACCAGATAGCCATAGAAGTTGCCCCACTCGCGGCGTTCCAGGGCCATCAGCTGTTCGGGGCGCTGCTGATCGACAAGCCAGTCGCCCACGACCCAAGTGAAGTCGCTGCCATTGAGGTCCCGGTTTCCGACCTTGATCAATTCGCGTGTCATGAACTCCGGGCCCTGGTCGGGCACGGGCAAACCGGCGCCCTTGAGGCGCGCACGCGGCACTTCTTCCTGCTGTACCACTTCACCGATGACCGTCTGCTGGGCCTGGCCCGGCACGGCGTAGGTGGCCTGGATCAAATCGGCCGGCCAGAAATGCCCCAGGCCGCGTACGGCGATCACTGCCAGCAGGCCAACGGTCATGATCACCGCCATGGCCACCGCGCCGCCGCTCATCCATACACCGGGGGCACCGCTCTTGAACCAGCCTTTGAGGGAATCCTTTTTCACGGATCGCTACCTTTCTATCAAAGCGACGAGTATTTCTTGCGCAGACGCTGGCGAATCAGCTCGGCCAAGGTGTTCATGACGAAGGTGAACATCAGCAGCACCAACGCGGCGAGGAACAGCACCCGGTAGTGACTGCCCCCAACTTCGGATTCCGGCATTTCCACCGCTACGTTGGCAGCCAGCGTGCGCATGCCTTCGAACAGGTTCATCTCCATCACCGGTGTATTACCGGTGGCCATCAGCACGATCATGGTTTCACCGACAGCCCGGCCCATGCCGATCATCAGCGCCGAGAAGATGCCGGGGCTGGCGGTCAGGATCACTACCCGGGTGAGGGTCTGCCAAGGCGTTGCACCCAGTGCCAGGGAGCCCAGCGTCAGGCTGCGCGGCACGCTGAAGACGGCGTCCTCGGCAATCGAGTAGATGTTGGGAATGACGGCAAAACCCATCGCGATCCCGACCACCAGTGCATTGCGTTGGTCATAGGTGATACCCAGGTCATTGGTGATCCACAGGCGCATGTCGCCGCCAAAGAGCCAGCTTTCAAGGTACGGGCTCATGCCAAGGGCAAACCAGCCGGTGAGTAGAATGACTGGGATAAGAATGGCCGCCTCCCAGCCATCCGGTACCCGCAGGCGAATGGATTCAGGCAGCCGGCTCCAGGTGAACCCTGCCAGCAGGATGCCGACCGGCATGAGCAGGAACAGGCTGAAGACCCCTGGCAGGTGGCCTTCCAGGTACGGCGCCAAAAACAGCCCCGCGAAGAACCCCAGGATGACCGTGGGCATCGCCTCCATCAGTTCGATCACCGGCTTGACCTTGCGGCGCATGCCAGGGGCCATGAAGTAGGCTGTGTAGATCGCGGCGGCAATGGCCAGCGGCGCGGCAAGGATCATGGCGTAGAAGGCAGCCTTGAGCGTACCGAAGGTCAGCGGCGAAAGGCTCAGCTTGGGCTCGAAATCGGTATTGGACGCGGTCGACTGCCACACGTACTTGGGCGCGTCGTAATTCTCGTACCATACCTTGCCCCACAGCGCGCTGAAAGACACTTCCGGATGGGGGTTGTGCAGCTTCAATGGCAGCAACCTGCCGGGCTCTTCGATCATGATCCGGTTGGCGCGCGGTGACAGGGCAAGGATACCTGGGCCCTGGGCCACGGACTCGACCAAGAGGGTGCGGTGCGCCGTGCTGTGGAAAACACCCAGCTTGCCTTCTGCGTCCAGGGCGATGAAGCCCTTGCGGCGCTCTTCGGCGTCAATCTGCACGATGGGCGAGGTGCCCAGCTGGAAGGTACGAATCTGCTTGAAACGGGATTCCCCGTCCGGGTCACGGGCCATGAACCACTGGGCCAGCCCACCGTGTGAGTCACCGATGATCAGTGAAATGCCGCCTACCAGCTGCGCAGTGGCCGTCACTTCGGTATCAGCGCTCTGCGCCAGGGTGTAGCGCCCGTTGAGGCTCTTGTCGCGCAGGCTGAACACGTCGGCAGTGGCGCGACCATTGATCACGTACAGCCACTGCTGGCGCGGATCGATGAAGATGTTCTTCACCGTTTCGGTCATTTGCGGCAGCTCGATGCGGGTCTGCTCGGTCGTGACTTCGGCGGTCATCATGTTTTCGCTGCGCGTCAACGCGATGACCTGCAGGTGCGCCCCCGTGGAGCCAGCCAGCAACAGCGTGTCGCCATTGACGCTGGCGCTGACGTGCTCCAGCACCCGCGCCTGTTCATCCAGCACGAAAGGCTGTTTGCCATAGGGGTAGTCGATGGTCGGCGTGATGGTTTTCTTGTTGTCGGGGTAGGTGATCTTGTAGGTATGGGTGAACACCAACGCCCGGCCATTGGACAACCCCAGCATCACCATCGAGCTGCCTGGCTGGTCGGTACCGATCGAAGAGACCTGTACGCCGGCAGGGATGGGCAGGTCGACGCGCTCGAGCGCTTCGCCGGTCTTGGTGTCGAAGAACAGCACCTGGCCCTGGTCCGAAACCCGCATGCCAACCAGGTTCTGCTCCTCGAGGGCGATCATCAACGGCTTGCCCGCCTCCTCCTTGAGCCAGGCAGGTTGCAATGCCTGCTTGCTGGTCAGCTCGGCGCCCTGGAATAACGGGAGAACCACATACGCCAGATAAAAGAAGATCAAGGTGATCGCGGCCAGCACAGCCAGCCCGCCCACCAGCACGTACCAGCGCGTCAGGCGGTCCTTGAGCGCACGCAGGCGTCGCTTGCGCTGCAACTCCGGCGTGTTGAAATCGATGCGTGCAGGCTGGGAATCTTGGGTCATTGTGGAGTTGGCCAGATCATTCATGGGGCACACCCTAGCGGTCCCGTATGACAAAAACATGACAATGCAGTGACGCACGAAAGCCCGAAGCACAGTAAGGCTGGCCCCGGGCTGGGAGTGCTGAAGAGGCTAGCCCAACGGCTTGCCCCTGCAGGGTTCGATTACTGCTTGGCGACGTTGCCGGCGTGGGACAGGCCCAGGTCGGCCAGGGTCTTGTCGACGACTTTGGCAGGCAGCGGAATGTAGCCATCCTTGACGACCACCTGCTGGCCGGCCTGCGACAGTACCAGCTTCACGAACTCGGCCTCCAGCGGGGCCAGCGGCTTGTTCGGCGCCTTGTTGACGTAAACGTACAGGAAGCGCGAGAGCGGGTAGCTGCCGTTCAGGGCGTTGGTCTCGTTGTCCTCGACGAACTCGCCGCCCTCCTTCTTGGCCAGCGGCACGGTCCTGACGCTGGCCGTCTTGTAGCCGATACCCGAGTAGCCGATACCGTTGAGCGACGAGCTGATGGACTGCACCACCGAGGCGGAACCAGGTTGCTCGTTGACGTTGGGCTTGAAGTCACCTTTGCACAGGGCTTCTTCCTTGAAGTAACCATACGTGCCGGACACCGAGTTACGGCCGAACAGCTGGATCGGCTTGTTGGCAAGGTCGCCGGTTACTCCGGCATCGCCCCAGGTCTTGATCTCGGCCTTGCCACCACACAGGCGGGTCGAAGAGAAAATGGCATCGACCTGGGCCATGGTCAGACCCTTGATCGGGTTGTCCTTGTGCACGAACACCGCCAGGGCGTCGACCGCAACCGGAATGGCAGTCGGTTTGTAGCCATACTTCTGCTCAAACGCCTGCAATTCGACGTCCTTCATCTTGCGGCTCATGGGGCCGAGGTTGGCGGTGCCTTCGGTCAGCGCCGGTGGCGCAGTGGACGAACCCGCTGCCTGGATCTGGATGTTGACGTTCGGGTATTCCTTTTTGTAGGCCTCGGCCCACAGGGTCATCAGGTTCGCGAGGGTATCGGAGCCGACGCTGGAGAGGTTGCCCGAAACACCCGTGGTCTTGGTGTAGGTCGGGATAGCAGGATCGACAGCGGCCACTGCGTTGGCGGTTGCAACGCCAGCGGCGGCAAAGGTAAGGGCCGCCATCAAACGCTTCAATTTCATGCCTTGCTCCTAGCTGGAATGGGGGTGCAGAGAGGGAACGGGGGCCAGTATCTGCAGCGCGCATGAACACGATATGACTTGATTGTGACAATTGGATGAAATGCCATCATCGTGTCGAAGCGCTGCTACAGGGAGCAAGTGTCAGTGGCCAAGGCGATTCAACGCTTGTTGGCGAGCAAGTACAGACCTACCGAAAAGCCGACCATGCACAGGACAGCCACATAGTAAGCGGGCGCCATGGGGCTGACCTTCAGAAGCCCGGTTACCGCCATCGGCGTCAGGCCGCCAAAAATGGCATAGGCGACGTTGTAGGAAAACGACAAGCCGCTGAAGCGCACCGCAGCCGGAAATGCCTTGACCATCACGTAGGGCACTGCGCCAATCACGCCCACGCACAGGCCGGTCACCGCATACAACGGGAACAACAGCTCGGGCCGTGTGGGCAAGCTGTGGTAGAACGCCCAGGAACTGACCAACAGCATCAGGCTGCCGACCACGAACACACGGCCCGCGCCGAAGCGATCGGCCAGGCTACCGGCGCCAATGCAACCCAGGCTCAGCAGCACGATGGCCAGGCTGTTGGCCTTGAGCGAGTCGGTAGGGCTGATGTGGTAGATGCTCTGCAACAAGGCTGGCGTCATGAGGATCACCACCACGATGCCTGCCGACAGCATCCAGGTCAGCAACATGGACAGCACGATGGGCCCGCGATGATCGCGCAGCACCGCCCGCAGCGGCAGCTCTTCGGCCAGGGCTTTGCGTTGCTGCATTTCTGCGAACACCGGGGTTTCATGCAGCCAACGGCGCAGGTAGACCGAAAACAGACCGAACACACCGCCCAGCAGAAACGGAATTCGCCAGGCATAGCTGGCCACTTCTTCGGCGCTGTAGACGCTGTTGATCAAGGTCGCGACCAGCGAGCCCAGCAAGATACCGGCCGTCAAACCGGCAGTGAGCGTGCCGCAGGCATAGCCGGTATTGCGCGCCGGCACGTGCTCCGAGACGAATACCCAGGCGCCCGGCACTTCCCCGCCGATGGCCGCCCCCTGGATCACCCGCATCAACAGCAACAGGATCGGCGCCCACAGGCCAATCTGCGCGTAGGTCGGCAGCAGGCCCATGATCAGGGTGGGCAGGGCCATCATGAAGATGCTCAGGGTGAACATCTTCTTGCGGCCCAGCAGGTCGCCGAAATGCGCCATGATGATGCCGCCCAGGGGCCGCGCCAGATAGCCTGCGGCGAAAATGCCGAACGTCTGCATCAACCGCAGCCACTCTGGCATGTCGGCTGGGAAGAACAGCTTGCCGACCACGGTGGCGAAGAACACGAAGATGATGAAGTCGTAGAACTCCAGCGCCCCGCCCAGCGCAGACAGCGAAAGGGTCTTGTAGTCACTGCGGGTCAGCGGCCGCGGGGCCTGCTCGATACTGCTCGGCGCGGAAGTCATCACGGTTATTCTCTTTATAGGGCAAGGCCACACGGGATGCGGCTTGTTCAAGGCGAAGGCGAAGATAGCAAATTGCCGAACGCGGCTGAAAGCGACACGCAATCCATACCGACCTGCAAGAACGCATGGTCGTCGCTTGCGTAGATGCTCTATATACTGGCGTTTCGTACGAAATGTGTCCTGCTAGCGTGGGATATTGTGCGAAAACTCCGGTCACTATACTCAGACGGTTTCGAAGCATTTCCCACGGCCGTCTCGTCATACGAATCGGCGTAGTATGTTGTCAGCTGAATCGTTTACCGGCCTAAGCGCCGCATCCAGGAAAAGCGTCACGGGTCAGAGGCCCCACCGCATGATTGAGCTCGAACAAGAAGATCCAATTCCGCAGGGTGACCTTGCTTTGCAGATCACCGCACTGCCACGCGAAACAAACGGCTTTGGCGATATCTTCGGCGGCTGGCTGGTCGCCCAGATGGACCTGGCAGGTACCGCCATGGCCAGCCGTGTTGCCGGTGGCCGCGTCGCTACCGTGGCGATAGATCGCATGGCGTTTCTGGTACCGGTGGCCGTGGGCGCACAGTTGTCCTTCTATACCCAGACGCTGGAGATCGGGCGCAGCTCCATCCAGATGATGGTCGAGGTATGGAGCGACGATCCACTGTCCAGCGAATGGCGCAAGGTGACCGAAGCCGTCTTCGTCTTCGTCGCAATCGATGGCAGCGGCCGCACCCGTTCCGTCCCTCGTCGCTGAGGCCTGCCAGCGGTAAACTCATTGCCTGCGCCCGGGTCCAAGGCCCACTGGCAACCAATGAGATGACGCAATGGCCACCTTCCAGGTAACGACCGAGCAACATGGCGAGCTTCACTGCTGGCGTATCCGCAGCAGCTTCGCCGAACTACTGATCGCCCGCCAGGGTGCACAGGTCCTCAGCTACCAGCGCACAGGCGAGCCACCGTTGCTGTGGTTGAGCGACAAGGCCATTTTCCGCCAGGGGAAGTCGGTTCGGGCAGGGGCGCCTGTATGCTGGCCATGGTTTGGCGACCTGCAGCGCAACCCTGAAACCGTCCAGTCCATGTACCACGCTGAACAAGCGCCAGCCCACGGCCTTGTCCGCACGCGTGACTGGCAATTGCTGAGCCTGGAGGAAGTGGGCGAAACCCTGCGGATCGAGTTCGAAATGGCCGAAGCGCAAGGTGGATTGCCCGGGTGGCCGCACACCGTGGCGCTGAAGCTGGTGGTCGTGCTGGACGAGGCGTTGACGCTGCAACTGACCAGCCGCAACCTTGGCGATAGCCCGGTCACTATCAGCCAGGCCCTGCACAATTATTTTGCCGTCAGTGATGTGCGCCAGGCCAAGGTCGACGGTGTCGAGGGGTTGGCTTACATCGAAACCCTGGCCGACTGGCAACAGCGCCTGCAGCAGGGTGCGCTGGCGTTTACCGGCGAGACGGACCGGATCTATCTGGATACGCCGCCAACGCTGAGCATCGTCGACCCGGCCTGGGGCAGGCGGATCATCCTGACCAGCAGTGGATCCCGCTCGGCGGTGATCTGGAACCCCTGGACCGCACGGGCCAAGGAATTGCCGGACATGGCCGATGACGGCTGGCAACGCATGCTGTGCATCGAGACGGCGAACGTCTGGGACGACGTGGTGCAGTTGCAGCCCGGGGCCAGCAGTTCGCTGGGGGTCAGGATCGATTGTGAAGTGACCCCGCGCGACTAGCCACTCGGACACGCCTCAAAGATCGGCGTCCACCACTACCCTCACCTTCGCGGCGTCCAAGGCATAGGCCGCGTCGGCCAGGTCGTTGCTGACCTTTTCCACCTTCAGCGTGCCGCTGACCCACAGCGGCGTGTAGATGTCATCGATCTTCAGCCCTTTTGGATAGCGCACCAACACCAGCTGGTTGGGTGGCGGTGGCGGGACGTGGATGCATGCACCTGGGTATGGCACCAGGAAGAACAAGGTGCTGTGGCCCTTGGCATCGCTTTCAAGCGGCACGGGGTAGCCACCCAGGCGAATGCTCTTGCCGTTCAGGGCGGGCACGGTTTTCGTCGAGTACATGACCGCAGGCAGCCCCTTGCCCTGCTTCAAGCCACCTTTGGCGGTGAAGGTGCCCATGGCTTCGGGAGAGTTATGGTCGATTTCGGGCATCTGCTCGAGCGCCTTCTGGTCCGACTTGGGCATCAGTTCCAGCCAGTCGGTCTCGGGCAATTCGGCATGGGCCAGGGAGCTGGCCGACAACAGGAGGGCAATGAAGAAGGCACGCATGGAATGCTCGGCAACTCGGGATGAATTGCCGGCATTCTAACCAGTATTCAGCGTTTCTTGATGAATCCGTAGATCACCAGAAGAAGGATGGCGCCTACCAGTGCGCCAAAGAAGCCGGCTGCCTGACCTGCCTGGTAGATACCAAGCGCCTGACCGCCATAGGTGGCCAACAGCGAGCCCGCGATACCGAGCAGGATGGTCATGATCCAGCCCATGCTGTCGTCGCCCGGTTTGATGAAACGAGCCAGCAGGCCGACGATGAGGCCGATGAAGATGGTTCCGATGATACCCATGGCAATCCCCTTGCAGTAAAGATGGAACAAGCCAAAGCCTAGGCAGCGCTTTGGCTTGTTGCCACTTCAGAGGGCCAGCCGGATGCAGAAGTTCGAATTGGCGCTCGATCAGTTGCCGATCAGCGCCTGGACTTGCGCAATCTTGTGCTCGAGTGTGGCCATGTCCTGGCACCGCAATGTGGCATGGCCAACCTTGCGTCCGGCCTTGAACGCCTTGCCATAGTGGTGCAGGTGGCAGTCGTCGATGGCCACGACCTGCTCCACTGGGGGGACTTCACCGATGAAGTTGAGCATGGCGCTCTCTCCGACCTTGGCAGTGGAACCCAATGGCAAACCGGCGATGGCACGCACGTGGTTTTCGAACTGGCTGCACTCGGCGCCTTCGATGGTCCAGTGCCCGGAGTTGTGCACGCGCGGTGCAATTTCATTGGCCTTGAGCCCACCGTCGACCTCGAAGAATTCGAACGCCATGACCCCGACATAATCGAGTTGTTGCAACACGCGACCGACGTAGTCTTCAGCCAGCGCTTGCAACGGATGCGCCTGACTGGCGACCGACAGGTGCAGGATGCCGCTGTCGTGCGTATTGTGCACCAGCGGATAGAACCGCGTTTCACCATCGCGGGCCCGGACCGCGACCAGCGATACTTCACCGGTAAAGGGTACGAAGCCTTCGAGCAGGCACGGCACGCTGCCCAGTTCGGCAAAGGTGCCGACCACGTCTTGCGCGGTGCGCAGGACTTTCTGGCCCTTGCCGTCATAGCCCAGGGTGCGGGTCTTGAGCACCGCTGGCAGGCCGATGCTCGCCACTGCGGCGTCCAGGTCTGCCTGGGACAGGATGTCGGCGAACGCGGGGGTGGGGATCCCCAGGTCACGGAACATGCTTTTCTCGAACAAGCGGTCACGGGCGATGCGCAGGGCCTCGGCACTTGGGTACACCGGCACGAACTGCGAAAGAAACGCCACGGTCTCGGCCGGAACGCTCTCGAACTCGAAGGTAACCAGGTCAACCTGATCGGCCAGCTGACGCAGGTGTTCCTGGTCGCCATAGCCCGCGAGCAAGTGCTCGCCCAGAGAGGCGGCACAGGCATCGGGCGCCGGGTCGAGGAAGGCGAAGTTCATGCCCAGCGGAGTACCCGCCAGTGCTAGCATGCGGCCCAACTGGCCGCCACCGATTACACCGATTTTCATGGGTTGAACCTCAAGCCTGACGCGGATCTGGATTGTCCAGCACGGTGTCGGTCTGTTCCGTGCGGAACTGCTTCAACGCCGCGTGGTACTGAGGGTGCTTGGCGCCAAGGATGCTGGCCGACAACAGCGCGGCATTGATTGCGCCCGCGCGGCCGATGGCCAGGGTGGCAACCGGCACGCCGGCAGGCATCTGCACGATCGACAGCAACGAATCAACGCCCGAAAGCATCGACGACTGCACTGGCACGCCCAGCACCGGCAGGTGGGTCTTGGCCGCGCACATGCCAGGCAAGTGGGCTGCACCACCGGCACCGGCGATGATCACCTCGATGCCCCGGCCATCAGCCTCTTCGGCGTACTGGAACAGCAGATCCGGCGTACGGTGGGCGGAAACCACCTTCACCTCGTAAGGAATGCCGAGTTTTTCCAGCATATCGGCGGTGTGGCTAAGGGTGGACCAATCGGACTTGGAGCCCATGATCACGCCAACCAGTGCACTCATCGTCGAGCCTCTCCTGCAAGCGCCTTCTGGCGCGCTAAAAGCAACAAGCCACGCAGGTGGACCGGCGTGGCTCGTCATACGGATTATGAATCGACCGGGTCGGCCGAAGGCGCAGGATTGTAGCGTATTCAAGGAGGGAGCGCCCACCCCCATAAGCACATGCCGGATCAAAGGGCAAGCTGTCTCGCGGGACAAGTTTTCCCGCTCGAACGGCTATGGCTACAGCGACAAGAATCGCGGATTATCTGAAATACACTTCAAATTGATGCCTCGCCCTGGACGCCGGTCGACTCCAGTTTGCGCCACAGCAAACGGACGTTGGCCTTGCGGACCAAGGCGCAGCGGTACAGGCGAATTTCCAGCGGCACGTGCCACTGGCTGCCACCACAGATCGCAAGTTCTCCACGCTCCAGTTCGCCGCGCATGGACAGGCGCGGTACCCATGCCACCCCCATCCCCTCCAGGGCCATGCTCTTGAGGCTGTCAGCCATGGCGGTTTCATAGACGGTGGTGTAACGCAGATTGCGCTGGCGCAGCAGCAGGTTCACCGAACGACCCAGGAAGGCCCCGGCGCTGTAGGCCAATAATGGCACGCTGGTTTCACCCTCCAGGGTAAACAACGGTTTGCCTTCTGCATCCACGGCACAAACGGGCAGCATTTCGGTGGTGCCCATGTGCAGCGAGGGAAAGATTTCGGCATCCATCTGCAAGGCTGCGTCAGGGTCGTAGAACGCTAGCATCAGGTCGCAGCCGCCTTCCCTCAAGGCATGCACTGCATCGCCGACGTTGGTGGCAACAAGCCGGGTGGCGATGTTCAGCCCATCGTTGCGCAGTTGGGCCACCCAGCGTGGGAAGAAGCCCGATGCGAGCGAGTGCGCGGCTGCCACTTGAATCACTTCGCCCTGACCACCTTCAAGATGATGCAAATGGCGAAGAATTTCGCTCAGCTGGTCGACAACCGTGCGGGCCGTTACCAAAAACAGCTGGCCCGCCTCTGTCAGCTCGATGGG
This sequence comes from Pseudomonas sp. UBA5568, assembly GCF_002425525.1. Taxonomy (NCBI): domain Bacteria; kingdom Pseudomonadati; phylum Pseudomonadota; class Gammaproteobacteria; order Pseudomonadales; family Pseudomonadaceae; genus Pseudomonas; species Pseudomonas sp. UBA5568. Next base: position 114,033 of record NZ_DIMK01000028.1, on the reverse strand, counting down.
GGTGCGGGATCGGTTGACCAGGGTAAGGCCCAGGGCCGCCTCCAGGCTACGAATCCGCCGGCTGAAGGCCGGCTGCGTTACGAAGCGCCGCTCCGCCGCCTGGGAAAAACTGCGGGTCGAGGCCAGGGCACTGAAGTCCTCCAGCCATTTGCTTTCTAGGTTCATCGGGCCGCTCCCCTGCCGTGCACCAAAATGGAACACGCTCGAAAATCAATCGGCGTCACATCTATCACTATGCCGTTTGTGCATAGGTTAGCGTGCAACAGCATTGGCCGCAAAAACACCTTAGGGCCTAGGATTGGCGCCATTCCGGCATGTGCCGGGTCAAACTCGAGATGATATTTATCATGTCCGCTGCTGCATCGTTCCGCGTCGAAAAAGATCTGTTGGGCACCCTTGAAGTTCCTGCCGATGCCTACTACGGCATCCAGACCCTGCGCGCTGCCAACAACTTCCACCTCTCTGGCGTTCCTCTGTCGCACTACCCCAAGCTGGTCGTGGCCCTGGCCATGGTCAAGCAGGCCGCTGCCGACGCCAACCGTGAGCTGGGCCACCTGAGCGATGCCAAGCACGCTGCCATCAGTGCAGCCTGCGCCCGTCTGATCAAGGGCGACTACCACGAGCAGTTCGTGGTCGACATGATCCAAGGGGGTGCCGGTACCTCCACCAACATGAACGCCAACGAAGTCATCGCCAACGTCGCGTTGGAGGCCATGGGTCACCAGAAAGGTGAGTACCAGTACCTGCACCCCAACAACGATGTGAACATGGCGCAGTCGACCAACGACGCCTACCCCACTGCTATTCGCCTGGGCTTGCTGCTGGGTCACGACGCCCTGCTGGCCAGCCTTGAGAGCCTGATCCAGGCCTTCGCCGCCAAAGGCAAGGAATTCGACCACGTACTGAAGATGGGTCGCACCCAGCTGCAGGATGCCGTGCCGATGACCCTGGGCCAGGAATTCCGCGCCTTCGCCACCACCATGACCGAAGACCTGCAGCGTCTGCGCTCGCTGGCACCTGAGCTGCTCACCGAGATCAACCTGGGTGGCACCGCGATTGGTACCGGCATCAACGCCGACCCGGGCTACCAGGCCCTGGCTGTACAGCGTCTGGCAACCATCAGTGGCCAGCCGCTGGTACCGGCTGCGGACCTCATCGAAGCCACCTCCGACATGGGCGCCTTCGTACTGTTCTCCGGCATGCTCAAACGCACCGCGGTCAAGTTGTCGAAGATCTGCAACGACCTGCGCCTGCTGTCCAGCGGCCCACGTACCGGCATCAACGAGATCAACCTGCCGGCTCGTCAGCCCGGCAGCTCGATCATGCCAGGCAAGGTGAACCCGGTGATCCCGGAAGCCGTAAACCAAGTGGCCTTTGCCATCATGGGCAACGACCTGGCCCTGACCGTCGCGGCCGAAGGCGGCCAGCTTCAGCTGAACGTGATGGAGCCGTTGATCGCCTACAAGATCTTCGACTCGATTCGCCTGCTGCAACGCGCCATGGACATGCTGCGCGAGCATTGCATCGTCGGCATCACCGCCAACGAACAGCGCTGCCGTGAACTGGTCGAGCACTCGATCGGCCTGGTCACCGCCCTGAACCCTTACATCGGCTACGAAAACGCCACCCGTATCGCTCGCGTTGCCCTGGAAACCGGCCGCGGTGTGCTTGAGCTGGTGCGTGAAGAGAAGCTGCTGGACGACGCGATGCTCGACGACATCCTGCGTCCGGAAAACATGATCGCCCCGCGTCTGGTTCCGCTGAAGGCCTGACCAGAACGCTGTAACCGTCTCACCAGGTCGAGGGACTAGACACCTCTCAACCTTTCCTAAGCCCGGGCGTATGCTTCGGGCTTTTTTTTGCCCGCCCGGTGCCGATTGGCAGCCATCGACGACACTCGGCATACAACTTGCTCGATAATGCGTCCCAGACCCACGGGACCACTCCGCATGCTGCACAGCCACCTGACTACCCTCAACGCGGTTTCGCTGATCCTCAACGTCTTTCAGGCCCAAGGCTGCGAGGCCTCGGAGCTGCTAGCCGGCAGCGGCATAGGCCCAGCGGACCTTGGCCATGCCGATGCACGCATCACGACCCAGCAGGAACTGCAGGTCTGTGCCAACGCCGTGGCCCGCCGGGAGGACATTGGCCTGGAGTTGGGCCAGCGCATGCGCGTGTCTGCCTACGGCATGCTGGGGTACGCGCTGCTGTCCAGTGCCACTTTGGGTGACGCCCTGGGCCTGGCATTGCAGTATCCGGCACTGCTGGGAACAGTTTTCACCTTGCGCCTGCTCGACGACGGCCACCGTGTCTGGCTCAGCGCCAGCGATTACCGGGATAGTCCTGCGCTGAGCGCTTTCAACGCCGAATTCTGCCTGGTGTCGTTGAAGGTCATCTGCGACGACTTGCTAGGCCATGATCTGCCGCTGCTTGGGGCGCGCTTCGAGCACCTGCGCCCGGGTTACCACGCGCGCTACAGGCGCCTGTTTCAGTGCCCAATCACCTTCGCCTCGCCTGACAACGCCTTCGCCTTCGAGCGGCACTGGCTGAACGCGCCACTGCCTCTGGCCGACCCGATCACCCACAAGGCCATGAAGGAGCGATGCCGACGCCTGAACCTAGAATTCACCGGCCGGCAGGCATGGTTGGGGCGCGTTCGCCAACTGCTTGTCAACCAACTGGAAGCGGCGCCGGGCCTGGAGGGCCTGGCACGGCAGATGAATTGCTCGTCCCGTACACTTCGCCGTCACCTGCAGGCGCTGGGCAGCAGCTATCAGCAATTGCTCGATGAGTTGAAGTTCGAACGGGCCAAGGAACTGCTCGCCGACGGGCACATGCCGATCCACCGCATTGCCGAAACGCTTGGGTACAGCGAGACGGCCAGTTTCCGTCACGCCTTTGTGCGCTGGAGTGGCGTGGCGCCGACTCGGTTTCGCGGGTAAGCCTGCTGGTAGGCCTAGGGTAGCTGCCCACACGATGAAGGTGTTCGACGTTGGCCATATCTATCCCCTTTTGGCCGGTTCAGATGTTCTCGCTGAGCGGCCCGTTCGTGACAATGAAGGCACGCCAGTACCCACCGGAGAACAACAATGCTGACGATCTATTCCGATGATCACCGCCTGCACCATGGCCGCTGCGAGCTGATCGATGGCAAGCTCATGCCTTGCTTCGAGATGCCTTCGCGTGCCGACCATGTCCTGGCCCAAGTCCGCAAACGCGAGCTGGGTGAGGTCAAAGGCCCTGATGATTTTGGCCGTACGCCATTGCTGCGCGTGCACAGCGCCGATTATCTCGACTTCTTCGAAGGCGCCTGGGCGCGCTGGGCGGCCATGGGCCAGGAGGGCGATCTGCTCCCCTATACCTGGCCTGCTCGCACGCTGCGGGCGGTCAAGCCTACAGGGTTGCACGGCGAGCTTGGTTACTACAGCTTCGATGCAGGTGCTCCGATCACGGCAGGCACCTGGCAGGCCGCCTACAGCGCAGCCCAGGTCGCGCTCACGGCGCAAGCGGCCATCGAGCAGGGTGCCCACGCCGCGTTCGCATTGTGTCGTCCACCGGGGCATCACGCGGCAGGCGACGTCATGGGGGGCTACTGCTACCTGAACAATGCAGCCATCGCTGCCCAGGCCTTCATCGACCAAGGACGGGCAAAGGTTGCCATCCTCGACGTGGACTACCACCACGGCAATGGTACCCAAGACATTTTCTACAGCCGCGCCGATGTTTTCTTCGCCTCCATCCATGGTGATCCTCAGGACGAATTCCCCTTCTTCCTGGGCTATGCCGACGAAACCGGGGCGGGTGCCGGCGAGGGCTGCAATGTGAATTATCCGCTACCGGCAGGCAGTGACTGGTCGACCTGGCGCGCAGCCCTGGAAGACGCTTGCGAACGCATCGCCGCGTATGAGCCTGAGGTAGTGGTGGTGTCGCTGGGGGTGGACACGTTCAAGGATGATCCGATCTCCCAGTTCAAGCTCGACAGCCCTGATTACCTGGAGATGGGCAAGCGCATCGCGCAGCTCGGCAAGCCCACCCTGTTCGTGATGGAAGGTGGCTATGCCGTGGAAGAAATCGGCATCAACGCCGTCAACGTGCTCGAAGGCTTCCAGCGCGCACAACCCGGAGCTCGATAATGGCCACGATCAAACAGCTACTCGCCCCTCTCGTCGCTGCGGTACTGTGCGCAGGCACCCTGCCCGCCCAGGCCGAACAGCGCACGCTGCGCGTGTACAACTGGTTCGACTACATCACCCCGCAGACGCTGACCGACTTCCAGAAGGACAGCGGTGTGAAGCTGGTGTATGACATCTTCGACACCAATGAAGCGCTGGAAGCCAAGTTGCTGACCGGCAACTCTGGTTACGATGTGGTGGTGCCGTCCAACGTGTTTCTGGCCAAGCAGATCGAGGCCGGCGTATTCCAGCCGCTCGATCGCAGCAAACTGCCGAACTGGCAGCACCTGGACCCGGCCCTGATGAAGTTGATCGAAGCCAACGACCCCGGTAACCGCTTTGCCGTGCCGTACATGTACGGCACCATACTGATCGGCTTCAACCCGGCCAAGGTCAAGGCTGCGCTGGGGGAAAACGCACCTGTGGACAGTTGGGACCTGATCTTCAAGGAAGAGAACATCGCCAAGCTCAAGCAATGTGGCGTGGCCCTGCTCGACTCACCCTCCGAGATCATGCCGCTGGCCCTTCAATACCTGGGCCTGCCGCCCAACAGCGAACACCCGCAGGACTACAAGAAAGCCGAAGCCCTGTTGCTGAAAATTCGCCCATCCGTCACCTACTTCCACTCCTCCAAGTACATGGCAGACATGGCCAACGGTGACATCTGCGTCGCTGTGGGCTACAGCGGCAGTTTCTCGCAGGCTGCCAACCGTGCCCGCGAGGCCAACAACGGTGTCGTGGTGGACATGCGCCTGCCCAAGGAAGGGGCGCCGATCTGGTTCGACATGCTGGCAATTCCAAAAAATGCTGCCAATCCGCAGGACGCTCACGCCTTTATCAATTACCTGTTCCGGCCTGAAGTGATTGCGCCGATCAGTGACTTCGTGGGCTATCCGAACCCGAATAAAGACGCTACGGACAAGGTGAGCCCAGCGATTCGCAACAACCCCAACTTGTATCCAACCGCCGATGCAATGACCAAGCTGTATACGCTAAAGCCACTGGCTCGCGATGCAGAGCGCGCACGCACACGGGCATGGACACGCATCAAGTCCGGATCATGACCACCTGCGGCTGGGGTCGTGGCCCCAGCCGCTCTTCACGGTGCGCCGTTCAAGACCGCCAGGCCTTGCGTAGCTTCAGCAAGGCCTCGGCGATTTCCCTTTCAGGCACTGCCGCAAAGCCCACTACCAGCCCTGCCCGTTTATCCACAGGGCACGTGCTGTCATCCAGCCAAAAATGGCTCAAGGGCGTCACTTCCACGCCAACGGCTTCGGCCTGGGCCACCAACGCCCTTTCCCGGCTGACGTTATCCACAGCCAGTGTGACATGCAGGCCAGCTGCGATATCCGGCATGGCGCCCATGCCTTGGATACCGGTAGGCCACCCGGCCAGTATCGCGTCGCGCCGTGCAAGGGCGGCCTTGCGCATGCGCCTTATATGCCGCTGAAAATGCCCACGCGCCATGAACTCCGCCATCACGCATTGACTGCTGATTTCCGAATGCCGGGAGGCCAGCGCCCTGCCCTGGCTGAAGGGTTCGGCCAATGCGGGCGGTAACACAAGATAACCAAGGCGCAAGGCTGGGAAAGCGATCTTGCCGAAGGTACCGACGTACAGGACCCGTCCATGTTGGTCCAGCGCAGCCAAGGGCGCCAGGGGCGCACCGCTGTAACGGTACTCGCCGTCGTAATCGTCTTCGATGATCCAGCCCTGGGTACGGCGAGCCCAAGCCAGCAGCTGTAGGCGTCGGGCCAGGCTCATGGTGACACCTGTCGGGTACTGGTGAGCCGGAGTCACGTAGGCCAGCCGACATTTTTCCAGCCGTTCGAGCTCGGTGCAATCCATTCCCTGTGCATCAACGGCGATACCCCTTACCTCAGCTCCGCTCAAAGCAAAGGCATGGCCTGCGGCGCGATAGCCCGGGTTTTCCACAGCCACGGTATCGCCAGCGCCTAGCAGCAACTGTGAACAAAGACTGATGGCGTCCTGTGCGCCATGGGTGATCACAATTTGTGCAGCTGTACAATTCAGCCCTCGCGAACGGCGCATGTAAGTAGCGATCAGCTCACGCAAGGCGGGTTCACCCGCCGGGTCCCCATAGCTCAACCTGGCTGGGGACGGATTACGCCAGAAAGCCGCTTGCAGCTTGGCCCAGACGTCGAAAGGAAATAGGTCGAACGCGGGCAGGCCGACGCGAAACGCTCGTGGCTTGCCACCTCTGGGGGGTGCCAGATGATGTTTTTCGAGCAGTTGCAAGGCGGCATCAGCACGGCTGTAACTGGATAAATCCTCAGTATCAGACGAAGAGTTTGTGGATAACCTTGTTGATAACCCAGGGTATAAGCCTGTGGATAGGTGTGTGGACAGTTTGCTCGATGTTCCTACATAGGTCCCATCACCGACCCGCGACTCGATGAAACCCTCCGCGTGAAGCTGCTCGTAGGCCTGGACAACGCTGTTGCGCGAAATGCCCAACATCCTGGCTATTTCCCGGGTTGCAGGCAGCCGAGTACCGCTGCCCAGGCGACCATCGAGCATTCGTTCCCGTAGGGCTTGATACAACTGCTGGCTGAGCCCCAGACGGCGGTCTAGCGTGATCCCGGCAGGGTCGAAGGAAAGATCGTGATGCAACTCGCTCACGGCATTGGCTCTATCAAAAGCGGAGTAAATGGCTCTTACCGAGAGCCAATCTTGTGCATAGCATCACCCTTATACCTGCAATCGAACAGGCTGCGCACACGTGCCAGCCGCCAAGGGATAGACCATGACGAACATTACCGTACGCCCGGTAACTGCCAACGACCACGCCACTTGGCTTGCCCTGTGGCAGGCCTACTTGCAGTTCTACAAGACAGAACTGTCCGAGACGGTCAGTCTCACGACCTGGGGGCGTCTGCTCGATACTCGCGAGCCCACGCACTCGGCGCTCGCCTGGCTGGATGAGAAAGCGGTGGGCATGGTCAACTTCATCTACCATCGTTCCAACTGGAGCATCGAGAATGCCTGCTACCTGCAAGACCTGTACGTGGCTGGCGAGCAGCGTGGCTTGGGTATTGGCCGCCAACTGATTCAGCACGTCTATCAGGCGGCGAGCGCGGACGGCTGCACCAAGGTGCACTGGTTAACCCATGAAACCAACTCCACTGCCATCGACCTGTATGAGCGGGTAGCCGAGCGCTCAGGGTTCATTCAATTCCGTAAAGGGGTTTAGGCCAGCATGAGCGATGCATTGAACTGGAAGCCGGCCAGCGCGCCCACGGCGCAGCCTATCGATGGGCATTTCATTCGCCTGGAGAAACTCGAGCCTGCACGGCATGGCGACGATCTATGGGAGGTGCTGCAAGGTGCGGCTGCCGATCCAGCGCTGTGGGACTACCTGCCTTATGGCCCATTTGCCGAGCGCGCTGGGTTCGACCGTTGGCTGCAAGCCAACGCTGCGGGTACAGACCCACTGTTCTTCACCGTCATCGATCGCACCTCGGGCCAGGCGCAGGGGCTGCTCAGCTTGATGTCGATCGTGCCCGATCATGGTCGCATCGAGATTGGTCACGTTGCCTTCGGAGCCGCGATGCAGCGAACGCCCAAGGGCACCGAGGCGGTGTATCTGCTGGCAAGACTTGGCTTTGCGCTCGGTAACCGACGCCTCGAATGGAAGTGCAACAACGCCAATGCTCGCTCCAGACGCGCAGCTGAGCGATTGGGCTTCGTTTTCGAAGGCGTGTTTCGAAAGCATCTGGTGGTTAAGGATCACAACCGGGATACCGCCTGGTATTCGATTACCGATGACGAGTGGCCGCAGGTGGCCGCCGCTTTCGAGCGCTGGTTGAGCGCTGAGAACCAAAGCCCGGCAGGTCAGTTGCGAACGCTCGAGGCATGCCGCCTGGCAAGCCCTTGTAGCAACGTACCCTGATAAAAAAGGGGAGCATTGCGCTCCCCCGAGGTTAACCCATGGTCAAGGGATCAGGTTCAGCCCTCGATCTCGATCAGGATTTCGCCCGGCGTCACGCGATCGCCCTTGGCCACGTGGATGGCCACGACCTTGCCCGCGATAGCCGCCTGCACTTCGGTTTCCATTTTCATCGCCTCGGTGATGAGCACAGCCTGCCCGGCTTTGACCGTATCGCCTTCCTTGACCAGCACATCGACGATGTTGCCAGGCATGGTGGTGCTGACATGGCCCGGGGCGCTGGCCTGCTTGCGCTTGCTGCTACCGCCGCTGACGAACTCGTTGAGCGGCTCGAACACCACCTCTTCCGGCATGCCGTCGATCGACAGGTAGAAGTGACGCTTGCCCTCTGCCTTGACGCCTACACCGGTGATGTCCACGCGGTAGGTTTCACCGTGCACATCGATCACGAATTCGGTTGGTACGCCTTCTCCGCCCGGGGCGGAAACGGCGCCGGCTTCAGGGATAGGCAGCAGCGCTTCGGGGGCCAGGGTGCCGGCCTCGCGCTCTTCCAGGAATTTGCGGCCAATGTCCGGGAACATGGCGAACGTCAGCACGTCCTCTTCACAGCGCGCCAGGGCCCCGATGTCGGCACGCAGCTTGGTCATCTCCGGTTTGAGCAGATCGGCCGGGCGTACATCGATCACCTCTTCGCTGCCGATCGCTTGCCGACGCAGTTGCTCGTTGACCACCCCCGGCGCCTTGCCGTAACCGCCTTGCAGGTACAGCTTCACCTCGTTGGTGATGGTCTTGTAGCGCTCACCGGCCAGTACGTTGAAGAATGCCTGGGTGCCGACGATCTGCGAAGTGGGGGTAACCAGCGGTGGAAAGCCCAGGTCTTCACGCACACGCGGGATTTCCGCCAGCACTTCGTTCATGCGGTTCAGCGCGCCCTGCTCCTTGAGCTGGTTGGCCAGGTTGGAAATCATGCCGCCTGGCACCTGGTTGACCTGCACGCGGGTATCCACGGCAGTGAACTCGCTTTCGAACTGGTGATATTTCTTGCGTACGGCATAGAAATACAGGCCGATCTCCTGCAGCAGCTCCAGGTCCAGCCCGGTATCGAACTCGCTGCCTTTGAGCGCCGCCACCATGGACTCGGTACCCGGATGGCTGGTGCCCCAGGCGAAGCTGGAAATGGCGGTGTCGATGTGATCAGCGCCGTTTTCCACAGCCTTGAGCTGACACATGGCAGCCAGGCCCGCGGTGTCGTGCGAGTGAATGAAGACCGGCAGCGACTGCTCGGCTTTGAGTGCCTTGACCAACTCGCCGGTGGCAAACGGGGTGAGCAGGCCGGCCATGTCCTTGATGGCGATCGAGTCGCAACCCATGGCCTCCATCTGCCTGGCCTGATTCACGAACGCCTCGATGGTGTGCACCGGGCTGGTGGTGTAGGCGATGGTCCCCTGGGCGTGCTTGCCCGAGGCTTTGACCGCCTCGATGGCCACACGCAGGTTACGCACATCGTTCATGGCGTCGAAGATGCGGAATACATCGATGCCATTGACGGCGGCCTTGGCGACGAATGCCCTGACCACATCGTCGCTGTAGTGACGGTAACCCAGCAGGTTCTGGCCGCGCAGCAGCATTTGCAGGCGCGTGTTGGGCAGTGCTGCACGCAGCTTGCGCAGGCGCTCCCACGGGTCTTCCTTCAAGAAACGCACACAAGCATCGAAGGTGGCGCCACCCCAGACTTCCAGTGACCAATAACCGACCTTGTCGAGTTTCTCGCAGATCGGCAGCATGTCTTCGGTGCGCATGCGGGTGGCCAACAGGGACTGGTGGGCGTCGCGCAGGATCGTATCGGTTACGTGAATCTTCTTGGACATTGTTATCTCCTCGTCGCGGCAAGCTTCGCGCCTCAGTCGGCCTGCACAGACGCGTTGGCGCCGGCTGGCAATCTGGGTTCGCAGCGTGCAGCTGTATTCAAATGCCTGCGTGGGCGGCGATGGCGGCAGCGATGGCCAGGGCCAGCTCTTCGGGTTTGCGCTTGATCGAATAGTTGGTCAGCTCCGGGTGGGTCTCAACGAAGCTGGTGTTGAACTGACCGCTACGAAATTCCGGATTACGCAGGATTTCCTGGTAGTACGCCGCGGTGGTCTTGACCCCCTGAACGCGCATGTCATCCAAGGCCCGCAGGCCGCGATCCATGGCCTCTTCCCACGTCAATGCCCACACCACCAGCTTCAGGCACATCGAGTCGTAGAACGGTGGAATGGTGTAGCCGGTGTAAATGGCGGTATCGGTACGTACACCTGGGCCACCCGGCGCGTAATAACGGGTGATCTTGCCAAAGCTGGGCAGGAAGTTGTTCTTCGGGTCTTCGGCATTGATCCGAAACTGCAGGGCATAACCACGGTGCTGGATATCTTCCTGCTTCACCGACAGGGGCAGGCCCGATGCGATGCGGATCTGCTCACGCACGATATCGATACCGGTGATTTCCTCGGTGATGGTGTGCTCGACCTGCACGCGTGTGTTCATTTCCATGAAGTACACTTCGCCACCGGCCAGCAGAAACTCCACGGTACCGGCATTCTCGTAGTCCACCGCCTTGGCTGCACGCACTGCCAGGTCGCCGATGTACGCGCGTTGCTCGGGCGTGAGTTGAGGGCTCGGAGCAATTTCGATGAGCTTCTGGTTACGCCGCTGGATGGAGCAGTCGCGCTCGAACAAGTGCACGACGTTGCCAAAGCTGTCGCCGAGAATCTGCGCCTCGATGTGCTTGGGGTTGACGATGCACTTTTCCAAGAACACTTCTGCTGAACCGAATGCCTTGGTGGCCTCGGAGATCACACGCGGGAAGTTCTGCTCCAATTCTTCACGGCTGTTGCAGCGGCGGATACCACGGCCGCCACCGCCCGACGTCGCCTTGAGCATGACCGGATAACCAATGCGGTCGCCTTCACTGAGCGCCTCGTGAATGTCGGCGACGTTACCCTCTGTGCCAGGGGTGACCGGAACGCCTGCGGCGATCATGGTGCGGCGCGCTTCGGTCTTGTCGCCCATGCGGCGAATCACGTCGGCAGCGGGCCCGATGAACTTGATCCCGCGCTCGGCGCAGATCTCGGCCAACTCCGCGTTTTCCGAGAGAAAACCATAGCCAGGGTGCAGGGCATCGCAGCCCGTTTCCACGGCCAGGTTCACCAGCTTGCGCGGGTTCAAATAACCGGCCAGTGGCTCTGCGCCAATGCTGTAAGCCTCGTCTGCACGCTTTACATGCAGCGCATGCCGGTCGGCGTCGGAAAAGATCGCTACCGAGCGGATGCCCATTTCGGCGCAAGCGCGCACGATCCGAACTGCAATTTCACCTCGGTTGGCGATCAGGATTTTTTTTATCACTGGATTCTTCCCAAAGCCGTATGAACAGTCGACACGGTTCTACCGGTCGGCGCGTGACCCGTTGTTGTTTGGCCAGTCGCAGATTCACCCTAGCGCTGTAGGTCGATAAACAAAAATCAATATTTGTTAGGGGCAGTATTAGCAAAAGCTTATAGTGAAGTTACAAGGTATTGCCGACGAGACGAATAAAATGCGTAAGTCCTTGATGCGTATGACATTGCGCCAGTTGCAGATCTTCAATGAGGTGTGTGACCTTCGCTCCTATAGCCGCGCGGCCGAAGAGATGGCACTCACGCAACCCGCCGTTAGTCTACAGATCCGCCAACTCGAAGAGCTGATTGGCCAGCCGTTGTTCGAATACGTGGGCAAGAAGTTGTACCTCACGGAAGCCGCCGAAGCGCTGCAACGCGCCAGTCACGACATCTTCGGGCGTCTGGAAAGCCTGGATATGCAGTTGTCGGACATGCAGGGGTCTTTGCAAGGGCAGTTGAAGCTGGCGATCGAGTCCAGCGCCAAGTACTTCGTGCCGCATCTGTTCGCGGCATTCAAGCAGCGCCATCCGGAGGTCAACTTGACCTTGACCGTGGTCAACCGGGCACAGGCCATCAGGCGGCTGTCCGATAACCGTGATGACCTGATCATCATGTCCATGGTGCCGCAGGACATGGGGCTGGACTTCCTGCCGTTCCTGAACAACCCGATCATCGCCGTCGCACCGCCCGAGCATGCCCTGTGCAGGCTGCCGCAGCTGCGCCTGCAGGACCTCGAGCCCCACACGCTGCTGGTACGCGAACAAGGCTCAGGCACACGCAAGGCCTGTGAGGAATATTTCAAGGAAAAGCGCGTGCACTTCACGCAAACCCTCGAAGTGGCCTCGGCCGATGCCCAGCGTGAATGCGTGATCGCCGGGCTGGGCATCGCGTTGTTGACCCGCCATGCCGTGAACATGGAGCTGGCCACGAGAAACCTAATCGAACTGCCCGTCGAAGAATTACCGCTGTACCGCAGCTGGTGCGTCGTTCAATCCAAGGCCAAGCGGCAATCGCCGGTCGCACTCGCCTTTCAGGCGTTCATACGCAGCGAGCGGTCACTGATCAGCGCATTGGTCGAGCGATTTTCAGGTCAGTCGGTGCCGCTGTCTGCCAGGCAGTGAGCCCTTCGAAGTCAGGGTAATCGGCGACATCACGCAGGAGCTGCCGTTGGTCACAGTAGCTTTCGATGGCGCGGCGATACGCCATGCGTCGCTGGTCCTTTTCCTGCTGCTTGCGAGCCTTGGCGTTAGGTTGGTAGATACCGTCGTGGTCACGAGCCATTGCCTGATTCCCAGAAAGGATGCGGAAGGCTCAGACTGACCCAGCGGTTTTACCGTTTGGAGGCGCGATGATGACAGCGTCGTGACCGATGATGGCTTCTACTCGAAGAACCGAAGCAGGCCTCAGTCGTCATGAGCCTTGATCGACTTGGGCGACAGTCGCAGGCTACGCAGGCTGCGCTTCACGCTCTTGAGGTGGTTGACCAGGCTTGGCCCGCGCGCCATGGCAACGCCCATGGCCAGCACGTCGATGACCACCAGATGGGCAATGCGCGAGGTCAGGGGCGTATAGATCTCGGTGTCTTCGTGAACGTCAATGGCCAGGTTGACCGTGGACAGTTCGGCCAACGGGGTCTGGCTGGGGCACAGCGTGATCAGATTGGCGCCGCTTTCGCGGACCAGGTTGGCCGTGATCAGCAAGTCCTTCGAACGGCCTGATTGCGAAATGCACACCGCCACATCGCCAGGCTTGAGCGTCACCGCAGACATGGCCTGCATGTGCGGGTCGGAGTACGCCGCCGCGCTGAGCAGCAAACGGAAGAACTTGTGCTGGGCATCTGCTGCCACGGCCCCGGATGCGCCGAAACCATAGAACTCCACACGCTGCGCCTGTGCCATGGCGCTGACGGCCTGCTGCAGCGCCTGTGGGTCAAGGTGCTCGCGTACCTCCATCAGGGTATGCAAGGTCGTGTCGAATATCTTCAGGCTGTAATCGGCGACGGAGTCGTCTTCATGAATAGCGAACTGACCAAAACTGGCCCCGGCGGCCAGGCTCTGCGCCAGTTTCAACTTCAGGTCCTGGAAACCCGAGCACCCGATGGCCCTGCAAAAACGCACAATGGTCGGTTCACTGATGCCGACACTGTGGGCCAGGTCTGCCATCGAGCTGTGCATGACGGCGGCTGGGTCCAGCAGCACATGATCGGCCACTTTCAGTTCCGATTTGCGCAGCAGGTGGCGCGATTGGGCGATATGTTGCAACAGATTCACGGGCTGGACTCGGGTTATGATCGACTGGCCGGGTTGTAGCTTTCTTGTAGTTATACTACATGGACGGCAACCCGCCCAGTTAAACGAACGTGGAGCGTGGTGGTTTGACTATTCCTTGCGACATTCTGGTCTTCGGTGGCACGGGTGACCTGGCCCTGCACAAGTTGCTGCCAGCGCTCTACCACCTGTTTCGCGAAAGCCGTCTGGACCCAGCCGTGCGGATAATCGCCCTGGCCAGACGCCACCTGCTGCGCGATGACTACCTCAAACTTGCAGAGCGACATTGTCGGGCACAAATCGCTCGCCGCGACTTCGACGAAGAAATCTGGCGTCGGTTTTGTGCACGGGTCGACTATTTCGCGATGGATGCGACACAGAGTGCTGATTTCGTTCGGCTGGCGCGCTACCTGGGTGAGCCAGGGGGCCTGATGCGGATCTTCTACCTTGCCACCGCGCCTTCGTTGTTCGCTCCCATTGCAAGTCATCTGCACATCGCCGGTCTCGCCGACAGCGAAGCACGTATCGTGCTGGAAAAGCCGATCGGTCAGTCCTTGTCGTCGGCCACTGCCATCAACGAAGCGATCGGAGCGGTATTTGAAGAGCGACAGGTTTTTCGTATCGACCATTACCTGGGCAAGGAAACCGTACAGAACCTCATGGCGCTGCGGTTCGCCAACGCACTGCTCGAACCCGTCTGGCGCAACGGCCAGGTCGATCACGTCCAGATAAGTGTCGGCGAGACGCTGGGCGTAGAAAACCGTGGCGGCTACTACGATCGTGCAGGCGCAATGCGCGACATGTTGCAAAACCATCTGCTCCAGCTGCTCTGCCTGGTAGCCATGGAACCGCCGGCCCAGTTCGAGGCGGAGGCAGTGCGTGACGAGAAGGTGAAAATACTGCGGGCGCTTCAGCCGATTACTGGGCAAGACGTTCAGGAGAAAACCGTTCGAGGTCAGTACGGTGCCGGGCACATCGGCGGTCAGGAGGTATGCGCGTACTACTTCGAAAAAGACGTCGACAATGACAGCGACACCGAGACCTTTGTCGCCTTAGAAGCACACATCGACAACTGGCGCTGGGCCGGGGTGCCGTTCTATTTGCGTACAGGTAAACGCATGGCAAGGCGTTCTTCGCAAATTGTGCTCCAGTTCAAACCCGTTCCGCACGAACTGTTCGAAGGGGGTCAGGTGAACCAGCTACTGATCCAGTTGCAGCCAGACGAGCGGATCAGCCTGCGGATGATGACCAAGACCCCAGGCAAGGGCATGCGCCTGGGGCCGGTCGATCTGGACTTGAACCTGGCCCAGGTTTTCAGCCAGACGCGCCGCTGGGAGGCCTACGAACGCTTGCTGCTGGACGTACTCGAAGGCGATTCGACCTTGTTCATGCGCCGGGATGAAGTAGAAGCTGCCTGGGCGTGGATTGACCCCATCATCGAAGGCTGGGAGGAGCATTTCCAGGCCCCGCGCTCGTATCCTGCCGGGAGCAGTGGCCCGGAGCAGGCCAATAGCCTACTGGCCCGACACGGCAGACACTGGCATGCATGAAGCGTTGCCCAATCGAAGGTTTCCTTGAAAGCAGCGACAGTAGCGATGCGCGTTTGCGCTACTTATCATCAAGGAGGCTCCCATGAGCACACTCAAGAACTTCGTTGCTTACAACCAGACCGCTGGCGGCCAAACGTCCTTCAGGGTTCACGGCGTCGTCACCGTTCCCAGCCCGGCGTACGAACCAGTGCTGGTCGAACCGGTCAGACGCCACCGAGGTGGCTGGGAGGTCCTGGAACTCAAGCTGGTAGACACCGGTGTCATCGCCATGTCAGTGATGACCGAAAAGACCGTTGAGTACGTCCATGAGGGCGCGAGCGGTTTCAAGACGCTGGAAATCATTCACGGAAGTGACAACCTGCGGATCGCCATCGAGGACATTCAAGCGCCCAACTGATGTAGGCGGCCCGGACGCCCAGGATCGAGCCTTGGCTTGACCCGGGCGCGATGGTCGCGATGAACGGCAGGGGATGAAGGTGAACATTTATACAGTAGGTGTTTGCCCCTGGCTCGGCCTCCCCCTAGAATGTCGAGATGAGCACAGATGACCTCTCCCTCCTGCTGAATTCCCTCAATGACGCCCAACGCCAGGCTGTAGCGGCCACGGTTGGGCGTCAACTGGTGCTTGCTGGCGCCGGTTCCGGTAAAACACGTGTGCTGGTGCACCGCATCGCCTGGCTTATCCAGGTGGAGCAGGCATCGCCGCATTCGATCCTGTCGGTGACCTTCACCAACAAGGCTGCTGCGGAAATGCGCCACCGGATCGAGCAACTGTTGGGCATCAACCCTGCAGGAATGTGGGTGGGGACATTCCACGGTCTGGCGCATCGGCTCTTGCGTGCTCACTGGCAGGAAGCGGGGCTTGTGCAGAACTTCCAGATTCTGGACAGCGACGATCAGCAGCGCCTGGTCAAACGGGTGATGCGCGAGTTGGGGCTGGACGAACAGAAGTGGCCGGCACGCCAGGCTCAATGGTTCATCAACGGCCAGAAAGACGAAGGCCTGCGCCCGCAGCACATTCAGCCAGGCGGCGACCTGTTCTTGACCACCATGCGCGACGTCTATACCGCCTATGAGCAGGCCTGCGAGCGCGCGGGTGTCATCGATTTTTCCGAGCTGCTGCTGCGCGCCCTGGATTTGTGGCGCGATCACCCAGGCCTGTTGGCCCACTACCAGCGCCGCTTCCGTCACGTACTGGTCGATGAGTTCCAGGACACCAACGCCGTGCAGTACGCCTGGCTACGTCTGCTGGCCCGCGGTGGTGACAGCCTGATGGCGGTGGGTGATGACGATCAGTCGATCTATGGCTGGCGCGGGGCGAAGATCGAGAACATCCACCAGTACACGGCCGACTTCCCAGATGCCGAGACGATCCGCCTGGAGCAGAACTACCGCTCCACCGGTGGCATCCTCAAGGCTGCCAACGCCCTGATCGCTAATAACAGCGGGCGTTTGGGCAAGGAATTGTGGACCGACATGGGTGAGGGTGAACCCATTACGCTGTACGCCGCCTACAACGAACATGACGAAGCGCGTTATGTGGTCGAGACCATTGAAAGCCTGATCAAGCAAGGCAACGCGCGTGACGAAATGGCTATTCTGTATCGCTCGAACGCCCAGTCGCGGGTGCTTGAGGAAGCCTTGCTGCGCGAGCGGATTCCGTACCGCATCTATGGTGGCCAGCGCTTCTTCGAGCGGGCAGAGATCAAGAATGCCATGGCCTACCTGCGACTGATTGAAGGCCGCGGTAACGATGCCGCGCTGGAGCGCGTGATCAACGTGCCGCCGCGCGGTATTGGCGAGAAAACCGTCGAGGCCATTCGCGAGCATGCACGTCACAGCCAGGTATCGATGTGGCAGGCGATGTGTCAGCTTATCGCAGCAAAGGCGCTCAAGGGCCGGGCTGCCAGCGCCCTGGGTGCATTCATCGAGCTGATCGACGGGCTTGCAGCCAAAGTCGAAGACATGCCGCTGCATACCATGACGCAAACCACCCTCGAACAATCCGGGCTGATCATCTATCACCAGGAAGAAAAAGGTGAAAAGGGTCAGGCACGGGTGGAAAACCTTGAGGAACTGGTTAGCGCAGCGCGCAACTTCGAATCGACCGAAGAAGACGCCGACCTCTCCCCACTGTCCGCCTTCCTGGGGCACGCTTCGCTAGAAGCCGGCGATACGCAGGCTGACGAGCACGAGGACAGTGTGCAGCTGATGACCTTGCACAGTGCCAAAGGCCTGGAGTTCCCCTACGTGTTCCTGGTGGGCATGGAGGAAGGCCTGTTCCCGCACAAGATGAGCCTGGAGGAGCCAGGTCGTCTTGAAGAAGAACGTCGCTTGGCCTACGTGGGCATCACCCGCGCCATGCGTCAGCTGGTCATGACCTATGCCGAGACAAGACGGCTGTACGGTAGTGAAACCTACAACAAGGTATCTCGCTTCGTACGCGAGATTCCTGCTGGTCTGGTGCAGGAAGTACGTCTGTCGAACAGCGTCAGCCGCCCGTTCGGCACCCCGAAGACCGCCCTCAACAGCCACCTGTTTGCCAATGCGGATATTCCCGAAACCGCATTCAGCCTTGGCCAGCGTGTACAGCATTCCGTTTTCGGTGAAGGGGTCATCCTGAATTTCGAAGGCTCCGGGGCCCAGGCACGTGTACAGGTCAATTTTGCCGAAGGCAGCAAGTGGTTGATGATGGGCTACGCCAAGCTTGAAGCCATCTGAAGGCAAGCATCGGGCCAGGGGCGCACCCAGGTTTGAACGCCTGCGCCGTTGCTTGCTCAAATAGGTCATACCAAGCAAAAGCTCGAAACATTATGTCGCTGGTCATATGCCTTGGAACATGTGCACCATGACGCGCGTGCAATCCACAACAGGGGATATCCCATTTATGCAACGTTTTCTTAGCATCGCACTGGCGCTCTGCGTCGGCCTGACGCTGAGCCTGGACGCCAACGCCAAGCGATTCGGCGGCGGCAAGAGCGCTGGCTCCGCGCCCATTCACCAGACCCGTCAAGCTACGCCGAACACGCCTGCCGCCGGGCCGACCGCTCCTGGCCGCGCACCGGCCGCCGCCAGCGGTGCTTCGCGCTGGTTGGGCCCTCTGGCGGGCTTGGCCGCCGGTGGTCTGCTGGCATCCATGTTCATGGGTGACGGCTTCGAAGGCTTCCAGATCATGGACTTCCTGATCATCGCGCTCATCGCCTTCCTGGTGTTCCGCTTCATCGCCGCACGGCGACGTCAGCAGCAGCCACACATGGCCATGCCTGGCAATGCCCCCATGCAGCGTGAAGCACAGGGTCAGCCTGCACAGCCAAACATCTTCGGCGGTTCGACTGCGCCGGCGGCAGCGCCATCGCCTGTCATCAACGCGCCAGCCTGGTTCAATGAACAAAGCTTCCTGGCAGCTGCCCGCAATCACTTCCAGTCGCTGCAGCAGCACTGGGACGCCAATGAAATGGACAAGATCGCCGAGTTCGTAACCCCGCAGATGCTCGAGTTCCTCAAGCGCGAGCGTGCCGAGCTGGGTGATGGCTTCCAGTCCACCTACATCGACAACCTCGATGTACAGCTGGACGGCGTCGATGAGCGTGACGACCGTACTGACGCTACTCTCACCTTCCGCGGCGTATCGAAGAACTCGCGCTTCGACCAAGGTGAACAGTTCAGCGAAAGCTGGCACATGGTACGTGCCAAGGGCGAAAACCAGCCTTGGCTGGTCGCGGGTATCCGTCAAAACGGTTAATCCGGTCCAAAAACCACGGGCGTATCCGTAAGCTATTACTTTTGGGGCTGCTCTGCAGCCCATCGCGGCAAAAGGCCGCTCCTGTAAGGTCTCGTGATGCCGTCAATTCGGGTGCCACGCGGTCAATGTAGGAGCGGCCTTGTGCCGCGATGGGCCGTAAAGCGGCCCCAACCATTTCAAGTGAACAGCATTCCGGGCCTACCGGGGTTTTTGCTTTTGCCATAGCGCACTACTAGGGTATAACCCGCAGCGTTGTCATCTAGGTCAGAGGAAGTGAATCGTGGAAGAAGTGATTGAACAACTCCGTGAAGCCAACGAGCCAGTACCGGTCCCCCTTGAGCTTCCAGACGAGGATCAGTTGGTTGAAATCGAAGAGCAGCTGTTCATCAACATTCCGTTCGTGTTCAAGGAGTTCCTGCTGAACGTCAGCGATGTGGTCTATGGCTCGCTGGAACCTGTCACGGTGACTGACCCTCAGTCACACACCTACCTCCCGGACGTTGCTGCAAATGCCTGGGACGCCGGGGTGCCTCGGGAACTGATTCCGCTGTGCCAGGATGGCGACAATTACTATTGCGTCGAGGAAGATGGCACCGTGGTGCTGTGGGATGCCGATGAGGAACTCGTCGGTGAGGACAACTGGGAATCGGTTTGGCATTGGGCACGGGACGTGTGGCTAGAGAGCTGATCAGCCTCACCCCCACCTCGGTCGAAGGACCTTGCGGGCCGTGATTACGGCCCGTCTGCAGCAGACGCCACTGGGGTCAGTGGCCGTTGTCCCGATTGTTCTCCAGCGTTTCGAGTAACGCAATCTGCATGCGTGTATGCACCCGGATGAACCAACGCCATAACAAAGCGACCACCACCGCTGCCACGATGGCAATGATCAGCAATAGCTCGTTGGTGGGTAGAATGCTCGCCGACAACGCCGACAGCAGCAAAAAGATCACCAGCAGCGAAATCAGCGGAATGACTTCAGCAATCACGCGCCGTACGCGCTGAGTATGGCGCCCAGCCATTTCAGGCTTGACGCCCATTTCGGCCAGCAGCATCGATAGCGCTTTGAGTTTGCGGTAAGCCGCGATCAGAAAAGGTAGCGAAAGCAGTAATGCAGCCCCCCAGATCACCGCCTTCTGCTGGCTCACATCGCTGATCCACTGGCTGAGCCAAGTGCCAAGCCGCCCTGCGAAGTAACCGCCGCTGAAGAATATGGCGATGACCAACGCCAGGTTCACGCCGACCTGCAACAATATGCGCCGTATCATCGCCGCCACCAGGGCACTCTGGCCCTGAGGCTGGATGTTGCGCAGCCACTCCCCATACAAGGACAGCACGCGAGCCAGCCGCCCAGGCACTACGTTACCCAGTTTTATCGACAGCGGATCAGCGGCACGAATCAGATACGGTGTCAGTAGCGTGGTAATGGCCGAGACGGCGACCGCCACCGGGTAGAGGAAGTCGCTGGTGACCTGCAGGGTCATCCCTAAGGCCGCAATGATGAATGAAAACTCGCCGATCTGAGACAGGCCCATACCCACCCGCAACGAGGTGCGCCCGTCGTTTCCCGCGATGAAAGCGCCCATGCCACAGGACAGCATCTTGCCCAGTACAACGGCCAAGGTAATGACCACAATCGGCCAAGCGTAGTCGACCAATACCTGCGGATCGATCATCAAGCCAATTGCGACGAAGAATATGGCGCTGAACAAATCCCTGACAGGTTCGATCAGACGCTCGATTTTCAACAACTGCCGCGACTCGGCCATGATGGCACCAATCAGGAAAGCCCCCAAGACCATGCTGTATTCGAGTTTCACGACCAGCAGACAGAATCCGAAGCACAGACCCAGCACTGTGATGAGCAGCATCTCGTTACTTTCGAACTTGGCCACATAAGCCAGTACGCGCGGTACCAGAAGAATGCCGATCACCAAGGCAACGATCATGAACAAGGACAGCTTGCCGACGGTTGAAAAGACCTCCCCCGAACTGACGGTGCCGCTGACGGCGATACCCGACAGCAGTGCGATGATGCCGATACCCAGGATGTCTTCGACAATCAACACGCCGAATATCAGCTGTGCAAACCGTTCGTTCTTCATCTTCAGGTCATTGAGGGCCTTGACGATGATCGTGGTCGAGGAAATGGCGAGAATGGCGCCCAGGAACAAGGAGTCCATGGTGTTCCAGCCGAACCAACGCCCAATCTCGAAGCCGATCCAGATCATCAATACGATTTCCAGAAAAGCTGCTATGAAGGCCGTGGCGCCAACTTTGAACAGCTTGCGCAGGCTGAACTCGAGGCCCAGGCAAAACATCAGGAAAATCACGCCAAGCTCGGCGAGCGTTTTGATGGTGTCTTCGTCGTGAATCAGGCCGAAGGGGGGCGTGTGGGGGCCTATGATGAAACCGGCGACGATATAACCGAGCACCACTGGCTGCTTGAGACGGTGAAAAACAATGGTGACCACGCCTGCAACCAGCATGATGACCGCCAGGTCCTGAATGAAGCTGATGGCATGCATGACGTGATTCTCCTTCTCTCGTCTTGGGCTGTGCTAACGGGCAGGTCGCGCCTGCGCCGAGGCGGGCCCAAGCAAGCAGCGAGTACACACTGTATTCATTGAAAGCGTGCCCATGTTGCATGGGCGTACTCAGATTAACATCGCGCCTTCCCATGAACTGTCGATGCAATATGATGAAACAGATCGACTGCTATCAGGCCGTCACTGGCATAAACAGCGTGACGCTTCAAAGCATGGGAGCGTCCCGTTAAACGCAGGCTGTCGCTTCAACAGAACAGAGCGCCTGCTAGCCTTTGGCGCGATTGCGCACACTCTTACCGTGAGCATTTTATGGAACCTGGAAACGCCCAGCTGAGCATGACCGTCTTGATGACACCCGACATGGCGAATTTCTCTGGCAACGTACATGGCGGAACGCTGCTCAAGTACCTCGACGAAGTCGCGTATGCGTGTGCCAGCCGCTATGCAGGCTCCTATGTAGTCACGCTGTCAGTCGACCAGGTCATCTTTCGCGAGCCGGTGCATGTAGGCGAGCTGGTCACTTTCCTGGCGTCGGTGAACTACACCGGCAATACTTCCATGGAGGTCGGTATCAAGGTCGTTACCGAGAACATCCGTGAACGCTCGGTGCGCCATTCCAACAGCTGCTTTTTCACCATGGTGGCCGTGGACGATAATCGACGGCCAGTTTCGGTTCCCCCGCGTCAACCGCAGAGTAGCGAAGAGAAACGCCGATTCCTGCAAGGCCAGCAGCGACGGCAGATTCGCCAGGAACTGGAAAAGCGCTATCAGAACCTGAAAACCGACGGCGTCTAGGCGTTCAACAACCTCGCTTCAAAACGTACGCGCGGGTGGGCGATGCGGTCCTGGGCACGTATCAGCTGCAGCTCGTAACTGGCGCAGGCCTGAGTTTCCAGCAGTACTTCATGTACGGCGGAGGCTGCAAACTCGAATGCCTGTTCCCAGCTGTCGCCAAGCAGCACCCGCGCCATGAACAAACCGGAAGTCAGGTCACCCACGCCTACCGGTTGCTTGGGGAAGGCCAGCAGCGGGCGGCGCAAATGCCAGCTGTGTTCGGCCGTCACCAACAGCATCTCGAACTGGTCCTCTGCGCGCCCCGGGTAAGCCAGGTGCTTGACCAGCACAACCTTGGGCCCTTTGAGCAGAAGACTGCGAGCCATGCCTACGCAATCCTCCAGTGATGCCGCGCGCCGGCCACAGAAGCTGTCCAGCTCCAGCTGGTTAGGGCACAGGATGTCAGCCTTTGTGACCGCTTGTTCCAGCAAAAACTGGCTAACCTGTGGCGATACGATGCACCCCTTTTCAGGATGGCCCATGACTGGATCGCACAGGTACATCGCCCTCGGGTTGACGGCCTTTATTCGCGCCACGCCTTCCAGAATCGCGCGCCCCTGCTCGGCACTGCCGAGGTAGCCCGAGAGCACGGCATCACACTCCCCCAGCTCACCGATGTTGGAAATGCCTTCCACCAACGCTGGAATTTGCGTTGGAGCAAGCACGTCTCCGCTCCACTGGCCATACTGAGTGTGATTGGAGAACTGCACCGTGTTGAGCGGCCACACATTGATGCCGATACGCTGCATGGGGAATACCGCAGCGCTGTTGCCGGCGTGGCCGAACACCACATGGGACTGGATGGCGAGCAGGTGCGGGGTACGTTTCATGCGAGTCATTTCCAAAGCTGTTCAAGAATCATGCAACGCGCAGTATGAACGTGATTGCCACCTGTACGACAGGCCAGGGACGCAGTTAAGCTGAATCGATCGGTTGGGAGCCTACGCACATGTTGACCCTGGAGAACCTGTTAGTCCTGATGGTGATGGCCACGGCAGGCGCTTGGCTGTGGCACAACCACGGTCTGCGCGAGAAGGCCTTGGAAAGGGTCAAACAGCATTGCGCAAAGCTTGACCTTCAGTTGCTCGATGACGCCGTCGCGCTCAAACGTATTGCCTTCGTGCATGATGCCAAGGGTCGCAAGCGCCTGGCACGTCTCTATGGCTTCGAATTTACCGTGACAGGGGAGCAACGTCACCCTGGTACCGTGACTCAGTTCGGCGCGCACAGCATGCAGATAGAGCTGGCACCCTACCCCTTCGAAATCAAGACGCCCCCGCGGGCGGACAATGTGATCGAAATGCAGCAGTGGCGCCAGCAACATGACCGTTGGCACAACTGATCAAGGCATGAGGCAGCTCTGCAAGCGGGCTTCCAACTCGTCCACAGGCTGAGGCTTCTCGAAAATCAATTCCATGCGACTGTCGGCTGTCCATTCACTGGGCTGCCAGGGCGCCAACTTGCCTTCGAGTGCATTGAACGAGCATCTGCCTTGTGCTGTGTGGATAACACCCTTGGCACGCCTCCACTTCAGCGACTTCAATAGCTCATCTATGGCCTGTGGATAAAAGCGCTGCTGGGGGTGCCAGCGCCAGCCTATGCTCCATCCATCCTCTCCTTGAACTACCTGACGTATCGGCTCGCGCCGGTCTGCCCAAAGAGCACGCATGGCATTCGGTGGATTGTCGACAATCCCGATATCGCTATCAGGGCTGTCAACAATCTTGTTTTGATAGACAGGCAGACTATTGAAAGGAAGCTGACCTTGCATCGTCCATATCAGCCTTTTCCCTGGGAATTCTTTATTTATCAACAGCTTGAAATCTTTATCCACAGACTCCGACTTATTGATAACCAGGGTTTCACAGGCTTCCAACGCGGCTGATTGAGCAGTTGGTAACGGCCTGCCACTGCGCAGAGATGCGGGTGTGATGACGACTATCAACGGCTGAATTGTCAGCACATCAGTCCAAGGCGCTTGGGCCAATTGATCAAGCAATTGAAGAGGATGGCCCAGCCCGGAGGGCTCTATGAACAGTCTGTGCGGCTTGCACTGGCGCAGAAGCCTACCCAGCCCTACCTGGAACGGAACCCCATTGACGCAGCACAAGCAGCCTCCTGCGACTTCGGCGATAGAGATACCGTTCTGGCTTGTGGACAAGAGTGCCGCATCCAGCCCTACTGCCCCGAATTCATTGACCAATACGGCCCAGCGTTCGTGGTCAGGCTTTTGCTGTAGCAGGTGATGAATCACCGTCGTTTTGCCGGCCCCCAGCGGGCCAGCAATGACATGGGTGGGAATATTGCGAAGCATGATGGTTCTTCAAGCAGGCGGTTTGCTCAACTATGCGCTGTCAGGCTAGCCAGTCAAGCGTAAGCAACAGTCGCGGTGGACCTGACGGGGAACGATGTACGACGCCTGCGCCTTCATTGCCCTCCCAGCGCTCGCCCTTGAACAAGGCAACGTCACCTGTATTCAGTCGCATCACCTTATCCACAGCAGCATTGCCTGTGGACAACGCAGCTCGCGCTACTGCCTGCTCCGGTAGATATTCACTCCCCGGACCCGCGTAAGTGGTAATTAGCCTCAGTGGAACGTTATCCACATGAAAGCGTGGGCACATCGGACTGGTCAGTGCACGTATGCGCAAACCTACGCGATGCGCTCCAAGCAAACAGCTATAAGCCGAAACCAACCACGTGACATCCGCGACGAAAGCGTCATAGCCGTGGATATCCACAGCCTCGTACAGCAGCCCCTCAATCACTGGGACCTGATGCTCGTCGACCTCGATCACACGCTGGTCTGTTATCGATCCTCCAAGCCCCGCCACAACCTCTGAAAAGTCTTGCAGCTGAGGTGGAAGTTGCCGCTGCCAGACTGCGAGGTTGACACCCTCTTGCAGGACTTCTGCCATTGATTGAGGCGTGTGTCCAAACACCTGGCGGATATCCACAGCCACTGACGTACTCACGCTGCCACCTGTTCGTCCCAGGGGCCGAATGGGTCAGGAAAACGCAGCCAACCCATGGGCTCGAGTGCCATTTCTTCATCCGTCAACAGGCACTGATCAAGGGCTGTGGATAATTTGGCCACGTCCATATTTTGCCCTATGAATACCAATTCCTGCCGGCAGTCGCCAGTATCCGGTAACCAATGTTCGAGAATGGCAGCAACGTTATCCACATCCTCAGGCCACTGTTCACGGGGAACGAAACACCACCAACGACCCGCCAGCCCATGGCGCATCATGCCGCCTGCCTGGGACCAACTGCCCGCTTCTTTATATTTGCTCGCCAACCAGAAGAACCCTTTGGAACGCAGTAACCGGCCATTACTCCAGGGTGTGTGTACAAAGTCATGGAACCGCTGCGGATGAAAAGGCCGGCGTGCGGTCCAGGTAGTGGCTTGGATGCCATATTCTTCTGTTTCCGGTGTATGTTCACCGCGCAGCTCCTTCAGCCAGCCAGGCGCTTGCGCCGCCTGGTCGAAGTCGAACAAGCCAGTATCCAGAATCCTGGCAAGGGGAACCTGACCCATGACCATGGGAATGATCTGGGCTCGGCGGTTCAGGCTCCGGAGGATAGCTGAAAGCTCCTCCCGCTCGGCCTGACTAACCAGATCGATTTTGCTCAACAGCACCACGTCAGCGAACTCTACCTGCTCGATCAGCAAGTCGCTGATCGAACGTTCATCGTCATCCCCCAATGCCTGGCCACTGCTTTCCAGGCTCTCTGCGGCTTGGTAATCCCGCATGAAATTCAAGGCATCCACCACGGTGACCATGGTGTCGAGACGCGCCAGATCCGACAGGCTGCGGCCTTGCTCATCACGAAAGGTAAAGGTTTCAGCCACAGGCAACGGCTCTGAGATACCGGTCGATTCAATCAGCAGGTAATCGAAGCGCCCCGCCTCGGCCAGCCGTGCAACCTCTTCAAGCAGATCTTCACGCAACGTGCAGCAGATGCAGCCATTGCTCATTTCCACCAGCTTTTCTTCGGCGCGGTTAAGGGTGACATTGCGCTGAACTTCGCTGGCGTCAATGTTGATCTCACTCATGTCATTGACGATAACCGCGACACGAAGCGCTTCGCGATTGCGCAGCACATGGTTGAGAAGCGTGCTTTTGCCTGCGCCCAGAAAACCGGAGAGCACAGTGACAGGAAGACGATTGGACATGGCAAAACCTCATCACACAGGCGCATTCGAAACGATGCATTGCATAATGTTATAAAGTAACAATACAATTTAGCCAAGCGGTTCCTGACGAATGCTCGGTGCGGTGAACTGGGAATTGACCAGCTCATTTCACAGCGCAGTACCAACGGCTCTGCCGTTACCTCACACGACCCATCAGCAGTGGACCCAATGTTCCACATACACGCATAGCCTTGGAAATCCCATGTCCCAATTCCAGCCCCAGCTTCCTGACGTCGCTGCACAACACATGAACTCAACCACACCGTTGGACTGGGTAGGAATGTGTGGGATAGCCATGCCAATGCAGATTGGAGGCCGTCAGGTAGCGGCTACAGTGGATGCTGGGGTGAATTTGGTAGATGGCAGCTCACGCGGCATACACATGTCGCGTCTGTACCTAGCGCTTGAAGATCTTGAGCATGAGCCGCTGCGCCCGCTATCGCTGCGTCGCCTTTTGGCGAGTTTTCTCAGCAGCCATGATGGGCAATCATCTGCGGCATATGTGCGCCTGAGCTTCCAACACCTACTCAGGCGGCCTGCGCTGGTTAGTCCTCTGGCTGGGTGGAAAAGCTATGACGTCGAGATCGATGCACGGATCGAACGTGAAATGTTCCACGTGGAACTATCTGTTTTAGTGCCTTATTCGTCTACATGCCCATGCTCGGCAGCGCTCGCTCGACAGCTTATCCAGCAACGGTTCCACGCTCGATTCGGCTCAGGAACTTTGGACAGCGAAGAGGTATTGGCATGGTTAGGGACTTCGGATGGCATCGTAGCAACGCCTCACAGCCAGAGGAGCATGGCGAAGATAAGCGTTAGGCTTGAGGATAATCATCCTGAGCTTCCCATAACCGAGGTCATAGATGCGGCCGAGCAAGCCTTGGGCACTGCGGTACAAACTGCGGTAAAGCGCGCCGATGAACAAGCATTTGCGTTGGCGAACGGACAGAACCTGATGTTTTGCGAGGACGCAGCGAGACGCTTGTATCAAGCGCTAAGTACTATCGAATGGATTAAAGGGTTCAAGACGCGCGTGGAACATGCTGAAAGTCTGCATGCCCACGACGCCGTAGCAACTGGCCAGTGGCAGTGGAACATCACGTCCGAGGCTTGACCGTACCGCAATCATTGCCCAGCCATACCGCACGTGTATTCATGCTGCCCTGCTGCTGAACACCCGACGCATTGAACGTGCCACTCACTTGGGTGGTGAACTCCTTGTCACTCAGGAAGGTGGCCTGGCCATTACCCTGGGCTTTGGGGCAGCTGAATTGAAACTTCCAAACGTTACCGGTGCGGTCAGTGATCTTCTGAGTGCAGCCGGACTTTGGATCCTGCAGCGGAATGTCGTTGGTTGCCACCTGCTGAGGGGTGAGGCAGGAGCGCACCCCTTTACCACCTACAGTGACACCTTGCTTGGCAAGCATGCCTTCCATCATCGCCCGTTGATCGGGCGGTAGGTTCTTCAACTGGCTGAGCATGAAATCCATATCAGGTAGCGGCTTACCGTCGACCTGCATATTGCTAGTGGTCAGCTCCCACAAGCCGGGTTGAAGCATCTGGGCCTGGGCTGTGACGCTGCCTGCGCACAAGGCCAGCGCCAGCAACGGCATACGAATTTTCATGGAAATCACACTCCTGGAAATGTCGGTCATCCCGACGATGTTTGGGTTAGACGTTGAAACGAACCGCTTGTTGCAGGCGAACCACGTTCGTGTTCTGTTACCTAAGGTGTATTCAACGAGCAGGATGCATATGGATTACCACAGCCCCCTTTTTTTTGGCTACCTACTCGGCGTGATTCATCTGCTGGGTATTATCGCCGCGCTGCATGCGTTGTTCACAGTCCGTACTGCTCAAGGCGCCATTGCCTGGGCAATGCCACTTTTTTTCATTCCCTACCTGACGCTTATCCCCTACCTGATATTCGGTGCGCGCTCTTTCAATGCCTACATCAAGGCCAGGCGCCAAGCCAATCAGGAAATGCATGTCGCCATGGCCAGTTTGAATTGGCGCCCATGGGTCGAAGAAGCGCTGGCCGCGCGCGCATCGGACAGCTACGCCGCTTTGCGCGCCATGCCCAAACTCAGTCGAATGCCATGTCTGGCCAATAATCAGGTCGAGCTGTTGATTGATGGCAAGCGCACGTTCGAGGCGGTTTTCGAAGCCATCGATAAAGCGACACGCGTCGTACTGGTGCAGTTTTTCATCATCCATGACGATGCACTTGGGCGAGCCTTGCAACAATTGCTGCTGCGCAAGGCGGCCGAAGGCGTTCAGGTATTTGTATTGTATGACGGTGTCGGCAGCCATTCCCTGCCCCGCCACTACAGCCAGCAGCTTCGTGCGGGAGGTGTGCAAATACATGCATTCGCTACCCGTCGGGGCCTGTTCAATCGCCTTCAAGTCAACTTCCGCAATCACCGCAAGATCGTCGTGGTAGATGGGTTGGTCGGCTTTGTAGGTGGTCACAATGTCGGCGACGAGTACCTGGGGGCCAACCCCAAGCTTTCACCCTGGCGAGATACACACGTGCAAATCAGCGGGCCAGTGCTAGCGTGCCTACAGGAATCGTTCGCTGAAGATTGGTACTGGGTAACCCGGCAGTTGCCTCCCCTGATCCTCCAGGACACCTATCCCGATGACGGTGTGCTGTGCCAGGCATTGGCCAGCGGCCCTGCAGACTCCAAGGAAACCTGCTCGCTGTTCTTTCTAGAGGCAATCCACTCGGCCAAGCATCGAGTCTGGATAACCAGCCCGTATTTCGTGCCCGATGAAGCGGTATTCGCCGCCCTGCGTTTGGCGGCACTACGCGGTGTAGATGTGCGGGTCCTGATCCCGTCTCGCCCGGACCACAAGATCGTATACGCCGCCTCCAGCCTGTTCGCATTCGAAGCGGTGCGCGCCGGTGTTCGCATGTTCCGTTATCAACCTGGGTTCCTGCACCAGAAGGTCGTGTTGGTGGATGACGACATAAGTGCTGTCGGCAGCGCCAATCTCGATAATCGATCGTTCCGTCTCAACTTCGAGATCACGTTGCTCACCATCGACAAGGCATTCGCCGATACGGTCGAACGCATGCTCAACAAAGACTTTGCCAACGCGCGGGAGATTACGGTCGAGGAAACAGAGGCCACCCATCGGTTACAGCAAGTGGGCATGCGCATCGCAAGGTTGATTTCACCGGTATTGTAAAGCGCGCCAAGGGGCGACCTCACTCTTGAAGTGAGGTCGGTCACGCTTGGCACACGTTTGGTAGGCGCTAGCGGTAAAGGTGCTCACGCGTCCAAGGTAGGTCATGGTGGCCATCCGCGTAGGGTTTGACCGCCAATATCTGATGCAGGTTGATCCAGCCTTTCTCGAAAGCGTACGCGCAACCTGCCAAATAAAGGCGCCAGATACGCAATGTTTTTTCAGGGACCAGCGCAGCTGCATTGTGCAGTTGGTTTTCCAGGTTCTCGCTCCAGTGATGCAGGGTCTTGGCGTAATGCATGCGCAAGCTTTCCACATCCACCACTTCCAACCCTGCCTCACAGACAGCGGCGCTGATCATCGACAAGTGGGGCAGCTCGCCGTGGGGGAACACATAACGGTCAATGAACTCTCCAGCCCCCCGACCCACCGGGCGGCCATCCACATGCTTGGCCGTGATGCCATGGTTCATGACGAGGCCGCCTTCGCGCACTGCGCCGAACAGCGTCTTGCAATACAACGGTAGATTGGCATGACCCACATGCTCGAACATGCCCACGCTGACGACCTTATCGAAGCGCCCGTCTTGTGGCAGGTCACGGTAATCAAGAATCTGCAGGTCTACGCTGTCGGACAGGCCCTCGGCCTCCACCCGTTCCCTGCCCAGCTTGAGCTGCTCTTTGCTCAACGTGATGCCCAACACGTTCGCCCCATATTCACGTGCAGCGAAGCGCGCCAGACCTCCCCATCCACACCCCACGTCCAGCAAGTAATCACCGGCAGCCAAGCGCAGCTTGCGGCACAGATGATCGAACTTGTCTTGCTGGGCCTGTTGCAGTGTATTGTCCGGCTCACGGAAATAGGCGCAGGAATAAACCATGTCCTGGTCCAGCCATAACCGGTAAAAGTCGTTGGACACATCGTAGTGGTAGGAAATGGCTTCGGCATCGGTTCGCTTGTCATGCGCCAGGCGCTGGGGAGCATGATCGCTATCATCGGGTAGCAGTGCTTCGCTGAGTTCATCGCAGACACGGATGGCCTCACCGATGTCGCCTTCGAGTTCGAGCTTGCCTTCCACGAAAGCGGTGCCCAACTCATCCATGCTTGGATGGGTGAGTTGGGAGATGAGCTGAGGCTCCTTGACCAGGATGGTCACTTGCGGGCTGGGGCCCAGGTCGAAATGGTTGCCGTCCCACAATTTGAGACGCAACGGCAGGTGTAGACTCTGCAAAGCCGGCGGAAGCTGAGCAAGCATGTAACCCTTCCTTCCCATGTACGGGGCAAGACCCAAGACATTTCGAAAGCCACCGGTTCAGCGTAGACCATCTGTAGGAGCTGTCTGTAAAACGAAAGTTTAAGCCGAGGTCTACAGCTTCAGATTCAGGGAAACGAATGCCGACCGACCAGGTGCTGGCGAAAACATCGCCTGGTCGTCACCGCCCCAGAAGAAGTTGTCGTACCAGACGTATTCGTATTTGCGGTCCAGCAGGTTCTTGACCTGCACATCGACGCTGGCAGCGGACGTGATGCGGTAGCTGACGCTGGCGTCCGCAACGACAAACCCACCGTATTTGCCTTGCTCATTGAGCTCGTCGATGTAGTAGCTCCCTTGCGCCCTGCCCTGCAGACCGAACTTCCAGTCATCGTTATAACGATAATCGACGCCCACGGTGCTCACGTACCGAGGCGTGGAGAACACTTCCTTACCCGAGAGTGATTGCCCTGCGGCAGAAAACGCTTTGACCACCTTTGCTTCCTGGATGGCGTGGGAGGCATAGACAGTCCACTGATCATCCAGTTGAGCATTGATCTGCAAATCCACGCCGCGACGGCGCGTTTCACCCAACCCGACCGTGGTGCCGGTGCTGGGCATGTTTGCCACTTCATCGGTAGCATCCTGCTGCCAGATCGCCACTCGCGCTTGGGCGCCCTCGAACGGTCTGAACTTGATACCGACCTCTTTGCCTGTGTTGATCGACGGGTCGTATGAAGGCTGCCCAGGGGTCAAGTAGGCGGGCTCGGTCGAGCCGGTGAGTATCTGGAAGGTACGCCCCCAATTGGCGTAAACGTCGATATCGGGGGTAACGCTATAGATCACGCTCAGCTTGGGCTGTCGGATCCAGCCGTAGTCTTGCAGCGAGCCTTTGACGCCACCCAAGAGCTGCGTACTACCGGTGAACTGGTCCACCCGCATGGCCGGGATGATCTTCAGTGACTCGATGGGCTGGATAACGGCCTGAACATAGGCACCGGTGTTGCGCAGGGTATAGCGATCGTCATTCTGCACGCGGGCCGGTACGGTATCGAAGTGGGTCGGAACGCTGAAGCTATAGCGCTGGCGACGGTAGGTATTGTCCTGCTCTTCGTAGTTGACGCCGCCATCGAGGGTGAGGTGCTCGTTAACGCGCCATGTCAGGTTATTGAGGATGCCCGTCTGCTGTTCGTCCCATTGCCGACGCTGACGGGGCGCATTACCTGGGCGATAGTCCGTGAAGGTAACGGTGCGATCATCGTTGTAGCCGTTGTAATACAGCTTGCTGCTAAGGCTCAAGTCATCATTGAGCTGCCAATCCGCGTGCAGGCTGAGGTGCTTCATGTCGCGGTCATCACCGTCATTAGCGTTCTTGGCCGGTGATTGTGTACGGCTGGCGTGCATCTGGTCACGGGTGAGAAACCCGGACTCCTGGGCCTGGTGATGGTACAAGCGCGCGATCAGCCCAATGCGGAAATTCTGCTCGTCGTTGCTGACGAACCACTTACCCCCCAGTGCGTATTTGTTCGAGTTGCTGTGATCGCGGTAGCCATTGCTGTCCTGCTTGGCAAGGATGTAGTTCTGGGCAAAATTCCCCTCCTCGTGCCCGACCGCCAACTGCACTTCACGGGTGTCGAAGCTGCCATAGGTCAGCCGGCTATCGACATAGTTGCCGCCTTGGCGCGTGGCGAAATTGATGTTGCCCGCAATGTTGTGCAACCCGTAACGAGGGTCGTTCGTGCCCCGGACCACTTCGATGTAGTCGATGTCCAGGGGAAAGATCATGTCGATGAAGCGCTGGTTACCGCTGTTGACGTTGCTCGGGATGCCATCGATCAATGTCTTGATACCGTTGATGTACCCTTCGCCGTTGAAAGCGCGGAACGTAACCTTGCCCGATTCGGCCCCCTGCCCTGTTTCGGTGAGCTGAATGCCCGGCATCTGGCCCAGCAGTTGCCAGCTGTTCATGACGTTCTTGTCCTCTACCTGATCACCGCCGAGCACATCGACCGACGTGAGCACGTTCTCGGTGCTCAGGGCCACCTTAGCGTCCTGCGTAATGTTCACGGCGCCAAGGGTGATCGTGGAGCTGCCTGTTTGGTCGGCGAACAGTTCAGGGGTAACCATTACCGTGAACATGGCAAGGGAGGCCGGGGTGACTCGCATGGGTGCTCCTAGGTGAGTAGACAGGGGTGGGATCAGGTGCGCAAAGCTCGGGAAAATCATGCAGAGCTATTAACACGTTATATCATAACTAATTAAACGTTATGATATATCAACTCAATTCCAACCGCCCAATGTTCAACGCACCCAGATTCGAGATAGGCCTTAGGGGTTGTTAGGTGAAGGGTTCAGCCGCATCCAACCCTGAAGCACAACCGTATAAAAATCATCGATAAAAAAACCCCCGTGATACGGGGGTCTTAGCTGCGGGTTGATCCGATGATCACCTGCCATGTTTCACGGCTAGCCCTGCTCAGGAGCAGGACAGTATGCCGGTGTTGTTTCCTAAATAAGCTAGTAACAAAACCCACTGCCTTTTGCTGACCTGAGACGAATCTGTCGACGGAAATTTGCGAAAATAACAAGGTAACAGAGGCGTCGGCGCTGGTTTTTTCGGGTCCACGTTTTGCTAAAAAACTAAGTAACAATACCGCTTTCCCCTGCTTTCAGTCGCCGCCGGCTCGCAGTCTAGGCTGGACAACCCTAGTGAAAAACCATCTTGCAATGCAGCATCTCGCTCTCCTCGAGCTTACTCAGATGTAATCCACGGCTCACGTGTATGACAGCTGCAGAGTCTTAAGCTTCAATCATGTCTCTTGGAGTGATTGAAATGAAAGTCGTTAGAAACATCACCGCCATCCTGGCCATTGTGGCCTCCTCAGCCGCGATCGCCGAAGGAGGATCCGACCGTCTATACGGGAAGATGATTCAGGCCAATGAGCAAGCTATGCGAGCTTATGCAGCCGCCAATGATAAGAAGCCACCGGAGGTGATCCATTATCGCTACGGGATGCGGCTCGACGTGGCGAGGGTAATCAGCATGACATCGACCAAGGCGAGCTGTGACGTGATGCCAGCACAGATGAACTACGAGGATTCCAATGGAGACCTGAAAATCCTTGAGTACCGGACCGCTGGTATCGGTTGCCGGGGCCAGAACTGAGCACTGATCAAGCGGGCAGGAGTTACACTGATAAAAAGCCGGGTTGAAGCGTCAATTCCGGCGATCGCCTGGTTACCGGCTTTCATGACTGGTGGAGTACGATGAGGATTGGTAGCTCAGGCAGGAGAGACCAATGACTGAATCAGCGCGCACCACGGTTAAGTGCCTTGATCCCGGCGACGGCTCCGGCGATGTGATTGTGGAATTACCCGACGACATTCTGCGCGAGCTAGGGATCACGACGGGCGACAGGCTCTCCATCGAGCTTATCAACGGCGATATCGTACTCAAGCCAGTCCGCGAGCGCCGTGAATCTGATTAGGTACGCTTTGCAGGCCCTCTGTGCCGTCGTGTTGAGCTGATGACGCTTTCGAGCGGGGAAATATGGGACGGCAGTCAGCCTACTGCCGTCCTTGTGGTCGGTGCGTTATTTGGCTGGATAGCTGGCGACTACTAGGTCCTCGCCGCTTTTGGTTAACCCAATGACTTGGTAAGCATGGCTTACGCCATCAACCTCCATGCCTGGGGATCCAGCTGGCATTCCTGGCACGGCGATCCCTTCCAGATCGTTCCGCTCCTTGAGTTCTCGAATCTGCTCAGCTGGCACGTGACCTTCAACAAACTTTCCGTCAATCACGGCTGTGTGGCAGGACGCTAACCGTGGCGCTACGCCCAGCTTCTGTTTCACTGCCCTCATGTCCGTCTCAACATGGTCGGTCACTTTGAAACCATTGGCTTCCAGGTACGTGATCCATTTCTTGCAGCAACCGCAGTTCGCGTCTCGGTGAACGTCGATGGACAAAGGCTCGGCAGCGTAGGTCGCCGAGGTGACCAGCAGCCCAGCGATAGCGGCTAGACGAACGAGTATCCGGTTAGTTGGCATGAGTGTGCTCCTTACCGTCTTTGTGAACATGCGTCTTTGTCGACGGTTTCGGGTGGGCGTCCGAATGGGCTTCGGCCGCATTGTGGTCGCCGTGATGATCTGCGGCTTGGGCGGCGCCTGCGGGTGCAGCTCCATGGTCGTGAGCTGCCTGGGCATGATCGTCGTCTGCCGCTTCGTCGTGATCGCCATGCTCGGCATGACCGCTCCCGCCGTGCTGGCCCTCATGGTTATGCATATCGCTTTCACCGCCGCCGTGCTGGTGGCCACCGCTCGTGGCCACCAAAGCCATGTACTGCTCGGGATTCATTTGGGGAAGTTGATCCAGGAACGCGACGATTCCCCAGATGTACTCATCACCCATGCTCTTGCCCCAAGCGGGCATGCCGGTGGCTTTGATACCGTGCTTGATCGTCCAGAATGCGGCAGCCGGATCGCCTCCGACACCCACCTTGGTGAGGTCAGGTGGCGACGGGTATAGCGCTTGGCTAAGTTCTGTCTTCCCAACGCCAGGGGCGAGGTGGCACCCAATGCACATGGCGTTGTAGTTGCCTGCGCCTGCCTTGATCAACGCAGCGTCCTTCAGGTCAGGCACTTCAATGTCTCGCGCTCGAACCTCAATCGACCTGTCGCGAGCCATGGCGAGAAACGAATGGACAGCCGGGAAGTGAGGATCATCGGCGCCGACATTCACCAAGCCGAAATACGCGGTGCCCAATACCGCAGCACTTCCGACAGCACCGGCCACAAGCAGCGTTGTAATTGTTCTTTTCATGTTGGAATTCTCAGAACCACATCCTGATACCGGCAACGAAGCGTGCCTCATTAACATCTCCACCCTCGTCTCGGATGAAGTCAGCGGTGTTGCCGTAGGAGCGGCTCCAGGTAACGCCTATGTACGGGGCAAACTGGCGGACGATTTCATACCGTAGACGCAGCCCGACTTCGGTATTGGCCAGACCCGAGCCAACACCCCGCTCAGGATCGTTCTTGCCATAGAAGTTCGCCTCAGCCGTGGGCTGCAAAATCAAGCGATTGGTCAGCAGGATGTCGTATTCGCCTTCAAGACGCGCAGCAGTCTGGCCGTTTTCGCCAATGAACGCCGTAGCTTCGGCCTCGAAGTCATACAAGGCCATGCCCTGAATACCAAAGGCTGCCCAGGTCTGCGGTGATTCCGGTTTGAAATCCTGACGGACCCCGGCGACCACGTCCCACCAAGGACTGACCGAGCGCCCGTATAGCAGTTGCAGCTCAGCGTCTTCGGTTACCCCGTTGGTGCGCTCGCCTTCCGAGCGAACCCAGAGTCGATTGATGTCGCCACCTACCCAGCCAGATGCATCCCAAGCCAGGGTGCTGCCCTCATCGGCGTTCTGGTATTCGAGCTGGTCCAACAGGAAGAAGCTGTTGATTCCGCTGTCGTGCACCTGGTGGCCACCCAAAGGCGGAAAGGCTGCCTCGCGGTCGGCATCAGTGAGCACTGGAATCGGCGTGCGGCTCGTTGTGGTCGGAGAAGTCGCTGAACCATGATTCATCTGGGAATGGTCCATGCCCTTCATTGAACCGTGATCCATGCCCTTCATGTTTCCATGGCCCATTTTGCTGTGGTCCATCTTGCTATGGTCCACCGGGCTGGATTTGCTCTGGCTTTGAGCATGCCCCATCTGGCTGTGATCAACAGGGGCAGGCTGTTTCTGCTGTTTGCTCATCCCCATCTTGCTGTGATCCATCGCCGGCATCGATTCGGACGGAGCAGCTTCCATTTGCATGGAACCGTGCCCCATTTTCGAATGATCCATGCCCGAGTGATCCATTTCTTCAGCGGCGAAGCTGGGCGTTACGCCCAGCATGCCGATTGAAACAGTCAGGGCCAGCAGCGAAGGCCGCCCAAGGCTATTGACCATCTTTCCCTGCCTTAGCTTTGTCGCTGCCATGCGATTCCATCATTTTGTCGTGGTCCATACCTTCCATGGACCCATGGTCCATGCCTTCATGGTTCATCCCCTGGCCCTGCTTGTCCTGCGAGCCTTTGGCTTTACCGGCCTCGGTGGATTTCTGGGAATGCTGATCATGGTTGTCGCTAGACCACGACGACGGGGCATAAACAGCCAACATGCCGACCACCGCAGCGGAGAGGAAAAAGGCGCTTCGTTTCATTGGTTTGCTCATCTCAAATCTCCAGTTCATTCGTCCACACGGACTTCTCGGAACATGCCCATTTCCATGTGGAACAGTAGGTGACAGTGATAGGCCCAACGTCCCAAGGCATCTGCGGTGACGCGATAGCTTCGTTTTGAGCCAGGTGGCATGTCGATGGTGTGCTTGCGAACCATGAAGTTGCCGTTCTCGTCCTCCAGATCACTCCACATACCGTGGAGATGGATGGGGTGAGTCATCATAGTGTCGTTGACCAAGGTGATGCGAAGACGCTCGCCATATTTCAACCGCAGCGGTTCAGCGTCGGAGAATTTGATACCGTCGAACGACCACGCGAACTTCTCCATGTGGCCGGTAAGGTGCAGTTCGATTGTGCGTCCAGGCTCTCGACCATCGGGATCGATGAAGGTGCTCCGCAAATCGGCGTAGGTCAGCACTCGGCGCCCGTTGTTGCGCAGGCCAATTCCCGGATCGTTCAGTTTCGGGGTCGGCGACATGGTCTGCATATCGACCAACGGGTTGTTGGTCTCGGAAGCCGGATGGCTCTGCATTGCACCGCTCATGCCGGCCATGCCCTCATGACTCATCCCAGCCATCGTGCTGTGATCCATGCCGGCCATGTTGCTATGGTCCATTCCAGCCATCTTGCTGTGGTCCATGCCGGCCATGCTGCCATGGTCCATCCCAGCCATCTTGCTGTGGTCCATGCCGGCCATGTTGCCTTGGTCCATGCCAGCCATGCTGCCGTGATCCATTCCGCCCATGCTGCCGTGGTCCATGCCCATATCGCTCATGGCGATGATCGGGCGCGGATCTACCTCCGGTACGGGCGCTTGCAAGCCTTCACGAACCGCCAGGGTGCCTCGGGAGTACCCGGTACGGTCCATGGATTGCGCGAAGATCGTATAGGCCTGCTCGTTTTCAGGTTCGACGATGACATCGTAGGTTTCGGCAACGGCAATCCGGAACTCATCGACCGATACGGGTTTGACGTACTGGCCGTCAGCAGCCACAACCGTCATCTTGAGCCCAGGAATGCGGACATCGAAATAGGTCATGGCCGAGCCGTTGATAAAGCGCAGGCGGATCTTCTCGCCGGGCTTGAAGATACCCGTCCAGTTGCCGTTCGGAGCCTGGCCGTTCATGAGGTAGGTGTAGGTATACCCGCTCACATCAGCGAGGTCGGTGGGGCTCATCTTCATTTCAGCCCACATCTTCCGATCCGCTACAGCGGCCGACCAGCCTTTCTCGCTCACATCGTCAACGAAGTCGCTGACCGTACGCTTGTGGAAGTTGTAGTAGTCAGATTGCTTCTTGAGTTTGGAGAGCACCCGCGCCGGGTCTTCATCTGTCCAATCGCTGAGCATGACGACGTAATCACGGTCGTACACAAACGGCTCTGGATCCTTGGCATCGATCACCAACGCCCCATAGACCCCGGACTGTTCCTGGAAGCCTGAGTGGCTGTGATACCAGTAGGTGCCGTTCTGGTGGACCTTGAACTTGTATTCGTACATGCCATCGGGAGCGATGCCGTGGAAGCTCAAGCCCGGCACACCGTCCATGTTGGCGGGCAGGATGATGCCGTGCCAGTGAATGGAGGTGTCTTGTTTCAGCCGGTTGCGTACGCGCAGCGTCACGGTGTCGCCTTCGCGCCATCGCAGGATCGGCCCTGGCACGGAGCCGTTGATGGCCATGGCCGTACGAGCTGCACCCGTGATGTTGACGGGCAGTTCACCGATATACAGGTCGAAGTCCGTGCCGGTGAGCACGTTCGGTTGGCCAGGGCTGGTCACGGCCCAGACCGGCGCGCGCCACATGCCCAGCCCACCCAGAAGTCCGGTAGCGGCCAGGCCTTTGACGAATGATCGTCTCGTGGTTTTGCTTTGCATGCCGTTGCGTCCAGTCAGGTAGATCGCTGATATCCAGGCTGCTCGATGGCGCAGCCGTTGGGTTCATTGGAGCTCTCACCAGTCTCTTAGACTTGCGCCACTGCGCGAGGCTGATGAGAGGCCGTAGTCTGAAACTGCCATAGTTCAGATTCCGGGGTGATTACATTTCTGTAAGCTCGGATCAGCAGCTCTCGTGGCCAGCGTGCTTGCTGGACTGGGCGGCGACCGGCGTCTGCTCTTTCTTCTGCTGCGCAACCTGGTAGGCCTGCATGGAGCTTTGGCGAGCCGCTTCCATCCGCGCAAAGGTCCGGTCCGCGCCGCCCTCTGCCAGGGCGAGGCCTGCCGCGCCAAAGGTGACGACCATCACAATTGCTTTGACCATGTTCATCTGGAGATCCTCAGTGGGTTCTGCGCCTCATGGCGTCAGGTACAGGGTCAAGTTAGCTTCGCGGTGCTGTCAGAAAACTGATCTCGACATTACTTTTCCGTCAGCTTCTGGTTGGGCGTCTTTTTTCCTGCAAACTGGAGATGCACCCCGCGTGGATGAGAGCAGATGAAATTACTCGTAGCCGAAGATGAGCCGAAAACCGGTGTCTACCTCCAGCAAGGCCTGACAGAAGCCGGCTTCACCGTTGACCGGGTGATGACAGGCACTGACGCCCTGCAACAGGCACAGAGCGAAGCGTATGACTTGCTGATCCTCGACGTGATGATGCCGGGGCTCGATGGCTGGGAGGTCCTGCGCAAGATCCGTGCGGCGGGTCAGGATGTGCCAGTCCTTTTCTTGACGGCCCGAGACGGCGTAGACGACCGCGTGAAAGGTTTGGAACTGGGCGCTGATGATTACCTGGTGAAGCCCTTTGCGTTCTCGGAGCTACTGGCTCGGGTTCGCACGTTGCTGCGCAGAGGCAATGGTGGTTCTGCTCAAACCACCATGAAGATGGCAGACCTTGAGGTAGACCTGCTCAAGCGTCGAGCTACGCGAAACGGCAAGCGGATTGACCTTACTGCCAAGGAGTTTTGCCTGTTGGAGCTGCTCATGCGCCGACGCGGCGAGGTGCTCCCCAAGTCGCTGATCGCTTCCCAGGTCTGGGACATGAATTTCGACAGTGACACCAACGTGATCGAGGTAGCGATTCGCCGATTGCGGGCCAAAATAGATGACGACTTTGCGCCAAAGCTCATCCATACCGCCCGAGGCATGGGCTACATGATGGATGTGCCCGAGTGATGCGCCCGCAATCATCGCTCGTCAAGCGACTGACCCTGATGTTCATGTTCGCGGTGACTGCTGTCCTGGTGGTTGCCGGCGTGGCTTTCTACGGGCTCAGTCAGCACCATTTCCGGATGCTGGATGAGCAGGCGCTTTCCGAAAAGCTGGAGTCAACGCGTCATATCCTGTCCATCTCAGCAGCGCGAGGCGGGCTCCACGATCAGGAGCAGCAGCTGCGGGCATTGCTCGGCGCACATCAGGATTTGTCGGCGAAAATCACCAAGGCTGACGGTACGGTCCTTTTTTCAGACCCCAAAGCCTCCCAAATTCCTCAGCGATTCGAGCAGGCGCACCGGGGTGCGGTCTGGGAATGGCAGGATGAATCGCAGAACTTTCGCGGCATTACCGCCCAGCTGACCATTGCAGGCGAGCCGGAACCGGTGACGGCCGTGCTGATGCTCGATGTCACCACTCACGCGCATTTCTTTGTCACCCTGCAATGGTGGTTCGGAATTGGCCTGGTGATCAGCGCGATTGTGAGCGCAGGCTTGGGCTGGGTCGTGGCCAAGAGTGGGCTTCGGCCTGTTGGACAAATCACCAAAGTGGCCACCGGGATGTCGGCACGATCGCTCCGCGAGCGCATTCCCCTGGAGCCCGTGCCGCTAGAGCTTCAGGAGCTCATCCTGTCTTTCAACGGGATGCTGGGACGATTGGAAGATGCATTCGTTCGGTTGTCCAACTTCTCTGCCGATATCGCTCACGAGTTGAGAACGCCAGTCAGCAACCTTCTGACCCATACCGAAGTGGTGCTCACCAAGAAGCGTGACTTGGATGCCTATGAGGAAAACCTCTATTCGAACCTGGAAGACCTCAAGCGCATGTCGCGCATGATCGACGACATGCTGTTCCTCGCCAAGGCTGATAACGGTCTGATCGTGCCCGAGCAGATCGATGTGGAGCTCTCTGAACTCGTATCCAAGCTGTTCGAGTACTACCAGTTCCTGGCTGAGGATCAAGGCACCCAGCTGACCCTGCACGGGCAGGGTAAGGTTCGTGGCGATCGCCTGATGATTGACCGGGCGCTTTCCAACCTCCTATCCAACGCGTTGCGCTACACCCCGGAAGGCAACGAGATATCAGTGCAGATCGAGCAGACGCCTGAAAGGGTGACGCTTTCCGTGCGTAACAGCGGGGTAACCATCGATCCCCAGCACATTGGCAAGATCTTCGACCGATTCTATCGAGCCGATCCAGCCAGGCGCGAAGGCGGCCCAAGCAATGCAGGCCTGGGTTTGTCCATAACCCGCTCTATCATCGAGGCTCACAGCGGACGAATCTGGTGTACTTCAGCGGAGGGTGTCACAACCTTCTTCATCAGTCTCCCAGCCTCCAAGCGGTTGGTTAGTGCAGCCCCAACCCCTTAATGCTGAACTCATCCCGGTAACCTATACTCGCCCATCATGAATCGGTTCATTCGACTGCTCACCATCCTGATGCTTATCGTGGCGCTTCCGCTTAACGGGATGGCGGGCATCGATTCGGCGACTGAACCTTGCCCAATGCAGACCATGGGCATGGAAATGATGGCGGGTATGGATCATGACTGCTGCCAGGACCAAGACCTGGGCAAGGCCGGCGATCACGCCAAATCCTGCAAGGTCGGCCAGGAGTGCAGGACTGCCAGTACCGTGCAGCTCAGCTTCCTGACGCCTGGGCTGACCTTTGCTAAGCCACGACCTGCCGATACCTACGCGGTAGGCATAGCGACAGGCTCTCCCCCCGATCCATGGCGGCCTCCCCGCGTCTGATTCCCTCTTAATTTCACATCGTCGTTCCGCCTAGCAGCGGGGCGATCGCATGCGCCTGGGCGCTGATCTTTCGAGGAATCATTTTCATGACTCCCCAACGTTTTCAGGGACGGATAACCACGGCCGTCTTTTCCATACTGCTGCCGGCTGTCTCGGCACAGGCTGCAACGCTGTCGCTGGATGATGCGCTGCAACTGGCTGAACGCAACGCTCCCTCTCTACAGGCCCGCCAGGAGCAGGCATCAGCTGCGCGCAGCGCAGTCATTCCAGCGGGCGAACTTCCCGATCCGCGCCTGAATCTTGGGGTACAGAACCTGCCGATTGAAGGCACCGACCGCTGGAGCATGAACAGAGACTTCATGACCATGCAGGTGGTTGGCCTGTCCCAAGAAGTACCGAACCGGGACAAACGCAAAGCTCGCATAGAGACAGCGCAGGCTACGGTCGAGCGAGCCGATGCCGAGGCGCTGTTCGAACGGCTGAAAGTTCGGGCGGCAACCGCACAGGCTTGGGTGGCTGCATACACCGTGCAGCGAAAGCTTGAACAGTTCGACGCCTTCTACAAAGAAAACCAGCTGCTGGCTTCCACGGTGCGGGCCCGCCTGGCCGGTGGTGCAGGCTCCACCGCCGATACGCTGGCTCCCAAGCAAGAAGCCGCGCAGCTGGACGAGCAGAAAGACGTTCTGTTGAGTCAATCAGCTCAGGCGCGAGCCGCGCTGAAGCGCTGGATTGGGCAGGACGCCGAAGTAGGCGCGCCG
Organism: Pseudomonas sp. UBA5568; assembly: GCF_002425525.1. NCBI lineage: Bacteria > Pseudomonadati > Pseudomonadota > Gammaproteobacteria > Pseudomonadales > Pseudomonadaceae > Pseudomonas > Pseudomonas sp. UBA5568. The sequence goes on along the minus strand of NZ_DIMK01000028.1, from coordinate 71,083 downwards.
ACGTTCCCTGTCTGGCCTGTAGACGCAGCTGAATACCTGCACTCCGTCCATGCCCATCCGGAGCTCAATACCTACCACGCCATGACACGCGAGGCTCAAGCCCAGGTGCATCAGGCTCAGGCGGAGAAGAAATCGGATTGGTCCTGGGGGGTGGATTATCAGCGCCGTGGCCCGGACTTCAGCAACATGGTCAGCCTGCAAGTCAGCTTCCAGTTGCCGTTGTTCACCAGCTCCCGGCAAGACCCAATGATTGCGGCACGACGCGCACAAGTTCGCCAATTGGAAAATGAGCAGGACGCTGCCCTGCGCGAGCATCAAGCTCAGCTTGAAACAGACCTTGCCGAGTACCAACGCTTGCAACGGGCTGTACGGCGCAGTCGCGAAACACTTTTGCCCCTGGCCGAGGACCGGGTACGCCTCGCTCTGGCGGACTACCGCGCCGGTAATTCGCCGTTGAGTGAAGTGCTGTGGGCACGCCGGCAGCGTGTGGAAGCGCTGCTACAGGATGTGGACCTGCAAGGACAGTTGGCGGCAACAGCAGCGCGTCTGCATTTCGTTTATGGAGAGGTGCGGGCATGAGGAATAGGTCGATTGGTTTGCTCGTGGCTGCTGCCCTTGCTATTGGGATAGGCGCGGGCTTCTGGCTAGGTGGAAGAGGTGCGTATTCCCCATCCCAGCCAGTAGGTGAGGAAAAAAAAGCGCTGTACTGGTATGACCCGATGTATCCCCAGCAGCACTTCCCGGCGCCCGGAAAATCGCCGTTCATGGACATGCCGCTCGTGCCCAAGTATTCGGATGACACGGCTGGCGAGGAGCAGCCTGCGGTTCAGGTCTCGGCTGGGCTCCAGCAAAACCTTGGGATTCGATTGGCGACGGTGACGGCTGGCCGGCTAGAACGGACCCTGAGTGTGAGCGGCGTTCTAACGTTCGACGAACGCGACTTCAGCGTATTGCAGGCCCGGACTGGCGGCTACGTCGAGCGCGTCTATGGTCGAGCGACGGGCGACATCGTTGCCAAAGGGGCTCCTCTAGCCGATGTGCTAACCCCGGAGTGGGCTGGTTTGCAGGAGGAATACCTGGCGCTGCGGCATTCCGGCGACGCGCAGCTGACGGCGGCGGCACGACAGCGGCTTGTGCTCGCCGGCATGCCGGCCGACCTGATCAACCGGGTCGCGAGCACTGGGAAGGTGCAGCTCTCGGTCACACTCTCCGCACCCACGGCCGGAGTCATCCAGGTTCTCGATTTGCGACCCGGAATGACCCTGATGCCGGGTGCTACCTTGGCGAGGATCAATGGAGTGGCCAACGTCTGGCTGGAAGCGGCTGTGCCGGAAGCCCAGGCTCAGGGCCTTCGCGAAGGCCAGCCTGTGCAGGCGCGATTGCCAGCGTTCCCGGGCGATCCCGTACCGGGCAAGTTGACCGCGCTATTGGCCGATGCCGATTTGCAGAGCCGCACGTTGCGCCTGCGTATCGAGTTGCCCAACCCGGATGGACGGCTTCGTCCTGGGATGACCGCTCAAGTGGCTCTCCATCCCGGCGAGTCTTCCGAGCAAAGCCTCTTGGTGCCTGCCGAGGCGGTCATCCGCACCGGCAAGCGAGACCTGTTGATGCTGGCTGAGGACGGTGGTCGCTTCCGGCCGGTGGAAGTCGTGTTGGGCCAGGAGAGCAGAGGGAAAGTTGCGGTGTTGCAGGGCCTTCAGGCAGGACAGCGCATCGTCGCGTCCGGGCAATTCCTGTTGGACTCCGACGCTAATTTGAAAGGCATCGAGGCGGCGACGGCGCAGGATAGTCAGCCTAATGCGGGGCCAGCCCTGCATGAAGCGGATGGCCGTGTCGTGCAGATAGACGGCACCCAGCTCACCGTTGCCCACGGTCCTTTCATCACCCTGGGCATGCCAGGGATGACCATGACCTTTCCTGTGGCTAATCAGTCTCTCCTTAATGGCCTCAAGGTCGGTGTGCAGATTCGCTTTGGCATACGCGAACGCGACGAGGGCATGGTAGTTGAGCAGATCAACGTGGTGGAGGGCCAACCATGATTGCCAAACTGATCCGCTGGTCGGTAGGCAACCGTGTGCTGGTGCTCCTCGCCACGCTGTTTCTGGTGGCATGGGGCTTCGTCTCGGTGCGTAGCCTGCCAATCGACGCCTTGCCCGACCTGTCGGACGTGCAGGTGATCATCCGCACGTCCTACCCAGGCCAGGCTCCCCAGATCGTTGAGAATCAGGTGACCTATCCGCTGACCACTACCATGCTCTCGGTTCCGGGGGCCAAAACGGTTCGCGGCTTCTCCGCCTTCGGTGACAGCTTCGTCTATGTGCTGTTCGAGGACGGCACCGATCTGTATTGGGCGCGCTCACGGGTGCTTGAGTACCTGAGCCAGGCGCAATCGCGATTACCTGCGGCAGCCAAGCCGGTACTGGGTCCTGACGCCACCGGGGTGGGCTGGATTTATCAGTATGCGTTGGTCGATCGCAACGGCGGCCATGACCTGTCGCAACTGCGCAGCCTTCAGGACTGGTTCCTGCGCTATGAGCTCAAGACGCTACCGGATGTCGCTGAGGTGGCCACCATCGGCGGTATGGTCAAGCAGTATCAGGTCGTGCTCGATCCGCTGCGCATAGCCAGCCTCGGTATCACCCAGGCTGAGGTGGTGGAGGCTATAGGCAAGGCCAACCAGGAGACCGGTGGCGGTGTACTGGAGCAGGGCGAAGCGGAATTCATGGTACGTGCGGCCGGCTATCTGCGATCACTGGATGATTTCAGGGCGATACCGCTGCGACTGGCTACCAAGGGCGTGCCGGTGACAGTAGGCGACGTCGCTACGGTGCAGATAGGTCCGGCAGCCCGCAGAGGCATAGGCGAACTGGACGGCCTCGGCGAAGCCGTGGGAGGTGTGGTAATCCTGCGCAGCGGCAAGAATGCTCGTGAGGCCATTGCCCACGTCAAGGCCAAGCTCGAAACCCTGAAGAAAGGCCTGCCAGCCGGGGTGGAGCTTGTCACCGTCTACGACCGTAGCCAGTTGATCGACCGTGCCGTGGGGAACCTCAGTCACAAGCTGATCGAGGAATTCGTGGTAGTGGCGTTGGTATGCGCAGCGTTTCTCTGGCACCTGCGCTCGTCGTTGGTGGCCATCGTGGCGCTGCCCGTCGGAATCCTGATTGCGCTGATCGTGATGCGTCATCAGGGCATTAACGCCAACATCATGTCCCTTGGCGGAATCGCTATTGCCATCGGTGCAATGGTGGACGCTGCCGTGGTCATGATCGAGAACGCCCACAAACGCGTTGAGGCTTGGCATGCTCGACATCCTGGTCAGCCGTTGCGAGGCGAAGCGCATTGGAAGGTAATGACGGAGGCGGCCGTCGAGGTAGGACCGGCACTGTTCTTCAGTCTGATGATCATCACGCTATCGTTCATCCCGGTGTTCACGCTGCAAGCTCAGGAGGGTCGCCTCTTTGCACCCCTGGCCTTTACCAAGACCTACGCGATGGCAGCGGCGGCTGCGCTATCGGTGACCCTGATACCGGTGCTGATGGGGTACTGGATTAGAGGGCCACTACCTGCGGAACAGCGCAACCCGCTCAACCGGGGCCTCATCCGGCTGTACCGTCCAGCATTGGAGGTCGTCCTGCGCCGGCCTCTGGTTACCCTCGCTGGAGCATTGCTCATCCTGCTCAGCAGTCTGTGGCCCTTGAATCATCTTGGGGGCGAGTTCCTTCCTCCGCTCGATGAAGGTGATCTGCTCTACATGCCTTCAGCCTTGCCTGGACTCTCGGCACAGAAAGCTTCAGAGCTGTTGCAGCGAACGGATCGTCTGATTCGAACCGTTCCCGAAGTGGCCAGTGTCTTTGGTAAAGCTGGCCGCGCCGAGTCAGCTACCGACCCGGCACCGCTGGAAATGTTCGAGACCACCGTTCGGCTCAAGCCCAAGAGTGAGTGGCGTCCTGGAATGACCACGGAGAGGCTCATCGAGGAGCTTGATCGCACTGTGCGTGTGCCTGGGCTGACCAACATCTGGATCCCGCCAATCCGCAACCGCATCGATATGCTGGCCACCGGCATCAAGAGCCCAATCGGCGTAAAGGTTGCCGGAAGCGACTTGGACCAGATAGACCGGGCTACGCTCGCTGTGGAGCGGGCAGCGAAGAAGGTGCCTGGAGTGGCTTCGGCGCTGGCGGAGCGTTTGACTGGCGGTCGCTACATTGATCTGGATATCGACCGCCATGCCGCAGCCCGTTACGGTCTGAACATTACCGACGTACAGGCCATCGTGGCCGGCGCCATTGGTGGCGAAACCATTGGGGAAACGGTTGAAGGCTTGGCTCGTTATCCCATCAGCTTACGCTATCCACGCGAATGGCGTGATTCGGTGGAAGCGCTGCGTCAACTGCCGATCTACACCTCGCAGGGTGGCCAGCTGACGCTCGGCAGCGTGGCCCGCATACGTATTGCTGATGGCCCGCCAATGTTGAAGAGCGAGAATGCTCGCCCCTCGGGCTGGGTGTACATCGATGTGCGCGGCCGGGACCTTTCGTCTGTTGTCGCAGACCTACGTCAGGCGATCGACAGCGAGGTAAAGCTCGATCCAGGCATGAGCTTGAGCTACTCCGGGCAGTTCGAATACCTGGAGCGGGCGAACGCCCGTCTGGCCTGGGTGGTGCCGGCGACGCTGGCCATCATCTTCGTGCTGCTCTATCTGACTTTTGGCCGCCTCGGTGAGGCGCTGCTCATCATGGGCACGTTACCGTTCGCGCTAACCGGAGGCGTTTGGCTGCTGTACCTGCTGGGCTACAACCTGTCGGTGGCCACAGGCGTTGGCTTCATTGCCCTGGCAGGCGTAGCGGCGGAGTTCGGAGTGATCATGCTCATCTACCTGAATAACGCTTGGGCTGAGCGTCAGGCCAACGGCGAAACCACACGAGAAGCGCTGCTCGACGCAATCCGTGAGGGCGCGGTGCAACGCATCAGGCCCAAGGCAATGACTGTGGCGGTCATCGTTGCAGGCCTGCTGCCCATCCTCTGGAGCAGCGGTACCGGCAGCGAGGTCATGAGCCGCATCGCGGTGCCCATGGTGGGCGGCATGCTCACCGCCCCCTTGCTTTCCCTTTTTGTAATCCCTGCGGCGTACTGGCTGATCCGTCGCCGCGAACTTGCTGTAACTACCCCCAACCTCTCAGGAAAAATCCAATGAAAAAGCTAATTGTTATCGCAGGCCTGGTCACAGCTTTCGCCGCCAGCGTGCAAGCCCAGGACATGAACGGTATGGACATGAAGAAAATGCCAGCTTCCGCCGAGGGTGGCCAAGGCAGCCAGGCGGCACCCACTGCGCATGCTGAGGGGACAATAAAGGCGCTGGATCCTCAAAGCGGGAAAATCACCTTGGCGCACGGCCCGGTAGCAGAGCTCAAATGGCCGGCGATGACCATGGGATTCCAAGCTGAGCCTGCGCATTTGAAGGGCTTGAACGTAGGAGACAAGGTGAAATTTGGGTTCCGTATGGAAGGAAGCACCGCGAGAATCGTGAGCGTCCAGAAACAGTGATTATCCAGCCTTAAATGATCGGGCAGGCCTTCACACGAGATAATTCGGACAAGCTTACACAAATGTAATCAATCTTCAGGACCCCGTCAGGTCGAACGCTACATACCGTCATGAGACGGTACGTTGGCATCACATCCACCCGATACCGGAGATATGACCATGAACAGTCGCTTTGAAGAATGTATCTCGGAATGCCTGCGCTGTGCGCTGGCCTGTGAAGGCTGCGCGTCAGCCTGCCTGCAAGAACAGGACGTAAAAATGATGGTTGACTGCATCAAGCTGGACAGGGATTGCGCAGATATGTGCAAGCTTGCCGCTACCTTGATGGCACGAGAAAGCGTGCTCGCCAAAAAACTTTGTGCCCTATGCGCCAAAATTTGCCGAGCCTGCGGAGAGGAGTGCGGTAAGCATCAGGCAGACCACTGTCAGCAGTGCGCACAGGCCTGCATGACCTGCGCAGAATCCTGCGAAGCAATGGCTGCGTAAGCGAATCTCGCCTAACCTCCGCCTGCTTTCCACGCGCCTCATAAAGGATTTGGGTACGTCGATAACCGTCGTGCCTAGGGGCGACGGGTAGATCGCTGATGGGGAAGTGCCCTGGCAGAGCCTAGCTTGGGCTAGCCAACCAAAGGCGCTGGTTTACAGATCTGGTAGCAAAGAAGCCCGCCTGGGCGGCGGGCTATCAGATGTCTCCAAGGGGAGGCTGTAGGCCAACAAGTCTCGGAGCAAGCACTTGCAGGATACGCCTCTTGGCTCACGCCCACCAGCCAGCTTCGGCCGGAGCGAATGGTTCTACGTTGAGGGCATTGGAAGCGGCTTATGTAGGCCTGTCAATTGGCAGGGCAATCCGCAAAGACAAAGCAGGCCGATTATCCCCAGGCGGTATACCCCCAGGCAGAGTCAAAGGCAAAGCGAGGGGTGAAATCTAGCGGGTACCCCCATTTGAGGGCAGAATCACCAGCTTCGCCTACGTTGCACTGGGTTGAGGGGGCTGTTTGAAACTGCTACCTAGCGCGACAGCGACCATCGCCGCCATGAGCAAGTGCATCACAGGTGCGCCTTGAGTACTCAGCACAAAGGCCATAGCAAACGGCCCCGCGGCCTGCACCAGGAGCATTGGGCGAGCCAATGCTCCCATGCGTGCGCGATACCCTTGGGGCCAAACAGCACCAGAGGCAAGATGCCTCTTGCAATAGTGAGAATCCCGATGCCGGCGCGATACAGCGCTGCTGTAGGGAATGCCAGCGAAGGCACGCCAGGAATGAATAAGCAGATGCCGATGAAGCTCACCAACACGCCGGCACGGGCCGACCAGGTTGGGTGAAGATGCCGAGCAAGCGAGAACTCCAATACTCTGGCCACCACCTGGGCCGGCCCAATGACCATCCCCACGGCCAACACCGTGACCGTTGGAAGGCCAAGTTCCTTGAGCGAGGTGAGAAGATGCACAGAGAGGGTGGCCATGACGAAGGCAATGACCGTCAGCAGCCCCGCAACGAGCCAGAAAAGCCGGTGGCCGCCATCATCGTTGAGCGGCGACTGAGCTTCCTGCTTGGTGCTGTAGTCGGGAGGTTAACCTCATCGCCGGCACACGGTATCAGAGGTAAGCCTGGTGGCTGTTGAAGACAATGTCAGCTGAGCGTGCGTCAGCTCTGGCATAAGCTTGGCCTTCCGTTACCTGTTGATAATCTATGCTATACCTCCTGTCCAGCACACCTCATACGTTTAGTGAGGAAACGCGCGCTAAGGGTCAAAAACAGTATGGCTCGACTTACATGCATGATCACTGGCTCTATTTTCATGACTAAGGAGCGGGCGATCAACGCTTCTCAAGCACATAGCCCACACCTCGAAGCGTATGGATCAGCTTCGTCTCGAAAGGGTCATCGATCTTGGCTCTAAGTCTTCGAATCGACACTTCTACAACGTTTGTATCGCAGTCGAAGTTCATGTCCCAGACCTGTGAGATGATCTGTGTGCGGCTGAGCACCACGCCGGTGTTGCGCATTAGGTAGTGCAGAAGTGCAAACTCTTTCGTCGTCAGATCAATACGCTGGCCGTCCCTGAAGGCCCTGTGACGGCTCTGGTCTAGCTCCAGGTCAGCGACACGAATAATCTCCACAGATGCAGGGTGTTCAGACCTGCGCATTAACGCGCGAACCCGGGCTAGCAGTTCTGGGAACTCAAATGGTTTGATCAGGTAGTCATCTGCACCGTTCTCCAGACCCCGGACCTTATCTGCCAAACGACTTCTCGCCGTGAGCATCATGATGCGTGAGGGGCAATTCTTACGCCTCAAAAGCTCAAGTACCTGCCACCCATCCATTTCTGGCAGATTGATATCAAGAATAATCAACTCGTATTCGTGTTGCTTGGCTAGGAATAGCCCATCTGACCCGGTATGCACGCAATCGACGACATAACCGCATTCTGTAAGGCCTTGACGCACATATTCCGCAGTTTTTACTTCGTCCTCAATTACCAGAATTCGCATGGGATTTTGTCTCGATATCACTGAGAAATTAACCGCGCACGCGCGCCGGAATTATTGAAAAGAATGGTAAATCAAAATGAGCGGGGCGGGGCCTAAATAACGGATTTGTAATTTCCAGGTAATATGATTGATAGTCTGGAGGTATATCTTTTCGCGGTTTGGGTTTGACAGGTGCAGGGCCTCTCTCCAATAGGTAATTTGACCTTATTAAGTATGGGGTTGTTTTCTTCTTTGTGTTGACTTTGTTCCGTTCAGATGACGGCGAAGTTACTCATGTCGAGGAAACTGGTCATTGGTGCAGCCATGAGTTTCACCGGCATGCAATGCGTACACTCGAACGGTTGATTGAATTTTAGGTAAAAAAAGGCGCCCAAAGGGCGCCAAATATCCACCTTTTACCAAAGGAGCACTTAAGCCACTCAAGGTGAATTCGTAATGCACATTTTTCTGAAGAGACCAGTTTACGAATAAACTGATCCCCTTAGAGAATCACAGAATCGAAAGCGGGTACTCAATGATCACGCGAGTTTCATCCAGATCCGATTCGAATGCAGTGGCACGCGTGGTGGCCTGGCGCAACCGGAAGGACAGGTCTTTTGCTGGACCGGTTTGCACGACATATTTAACCTCTACGTCACGTTCCCAACGTTTCTGATTGGTGAGCGGATCACCGTTGGCGTCGGTGCGCATGTAGAACTGGTTGGCGTTCGAGTAGTCTGCGCCCGAGCCTCTGGCGTAGCGGGTCATGAACGTCAGACCAGGAATGCCGTAGCTGGTGAAGTTCAGGTCGTAGCGCAGCATCCAGGAACGCTCTTTCGGCGAGTTGAAGTCGCTGTACTGGATAGAGTTGTCGACGAAAATCGAGTCTGACTGACGTAGGTAGTCGAAATCATCGTCGCCGTTGTTGCGTTGGTGCGACAGGGCCAGGGTGTGAGCGCCGTAACGGACACCGACCTTGGCACTCCAGATATCGTTGTCAAACTCGCCTAGGCGCTGCTTCCCTTCATCCACGGCTTTGTAATAGTTGAAGCCGCCAATCAGCGCAAGGTCGTCGTTCAGTGGATAGGCGAAGCTGGTGCCAGCGTAGTACTGGTTCCAGACTTCTTTCAACTGACTGGCGTATACGCTCAGGGTCCAGTTATCGTTGATCGCGTAATCACCGCCACCGTAGCCTACCCAAGGCGAGTTAACCGGGCCACCGTAGAAAGTTGCGAAGTTATCATTCAGATTGCTGGAGACCGGCTGGCTCATCGCATGCAGTCGGCCACCCTGCAGGGTGAGGCCCTGGATGCTGGTGTTCTCAACGGTCACACCGCGGAAGCTTTCAGGCAACAGGCGCGAGTCGCCTGATGCAACAACTGGCGTCGACGGGAAAACATCACCAACTTTCACGACCGTATCAAACAAGCGAACTTTAGCCGCCCCGCCAACCTTGGTGTATTCGTCGCGAGCTTCGCCTTTGTTATCAACAGGCATCACGTCGAATGAACTACGACCGCCGTTGCGCCCGTCACCAGTATCGAGCTTAAGCCCGATCATGGCAAAGGCGTCAACACCAACGCCGACCGTCCCTTGGGTAAAACCAGAGTTGAATTTGGTGATGATCCCGTGCGCCCAGGCCTCGGAGTAGCCATTGGTGTTGCCCTTGCCGCTGTTGTAAGTGGGGGCCGAGCTGTCGCGGTTATCACGATTGAAATAGAAGTTGCGGTTGAGCACTGTAAGGCTGCTACCTTCGATGAAACCTTCGGGCTTATCTTCAGCTTGAGCAGTAACTGCATAGCTTCCAGACAGCGCCGAAACTGCCGCCAAATACAGTGGTACTTTGATTTTCATCCGATGCTCCTTTGATTTACGGCAGTTTTTATTATGTTTTCCGGCGCGGGTGTCGTTATAAGCTCTGAGCCGGCGGCGCGCCTCGCGTAGCGCCGAGCTCATATTTGCAGGCGGAAGATAACGGGATGGTGATAGGATAATTACAATTTCGTCATCTGGTCGTTATTTTGGTCATTGACGCCGCATGCTAGCCATCTCTCGCGTTCGCAATGAAATTCGATGGTTCGACTGTGTCATCAGCGTTTTCGGGCATTACAAGCTTTTCTTACGAAATTGTAATTTTCTAGCCACCCCTCTGATAGCTAGCGCTCTTTAGAGTGCCATCACCTAATCCAGTGGGGCTTGGCAGCTATTTCGGCGTTCTGGCCAAGCTAACGAAGTTTGTGCACGAGGACCAAGAAAGTGCTCCGGTATAACCGCAATGTCTTATCCAAGACCTACATCTCACCGTGGAAAATTGCCGCTCTCTATGCGGTGATTTCCGGGTTGCTGGCACCCACTGCATTTGCCCAAAGCATCAGCTTGCCCCAAGCGCTGTCGACGGCAATGGATGCCAACCCAGACCTCGCGGCGGCACGTCAGGAAATTGGCATCGCGGACGGTGCGCGCAAGCAAGCCGGGCTGATTCCAAATCCCGAAATCTCGTATGAGATGGAGGACACACGGCGTAACACCAGCACAACTACCGTTACGCTAAGTCAGACCTTGGAGCTCGGTGGTAAGCGGGGAGCCCGCGTAGATGTCGCCACATACGGCCAGAGTGTTGCACAACTGGAACTGGACCGACGCGTGAATGGTCTGCGTGCAGACGTCGTGCAGGCGTTTTACGCTGCATTACGAGCCCAAACCGGACTCGACCTCGCTAAACAATCCCTTGAACTTACTGAGCGCGGCCTTCGCATTGTCGATGGTCGAGTTCGCGCAGGTAAATCTTCACCTGTGGAGGCTACCCGCGCCCAGGTTCAACTGGCTGAAGCCCGGTTGCAGGTCCGTCGCGCCGAAACGGAAAAAGCGAACGCTTACCAGCAACTCGCCCAAGTCACGGGGAGTTCTGTGACCATATTCGATCGCCTTGAATCACCAACCTTGTCTCCTGGCTTGCCGCCGCGCACTGAAGAGTTGCTGGCAAAGCTCGATCAGACTCCGGAAATGCGCCAGGCAGTGGTGCAGATTGATAAGAGCGATGCCTCGCTTGGCGCAGAAAAAGCTCAGCGTATTCCAAACCTCACGGTAAGCGTGGGTAGCCAGTACGACCGCTCGGTGCGCGAGCGAGTCAATGTCGTTGGTCTGTCCATGCCTTTGCCGCTGTTTGATCGTAACCAAGGCAACATTCTTTCCGCTTCTCGACGTGCCGATCAGGCCCGCGACCTGCGTAACGCTGTCGAGTTGAGACTGCGCGCCCAAACCCAAACCGCGCTGAACCAGTGGTCCACCGCCATGCAAGAAGTTGAGTCCTACGACAAGACCATTCTGCCCTCAGCCCAGCAGGCCGTGGATACCGCAACCCGCGGATTCGAGATGGGGAAATTCGGCTTTATCGAAGTACTGGACGCCCAGCGCACCTTGATCCTTGCTCGTGGCCAGTATCTCGACTCGCTGGCAGCGGCGACCAATGCGCGTGCGCAAGTAGAAAGGGTTTATGGCGAAGTCGGCTCGACCGCCGGCGCGCGCTGAACGGGCCATACATTTTTCTCGGCAGTCGGCGTTTAAACATGCCGGTGCCTACGATCAGCAGGAGTAGCAATGGAAAACAAACGCAAGATCGCCCTCGCGGTGGCCGCTGTGGCAATCCTTGGATTTGGCGGCCTCGCCTGGAACAGCAGTTCCGATCAACAAGCGGCGACTAACGCAGAACATGGTACTGACGATGGTCATGGCCATGAAAAGAAGGCCGGATCAGCTAAAAAAGAGAAAAGTGATGCGGAGCATGGTGAAGAGGGGCACGGTGAAGAAGGTCATGGCGAAGAGGGCCACAGTGAAGAGCGGGGTGAGGAAGAGGGCAAGCTGACCCTCAGTGCTGAACAGATCAAAGCAGCGGGCGTGACTCTGGAATCGGCTGCGCCTCGTGATCTGGGAACCGTCGTGAGCTTCCCGGGTGAGATTCGTTTTGACGAGGACCGCACTGCGCACGTTGTTCCTCGCGTTCCAGGCGTTGTCGAAACAGTCCAGGCGAATTTGGGTGAGTCCGTCAAGAAGGGCCAAGTCCTTGCAGTGATTGCCAGCCAACAGATCTCTGACCTACGCAGCGAGCAACAGGCTGCACAGCGTCGTGTCGAACTGGCGCGAGTGACCTTCGATCGAGAGAAGCAGCTCTGGCAGGACAAGATTTCTGCGGAGCAGGACTACCTCCAGGCTCGCCAGGCGCTGCAGGAAGCGGAGATCTCGTTAGCCAACGCCAAACAGAAGGTCGGCGCGATCGGCGCCTCGGTGAACTCTGTCGGTGGTAACCGCTACGAACTCAGGGCTCCCTTTGACGCCGTAGTGGTGGAGAAGCACTTGACCGTCGGTGAAGTCGTCAGCGAGGCGACTAACGCCTTCATTCTGTCCGACCTCAACCAAGTCTGGGCCACTTTCGCTGTACCGCCTACCGATTTGGCCAAGGTCACTACCGGCCGCGCCGTGAAGGTTTCCTCACCTGACATGAATGTGGAGGTCGAGGGCAAGGTGGGTTATGTCGGCAGCCTGTTGGGCGAGCAAAATCGAGCAGCGACCGTCCGCGTTACCTTGACCAATCCCAACGGGGCCTGGCGCCCTGGTCTTTTCGTCAACATCGCAGTCACTTCCCAGACTGCTCGCGTGGCGGTGGCTGTCCCGGAACACGCCGTGCAGACCGTTGATGACAAACCTTCGGTCTTCGTACGCACCGCCGAGGGCTTCGACACCCGCCCAGTAAAGCTGGGCCGCCGCGACAGTGGGTACGTGGAAATCACGGACGGTATCGAAGCGGGCGCTCACGTGGCTACCAATGGCAGCTTCACACTCAAGTCTGAGCTCGGCAAAGCCTCTGCCGAGCACAGCCACTGATGCGAACTGACAGGATGATTTCTCATGTTTGAACGTATCATCAGATTTGCCATTGAACAGCGGATCGTTGTGATGATCGCTGTCCTGATCATGGCCGGTATCGGCATCTACAGCTACCAGAAACTGCCGATCGATGCCGTTCCTGACATCACCAACGTCCAGGTGCAGATCAATACTGCAGCGCCTGGCTATTCCCCATTGGAAACTGAGCAGCGGATCACGTTTCCAGTTGAAACAGCCATGGCTGGTCTTCCAGGCCTTCAGCAGACCCGTTCCTTGTCTCGCTCTGGCCTGTCTCAGGTCACCGTGATCTTCAAGGATGGCACCGACATTTTCTTTGCCCGCCAGCTGATTAACGAGCGGCTGCAGGTTGCGAAGGAACAGCTGCCAGAGGGTGTAGAAGCTGTCATGGGGCCGGTATCCACCGGGCTCGGGGAGATCTTCCTGTGGACCGTAGAAGCCGAAGATGGCGCGGTCAAAGAAGACGGTACGCCCTACACGCCCACCGACCTGCGGGTGATCCAGGACTGGATCATCAAGCCTCAGCTGCGCAACGTACCCGGCGTTGCAGAGATCAACACCATCGGTGGCTTTGCCAAACAGTTCCTTGTTGCGCCGGATCCGAAGCGCCTGGCTACCTACAAGCTGACCCTGAATGATTTGGTCGCAGCGTTGGAAAGCAACAACGCCAACGTCGGCGCCGGTTACATCGAGCGTAATGGCGAGCAGCTGCTCATCCGTGCACCTGGCCAAGTCCGCGATATCGAAGACATCGCCAGCATCGTAATCACCAGTGTGGATGGTGCACCGATTCGCATCAGCAATGTTGCCGACGTCAGCATCGGTAAAGAGCTCCGTACGGGTGCTGCTACCGAGAATGGCCGCGAGGTCGTGCTCGGTACCGTGTTTATGCTTATCGGTGAGAACAGCCGTACTGTGTCCCAAGCTGTCGCCGCGAAGCTCGCGGATATCAACCGTACCCTGCCAAAGGGCGTGGTTGCCGTCACCGTTTACGACCGTACCAACTTGGTTGAAAAAGCCATTGCGACGGTGAAGAAGAACCTGGTGGAAGGCGCGATCCTGGTTATCGCCATCCTCTTCCTGTTCCTCGGCAACATCCGTGCTGCGCTGATTACCGCGATGGTCATCCCACTCTCCATGCTGTTCACCTTCACTGGCATGTTCAACAACAAGGTCAGTGCCAACCTGATGAGTCTGGGAGCACTCGACTTCGGCATCATCGTAGACGGGGCCGTGGTTATCGTGGAGAACGCGATCCGTCGATTGGCCCATGCGCAGCACAAACATGGCCGTATGCTCACCAAAACCGAACGCTTCCATGAGGTCTTTGCCGCTGCCCGCGAAGCGCGTCGGCCACTGATCTTCGGGCAGCTGATCATTATGGTGGTGTACCTGCCCATCTTCGCTCTCACCGGCGTGGAGGGCAAAATGTTCCACCCCATGGCATTCACCGTTGTGATGGCGCTATTGGGTGCAATGATCCTCTCCGTTACCTTCGTGCCTGCGGCGATCGCCATGTTCGTCACGGGCAAGGTCAAGGAGGAAGAGGGCGTTGTTATGCGCACTGCGCGGCTACGTTATGAGCCTGTGCTGCAGTGGGTGCTTGGGCATCGGAATATCGCTTTCTCCGCAGCAGTAGCACTGGTCGTTCTCAGCGGTGTACTTGCCAGTCGCATGGGAAGCGAGTTCATCCCAAGTCTCAGTGAGGGGGACTTCGCTCTTCAAGCCTTGCGCGTACCGGGAACTAGCCTCAGCCAGTCGGTGGATATGCAGGAGCGTTTGGAAAAAGCAGTCATCGAGCAGGTACCGGAAGTTGAGCGTATGTTCGGCCGAACCGGTACGGCTGAAATCGCCTCTGACCCAATGCCGCCAAATATCTCCGACGCCTACGTCATGCTCAAACCAAAGGACCAATGGGCCGATCCCGACAAGTCGCGAGAGGAACTCATTGCCGAGGTTCAGAAGGCGGCAGCCAGTGTCCCGGGCAGCAACTATGAACTCTCCCAGCCTATCCAGCTCCGTTTCAACGAACTGATCTCCGGGGTGCGCAGCGATGTTGCGGTGAAGGTTTATGGTGACGACATGGACGTGCTCAACAGCACGGCCAATAAGATCGCCGCAGCGCTCAAAGCGGTACCAGGCTCCTCGGAGGTCAAGGTTGAGCAGACCACAGGTCTGCCGGTGCTGACCATTAACATCGACCGGGAAAAAGCAGCACGCTATGGCCTGAGCATTGGGGACGTGCAGAATTCGATCGCGATTGCTGTGGGTGGTCGTAAAGCGGGAACGTTGTACGAGGGTGATCGCCGATTCGACATGGTGGTGCGCCTGCCTGAGGCCATACGTACCGACGTCGCGGGTATGTCTAGCTTGTTGATTCCTGTGCCTGCCAATGCGGCTCAGGGCGCCAATCAGATCGGTTTCATTCCACTTTCGCAGGTCGCTAAGCTGGACTTGCAGTTGGGCCCGAACCAGATCAGCCGCGAGAACGGTAAGCGCTTGGTTATTGTAAGCGCCAACGTTCGGGGCCGTGACCTTGGGTCGTTTGTTGATGAGGCGGCATCTACCCTGTCAACGAAGGTGGAAATCCCAGCAGGTTACTGGACCAGTTGGGGCGGCCAGTTCGAGCAGTTGCAGTCTGCAGCCAAGCGCCTGCAGATTGTGGTTCCAGTAGCCTTGCTGCTGGTAATGACCTTGCTGTTCTTGATGTTCAACAACCTGAAGGACGGCATGCTGGTCTTCACCGGTATTCCATTCGCTCTCACTGGCGGGGTCGTGGCCCTTTGGCTGCGTGATATCCCGCTCTCGATCTCGGCAGGGGTAGGCTTCATCGCTCTCTCCGGCGTCGCGGTACTGAACGGCCTGGTGATGATTGCCTTCATTCGCGGGTTGCGAGAAGAGGGACGAACGCTCAGGCAGGCCGTTGACGAAGGAGCTCTGACCCGACTGCGACCTGTGCTGATGACTGCGCTGGTGGCTTCCCTGGGCTTCATTCCGATGGCCTTGGCCACCGGTACAGGTGCCGAGGTTCAACGGCCGCTGGCAACGGTGGTGATTGGCGGGATTCTGTCCTCCACCGCGTTGACCTTGCTGGTACTGCCTGCTCTGTATCATTGGGCACACCGAAAAGATGAAGATGGCGATGAGGCCGAAGTGGTTAGCTGATAGCCACTGATAAAGAAGCCCACAACCCGTGCTGTGGGCTTTTTTATATGAAGCTGATGCACTTACCTTTCAAAATTGTAAGTTTCTCGTCATGCCGGTGATGCCTGTGCGTTGCTAAAGTTACGCCGAGATGATTTGAATTTGAGAGGTTCCTATGAAAAAGCTAATTTTTGCTGCTGCACTTGTTATGTTTTCGATGGCTTCGCAGGCTTATACTTACTCTGAAAGCAAGCAGCTGCAATACATCAAGGAGCATCAGACTGCTGTAGCGAACTATGCCGAGAGAAATGGCAAACCGATGCCGGAGATCCAGGACTACAATTACGGCATGAAGATCGATGTTGCGAAATTCGTGCGTCAGTCCCAAGACCCGCGTACCTGCCAAGTTTACCCGCGATTGATGACCTTCGAGGACTCTCAGGGTACGCTTAAGACGGTTCGCTACTCCATGTACTCGCAATGCATCAACAACAAGTAGTAATTGCTGTGAGTAGAACACTTAGAGAATTCATAAATGCCAGGCAGTGCCTGGCATTTTTTATTGAGCTCGATGAACGTCATTTAGGCTAGATGCCTTAATGACTGCCCCTGGGTTAGCTGTGAAATAAATCTCAGCTACACAACAGTAATGTCTTCCAACTGCACAGGGCAGTTTATAGTCTTGCCCCCCAGAAGGGACGAGTTATGAAAAGTTCGCTTGAACGCCCAGATGACCAAGCAGGGCATGAAGGGCTGAGCCATGAGTACGACGGCATCTTTGGCATGAACACCGAGCTGGTTTTCGCGCTGATCTGTGGTGCCCTGCTCGGAGCCGGAGCGCTCGCAGGAAAACTAGGGCTGATCGACAGGCTGCCGCTGGTTCTGTACGTGTCTCGGCGTTGCTCCTGTCCGGTCGGATCAATGAGGTTGGCCGAAGGATCACCAGGGCGCCGCCGCGAGCGTTGATACTGCCAATCATCGGCGTCGACATCATCTATGCCGGGGTGTTGATGCAGAGGCCCCAGAACCAGCGAGATGTCGTTCAGGCCTGGTTGAATGTGCTCCATCGGCCCCTCTGATCTACCCTGGTCGCCGCTCGTATTCCTCGGAGTTCTACAGCAGCGGGAAGTCCGAAAACATCCAGTACCCAGCAAAGTGGCCTCGTGACAGCTCTTTCTACCTGTCCCGGCGCTTACACGACAGCAATGCTGAGCTGCCTGCCAACCTGGGCTGTGTCGAGATCACCGAAGCGAACGCCAGTCAGCTGTTGCTGTGCCGTTGGAAAGACGCCAAGCAAGGTACCGAAGGTCTGGTCGGAGAAAGTAATGCGGAAACGCCTCGTACAAACGAAGGTAAAATTCCAGACACAAAAAAACCAGGATTTACCCTGGCTTTTTTGTCGATTGCTCTCGTCATTTGAAGTCCTATTTAACCGCCGTTTAGTTATCGGCTTGTTCCTTACCATCCTTGCTTTCTTTCTTTTGCTCTTGAGCGACTTGTTTTTTGTTCTGGTCCGAAGAGTCATCGTTCCATAGGCGAGCCTGTTCATTTCGGAAGTTTTCCTGGAACTGTTTCGCTCGCTCGTAACCACCTTCAGCGTAAGCGGTACCCATGAGACCAAGCAGCAGGCTGCCAATAGCG
Organism: Pseudomonas sp. UBA5568; assembly: GCF_002425525.1. Lineage (NCBI taxonomy): Bacteria > Pseudomonadati > Pseudomonadota > Gammaproteobacteria > Pseudomonadales > Pseudomonadaceae > Pseudomonas > Pseudomonas sp. UBA5568. Next base: position 53,382 of record NZ_DIMK01000028.1, on the reverse strand, counting down.
ATAGATTTGACAAATTTCATTGTGTGCCTCGGTTCTTACTAGGCCTGCCTGACTGACGGCCTTTGTTGGTTTGTAGTTTAGGAACGCGAAGCTAACGACAAGGTGAGTCAATAATTACAATTCCGTAATTTGGGCGGCTGGCGGGATGCGCCAAATCTGCAAATCTGGAAGGATCATGTCTACCTCGCTTGTGCCGAGGGTGACTTCAAACTGCTTCTTAAATTACATATTTGACATCTAACAAAATAAATCAGTGCGGCGTTACCGGCCGCCCTAGGAGATAGCCATGAATGACATAGAGTCTTGGGCTGTTGCCATCGGTGACTTCCGTCGAAGCACTGAAAAACTCACAGTTCAGCTCGATGAGCTGGCCTCCCAGACCAGGGCCTGCAACGCCGTTCTGGAAAAGTCGAACGAGCTGGTGGAGGAGGTTGACCTTGTCAGTCGGCAGATTCAGGAGGAGGTACGAAAGGCTGAGAAAGCCTGGTCCAATGCCGAAGAGGTCGCCATACGCGCTGCGGCAGAGGCATATTCCGCTGCCGCTCGTGGAGTCGAGACCGCCATCCAACCGCTGATTTCGGAGCTCACTGCCGCGACAAAATCAGCGAATGCCTCGATCCTGGAGCTAAAGCAAGCACCGGTGCTGGCCAAGCGCTATGTCATGGTGGTGGCGACAGCATTCTTTATCCTGGCACTGCTCTGTGTGTACTCGACCATGCAATTCATTGAGGCCGCCGGCAGTGTGAGCGCCCAGGAAAAAGTGAATGCCCAATACTTCTCCCACCTGTGGAGAAACGCCAACCCAGAAGAGCAAAAGATCATAAAGTCGGTAATTCTGCGGTCACCTATGGACCCTGTGGTGCTTAGGCACTGAGGCATTGCATAGACAAAAGGCCCGTCGATTGACGGGCCTTTTCAAGTGGGCGCGCTTCAAGCAGCGGTCTTTGCCGGCTGCTTTAGCTGGGCTTCGGGAAAGTGAAGGTGGAACCAGGTGAAATTTTCCTCGGTCACTTCCACGCTCGCCGAGCCTTGATGCAGGCTCATGATCGACTGCACGATGGCAAGGCCAAGACCGGTCCCCCCTTCGCTTCGTGCTCGGCTCTTATCTACGCGGTAGAACCGTTCAAACAAATGCGCATGGTGTTCCTTGGCGATCCCGCGGCCCGGGTTGCCGACGCTCAAGGTCGTGCCGCTACCACCGCGTTGCACTTTCACGTAGACCGTGCGACCGCGAGGGCAGTAGCGAATCGCATTTGACACCAGATTCGAGACGGCTCGTTGAATCATCAGGCGGTTACCGCGCACCACGTCATCACTGCCAGAGATCTGCAGCTGGATCTCGCCATCCTCTGCCGAAATGCTGAAGAGATCACACACCCGCTGAACTTCATCGACCAGGGACACAGGTTCGAACTCCACCATGGATGCTGGATGACTGACCTGAGCGAGGAACAGCATGTCGGAAACCATGCGGCTCATGCGGTCCAGCTCTTCTGTGCACGACTCCAGCACTTCCCTGTACTCGGGAAGCGATCGCTCTCTGGTCAGTGCAACTTGGGCTTTACCCATCAGGTTGGATAGCGGCGCTCGCAGTTCGTGAGCAAGATCGTCAGAAAACTGCGAGAGCTGCTGAACCCCGTCATCCAGGCGAGCCAGCATGATGTTGATACCGTCGGCGAGCTCTTTGAGTTCTGCTGGCATTCCATTAGTCGGCAGACGATGGTCGAGGCTCTCGGTGGAGATCTTCGAGGCGACTTTCAGGAACTTGGTCAGAGGCAGCAGACCTCTGCGTACGGTCCACCAGCCGATTGCGAGGATCAGCGCGATGATGAGCGGGGAAATCATCAGGGCCCAGGTGAGCAATGCATCAAGCAGCGCTTCATTGGACGACTGGTCCATAGTCATGTACACGCTGACTTCGGTTCCGTCGCCCAAATTCATGGTGCGAGAAGCTGTCAGCAAGGGGCGGTCCTGGGTGTCGCGCCACTCATGTTCCTTCGGCTGTGCGGATGGTTGAAACTTGTGCACCTCCACGTTGACCTGCTTCGAGCCTATCGAGAGCAGGGGCATCTCACTCTGCGCCGACTCAAAAATGCTGACGTACAGGTTGTTGTGGCCCATCACCAGATCCACAAGCTGATGTGCGTCAGCGTTGACTCCTGAGATGTCGGAAATCATGGACAGGTTGTGAGCCATGCCTGCCATCTTCACTTCCAGGTCACTGCGGGCATTTCGCTCCAGCGCCTGGCCCACCATCAGATACCCGAAAGTGGCGAATAGAAGCAGCAACGCTGCGCTCATCAACCCCACTTTTAATCCCAGCTTTGCAGCCAGGCTGAATGGCCTCATGCGCGTTCCTCAAAAACGTACCCTACGCCACGAAGCGTGTGAATGAGCTTGGTTTCAAACGGGTCATCGATCTTCGAGCGAAGGCGCCGGATAGCGACATCGATGACGTTGGTATCGCAGTCAAAATTCATGTCCCAGACCAACGAAATGATCTGGGAACGAGTCAACGCTTCGCCCGTCCTGCTCATAAGCAGGTGCAGGAGCGAAAATTCCTTGGTGGTAAGGTCGATGCGTGTGCCAGCGCGGAAAACCCGATGGCGCACTGAGTCGAGTTCCAAGTCGGCAATTTTCAGCGAACTCTTCTCGACTAATTCATCACCACGCCGCTGCAGCGAACGGATTCGAGCGAGCAGCTCCGGGAATTCGAAGGGTTTGACAAGGTAATCGTCGGCTCCGCCATCCAAGCCTTTGAGCTTGTCGTTGATGCGACCACGAGCGGTCAGCATGATGATGCGGACCCGGCTGGTTTTCCTGATGGTTTCCAAAAGGTCCCAACCGTCGATGCCAGGAAGGTTTACGTCCAGCAGAACCAACGAATAGACGTTAGTATTGAACAAGTGCAGGGCGTCAACACCATTGTGCACGATATCTACGACATACCCGCTTTCGGATAGGCCCTGCTGAAGATATTCGGCAGTTTTAATTTCGTCTTCCACAACTAGCACGCGCATAACTTATCTCAAGGTGTGAGGAAGGAATTGGCCTAATCCGCCAAGACTGTGGTTGCAGGCAGTTTGAAGGTTCGGCTGAGTGCATGGCATCTGGTGGTCGCTACCTCTGTCCATACGCCGGGGTCACCTGAGGACGCTTGAATCTTAACGCGAAGACGCTGGCCGCGGCGAAATCCTACAAATTTGTAATGTAGCCGCAAGATTGCTGACAGTCATGACGGCTTTCCCTACTGAGCTTAGCGGATTCTGTGGCTTGCAGCGGTTTGCAGTCCTCACGCCTGACAGGCGGATTCGGCCGAGAGGAGTGGTGTTTCTGCCAAGCTGCTCAGCTTTTGTGGCGTTTACTCCTTCAAGCTCAAGCTACGAGTGGTAGCAAGCCACCGATCGTTCTCCCCATAAATAACGGGCTTAAACCGGCGAGCATGCTTGGCTTTTCATCTTACTCAGGCAAGGATAATTACTTTACAATCTATTACATGTCCAAATTGTAATTTCACAATCATCTTGTCGTTAGCCGCTTTTGCTAGTTTAAGTGCAGCACACAGGCAGCGCTGCTTTGGGTCAGTCTCATCTGAAGCAGCATGGCGGGAGTAACGAAACCCTGCTCACGCCAATGCATTCACCTTGGAACCATACGCTCCTTTGGTAAGGTGAATTTTAGCGCCCCGCCATGGGCGCTTTTTTATAAATGGACTTCTCATGAAAACAACTATATCGGCTATTGCTGCGTTCATGCTTTTCTCTGCACTGTCGACAAATGCCCATAGCAGCGTTCTGATCAACGACGATCTTGAGCAGTCTGCCAGGAAGGCTACGGAACGCTATGCACAGAGCGTGAAGAAACCCATGCCCGAGCTTGAAGACTACGCATACGGTATGGATTTGGACGTTGGCAAGTTGGTGTACGTCTCGCCTAGCGTGCGGTACTGCGGGAATGTGAGAAGCATGATGACTTACGAGGATTCCAAGGGCGAACTGCACATGGTTCGCTACCTCGTGAAAGGTGAGTGCATCAACAGCCGGTAAGCGGTGGCTGAGTGCTTTCCTCTACACCCGACTCAAAGCAACTCGATGCCCAATCGCCTTAGAAGTAGGGCAAAGCCTCCGAAGCTCGCCATGGTGATGAGGATGCTGGAGATAAGTGTTGACCAGAATCCCAACTTGGGCAGCAGTGCCGGAAACGCGATAAACATCGGCAGCGTTGGAATCACATACCAGAACGTGTACCAGGCATGATTGGAAATCTTCTCCATGCTCTGGTTTTCCAAGTAGAGCCAGATGAGCGTCAAGACGGTGACCAATGGCAGGGCGGCAACCAAGCCGCCCAGCTTGTCACTGCGCTTTGCCAGCTCAGACACGAGAATTACTATCGCGGCAGTGACCAGGTACTTCGTAATGATCCAAGTCATCGCTGAACCTACTTGAGCTAGTGGAATGGATCTTCCGGGATCATTCACCAGGCACTCATGAAGTGCTTCTGCTGTCGCCAATCCATCCTTGCCTAATCCTCGACAACACCACCCCCGACGTTGAAGGCGGTGTGTTGATCAGGTGTCTATCGGCCGATTAATGCGACGGCGAAGGGACGTTCTCGTGGAAAGCTGCGCGCTCGATCTGAATAGTGCAGTGATGGATTTCGAACGCGTCGCTGACTGCATCCACGACGGCCGCTAGCACAGCATCTCCATCTGCTGCGTCTCGGACGACCACGTGCGACGTCATCACGTTGCTTCCGCTGCTGACAGCCCAAACGTGTAAGTCATGTACATCCGTGACGCCTTCGACCTTGAGGATCGTGGCCTCGATTGCCGCCACGTTGAGTCCCCGGGGTACACCTTCCATAAGAATCCCCAAGCTCTCTCGAAGCAATTGCCACGTCCGCGGCAATACCCAAAGGCCGATCGCTACGGCAACAACCGTGTCGACCCAGATCCAGCCGGTAAAGCGGATAATGAGGGCGGCGATGATCACGCCCAACGATCCGAGCATGTCGCTCCAGACTTCGAGGTAGGCGCCTTTGACGTTGAGGCTCTCGTTGCTGGCAGATGCCAGCAGTCGCATTGAAATCAGGTTGATGATCAGGCCGGCAATTGCAATCCACATCATCGCCCCGGTGGCGATCTCCGCCGGCATGAAGAAGCGCTGGTAGGCCTCGTACAAGATGTACATCGCCACCAGGAAGAGCAGCACGGCGTTGAACGTGGAGGCTAGGATCTCCAACCGCGCATAGCCAAAGGTTCTTTTCTGATCCGCCGGCCGCTTGGCGATCTGAAGCGCAATCAACGAAATTGCCAAAGCGGCGGTGTCGGTGAACATGTGAGACGCATCCGACAGCAACGCCAGGCTGCCGGTAATCCATGCGCCGATCACTTCAGCGATCATGAAGCTACCGGTCAGGATCAATGCCATGACTAGTTTCTTCTGATGCCCCTCACGAACCGCGGCACTGCCATGATCATGATTCGATCCCACGTATTTCTCCTTGCACAGGGTAGTGGTCGCGTTGGATTTCCAGAGTGGTCAGGCGCTAAGGGGTTGCCTGGCCGCACTGGCTGCAGAATTTTGCTCCTGCTGTCAGGGACGAGCCGCAGGCCGTGCAACCACTCGATAGTGGTGTTCCGCAGTTTAGACAAAAGCGTGCGGACGGGGCGTTTGCGGTCCGGCAGTGCCTGCAAGTCTGCAGATCTTTGATTGGGGCTTGAGCTATTGCGCGACCATCCTCAATCACCCGGTCATTACCGTCGCAGGATTGCTGCTGCTCGAAGCGACCATGCCGGTCATGTCGATCACTCCCGTGCCCACTACCGTGATGCTTGCCACCGCCGTGGTTTCCACGGCCGTGGTGGCCACCCAATAAATTTTTGAGAAAACTCATGGTGTTCGTCCCTCATCGATAGGTGACATCAGCACGAGCAAAAGGTGAAAGAAGTGTTCTGCTCGCTAGAATGACTTTTAAGTTAAAGTAAAAGTTCAAAGTTAGCGTACGACAAAACGAAGCTGGTTTGTTTATGAAATTTAATTTAATTCACCGGGCGGCATTGACTGCTCAAAAAGTCGGACTTATCCGATTTTTTATCATAGCCTGAGCATTTACAATCGAAAAAGTCATTATCGCGATTCTGTCAGCATTGTAATCGCGAAGTCATCATGACGTTATCGTGTGGCGGAAATAATGCGCCTAGCGAGAACTAATTTCTCATTTAATCCTATGCCTCACACATCCTAAGCGTCCTCAGGCTAAGGGGATCAAGGTCTCTGGCGCTCTGTACGCCCTGATTCGCTCTGTGTCTGTCGATGGCTTGCCATTTAGCTCCCGACTATTCATAACCAGCGCCATGGATGAGCAGCTCTCTAGAGTTCGATAATGACACCTTCTAAATCCATTATTCACAACCTGTTAAGTAAATGGATCCATGCTATTCGCAATGTTAGACAGGAAGGCATTAGCACCAATTCACTCGTCGCGCTAGTAACTTTATGGTTGTTGCTATTCGCGAACGCTGAGCTTTGGCGTGTGCTCTGGCGCCTGGCATTCAACACTAATGAAGTTAACTGGTTGCTCGCCGCCAGCCTGCCAGTCGTAGTGTTCGTTTGGGTGTTCACCGTACTTAGCTTGCTGTCATGGTCAAGACTCGCAAAACCTCTGCTGTGCCTGGTGCTGATCAGCGCGTCGTTCGCCAGCTACTTCATGAGTACTTACGGTATCGTCATTGATTACACGATGTTCACCAACGTCGTGGAGACCGACGTCGGTGAGGTGTCCGAGCTACTGAACTGGAAGCTTGGCCTCTGGGTGGCAATGGTAGGGGTATTGCCCGTCTACCTGATCTGTCTGGTGCCCCTGCGGCGCAAGCCCTGGACCAAAGCGTTGGGTAGCAGACTCATCGTCCTGTCGCTCACACTGGTAACCCTTGCTGGTGTCGTGCTGAGCCAGTACCAGTCTTATGCCTCCCTCCTACGCAACAATCGAGAGATCCGGCTCATTCTGGTTCCCACCAATTTGTTTGCTGCCGGTCATGGTTACCTGAAACGCAAGCTGGCCACACCGAAAGCACTGACCTCCATCGGTACCGACGCCCTGGTGACCAGGCAGGGAGCGGCTCGCAAACCCAAGCTGCTGGTACTGGCAGTGGGGGAGACCGCACGTTCCGCCAACTTCTCCCTTAATGGTTACTCCCGCAATACGAATCCAGAGCTGGAAAAGCGCAATGTCATCAGCTTCTCGAATGTGAGCTCGTGCGGCACCGCCACCGCGGTTTCGCTGCCATGCATGTTCTTGGACGTCGGTAGGGATAAGTACAAGGATGGCTTGGCCAAGAGTCGAGAAGGGCTGCTCGATGTGCTTCAGCGCGCAGGCATCAGTGTCATGTGGACTGATAACAATTCGGGCTGCAAAGGGGTCTGTGATCGGGTGCCAAACCACAAGGCTACCCAACACGCAGATGCTCAGCTGTGCAGCAGCGACGAGTGCAAGGACGGTGTATTGCTCTCGGAGATGGAGGACTTCATCAAGCGTCAGGAAGGCGATGCAGTCCTGGTGCTCCACTACAAAGGTAGTCACGGCCCGGCTTACTACAAGCGCTACCTCCCGCAGTTCAAGAAATTCGGGCCGGTCTGCGAGACCAATGAGCTCGACAAATGTAAGCAGCAGGAGGTGATCAATGCCTACGACAATTCGATCCTCTACACCGACTACGTCACGGCTGGCCTGATCGATATTCTGGCCGCGAACAACAAATTCGACACTGCGCTGATGTACGTTTCGGACCACGGGGAGTCACTGGGAGAGGCTGGTCTTTACCTGCATGGGCTGCCCTATGCGATGGCACCAGATGAGCAAACCAAGGTGCCATTGGTGCTCTGGATGTCTGACGCTTTCGCGAAAAGCGAACGCCTTAATGTGGGCTGCTTGAAAGTACAGGCAAGCTCGCCACTGAGCCGCGACAACCTGTTCCACACCGTACTCGGGATGATGAGCGTCCAGACATCCTCGTATAGCTCAGCTCTGGATTTTACGGCCCCTTGCAAGACTTTGACCGGAAGCACCTACTCAGGCCTCTAATACGGACTGAACGCGTGAGGTCGACAGCGCTTCCACATCGAGCTGCTTTGACAGCAGCCAGAAGCTCGACTAACTACATAGCAGTACTCAACAACCCAAGCGGAAAAGGAAATTTGCATGAGCATCAAGCCAGGCCCTAAACGCACCAACGAAGATGGCACTCCGGACAAGAGGCAGCGGGTCACGCCTGAGAAGCAGAAGGATCACCCAGACCTGAAACCCCACAAGCATAAAAAGGGGGAGTAGGGCAGAAAAGCAGCTCTTCGGAGCTGCTTTTTTATCTGCATACCGATAACCCATCCGCGTAAACGATCAACCACAATCAATCTGCTGGTCAATGTTGATGACCGCGTTCTTCAACCATAACGTTGTGAGTAACAACTAATTGGAAATGCCATGTCGGATAAGCACAGCGGCGATCTCAGCCGGGATGCCGAAGATCTCTACGAGGCACTTGCCCAGCTGGTGCGCATTTACCAATTCAGGGATCGCGACCGCATTTGCTGCTACGACGTATCGGTCACTCAGTGCCACGCGGTTGAAGCTTTGGTGAAGCTGGGACCACTGCGTCTCCAGGTCCTGGCCGAGCAGATGTTCCTGGACAAGAGCACAGCCAGTCGTGTCGTCGATACCCTGGAGCGAAAGGGGTATGTCACCCGAGTAGAGGATCCAGAAGATCGTCGGGCGGTCCAGGTGCAAGCCACCGAAGCCGGCGGCGAGCTGTACGAGCGGATTCGTGCCAGCCTGATCGCCGAAGAGAAGGCAATGATCAGCTGTCTGCCGCCAGAAGTACGTCAAGGGGCCCTGACGCTGCTACGCCAATTGACTCGTGCTGCCAAACTACGTTGTGGCTTGGCCACCGAATGCTGCCCAGCCCAGCCGCAAAAAAAGTGAAACCTCTTTAACAAAGTTGTTCCATTTCACCAAAGGAAGCCGGATGCACATTCGCCTCGCTGAAACCGGTGATGTTCAGGCCATTGCCGAGATCTACAACCAGGGGATCGAAGACCGCAGCTCTACGTTCGAGACCCAGCCGCGTACTGAAACTGATATACAGCCGTGGGTTGCCGATATGTCACGCTATCCGGTGCTGGTCGTCGAGCTCGACGGGGCGGTAGTGGCGTGGGCAAACCTGAGCAGTTACCGCGCGCGTTCCTGCTACGCCGGCATCGCCGACTTCTCAATCTATCTTCATCGTGACGTCCGCAGACGTGGTATCGGCAAGCTGCTGCTCAAGGCATTGCTCAGCGAGGCAGAGGCACGTGGTTTCTGGAAGGTCCTTTCCCGCATTTTCACCTTCAACGAGGCGAGCCTCGCGCTCTGCCAGTCCTGCGGCTTCAGGACGATTGGCGTCTATGAGAAGCACGCTTGCCTTGAAGGCCGCTGGCTGGATTGCGCGATCGTTGAACGGGTGTTTCCGTCGAACCAACCCGTTCTAGATGACGGAGCAGTTGAGGCATGAGATAGCCCGCGTCAGTCCCTACCCCCCTGAGGGTTGCCGAGGCGAAGTTCCTTTGCTTGGGCAGCCCGACGAAGTACAGGCCGGGCACCTGATCTGCCACGCCGTCTTGCTGCAGGACACGACCTTGCCGGTCGGCGACTGGAAGCTGTGCCAGAAACGCCAGGTTCGGCCGGAAACCGGTGGCGAAGATCAGCGCATCGGTCTGATGGGTGGTTCCATCCGGCCAGACGACGCCGTCAGGCACCACCTGCTGGAACATCGCTTTGCGCTGGAGCCGCCCGGTATCCAAGGCCTTCCGGTACTTGCCGGTATCCAGCACAGGCGTGCTCTGGTCACTCAACCAGCGCGTGTGCTCCAACCGGGTGAATTTCAACCAAGTGTGAAAATCGAGTCCCAGAATCCGCTGAGGGAAGAAGCGGATCTTCTCGCGGGTAGCCAGCACTACCTGTGCAACGCCTGCAAGTTCATAGGCAATCTGAACAGCGGAGTTAGCTGCCCCCACAACGACAACACGCTGGCCGTCAAAGGCCTCAGGTGTTCGATAAGCCGAGCTATGCAGACAGTATCCTGAAAAGTTCTCCAGCCCAGGAATGTCAGGCATGAAAGGACGGCTGAAGCCCCCTGATGCCACTACCACAGCACGCGCAGTTAAAGTCGCTCCGTTGGCGGTGCGAATCTCAAATGCCTTGTCCTTAAGTACGACCGCCACCACACGGGTACCGCCCTGAAAAGGCAGCTGAAACTCGGCGGCGTATTTCTCCAGGTACTGCACCACTTCGTCTCGCAGCGGGTAGCCCTTGGGATTGCCAGGAAACGCCCGCCCCGGCAGCGCGGAGTACTCCGCTGGTGAAAACAACTGCAGGCTTTCGTAGTAGTTACGCCAATTCCCGCCTGGGGATGTCTGCTCATCCAGGATGAGGTAATCCAAGCCGTGCTGCTGTAAATGCCAGCCAGTCGCCAAACCTGCTTGCCCACCACCGATGACGACCACATCCAGAACGCGATTCGAATCATTCATATGTGCGCACTCATACATATATAAGAGCAAAAAAAGCCCGTGCTACGGACAGCAGATCGAAACCAGACCTTTGGTTCGCTGGAGCAGGCCTTCCAGTCGCTCGACGATCGCCCCACCATTCACTTCATAGAACACCTGCCGACCCACCTTGGTGGCCTTCACGATCTTGGCTTCATGCAATACCTGCAGGTGCCTGGAGATCACCGAGCGCTCCTGTGGCAGCTCTTTGGCGATTTCGCCGACATCCGCCCGGCCGAGCAAAAGTACGCGCTTGAAAACCGCGACTCTGGAAGGCTCGCAAAGCGCTTTGAAGAAGGTCTCGTCTAGCGACTCGATGGCGGCTTCGATGGCTTGAGCACGGAGATTTTGGTTGGTCGTCATGCAGCCAATATATGTGCATGAACGCGCACATGTAAAGCCACCCATCATCGAGGGGTTGCGATACATTCGAAAAAGCGTATATTCGAAAAACCATATACACTCAGGGTACCAAGTGATGACTGGCAAGACCCGCGTTCTGTTTGTTTGCACCGCAAACGCCGCTCGCTCCCAGCTCGCCGAAGCTTTGCTCCGGCATACAGACCCTGTTCACTTCGAAGCTTTCAGCGCCGGGACCCAGCCTGGCGAGGTCGACCCGCGTACCTATGCCGCCCTTGAGCACCTCGCTATCGATACCAGCGCTTTGCGCAGCAAGTCCATCGACGAGTTCGCAGGGGAACGGTTCGACTACGTGATTACTCTGTGCGACAAGGCAGCCCACGAGTGCCTTACGTTGCCTGCCTTCGGCGAGGCTCTGGCGTGGAACTTCGAAGACCCTGTGACCAGTGACAAACACGATGCTTTCCGACACGCGCTTCACGAGATCCATGAACGCATCAAGATGTTCGTCCTTGTGAAAACCAAACACTGAGTAACCCCATGACTGACTCGCTGACCCCCACCAAAGTCTTCAAATGCCTCGCCGACGAAAACCGCATTCGGATGATGCTGCTGATCGCTCGCGAGGAAGAACTCTGCGTCTGTGAACTGACCTGCGCGCTGCAAGAAAGCCAGCCCAAGGTTTCCCGCCACCTGGCGCAGCTGCGTACGTGTGACCTGCTGGAAGACCGCCGTCAGGGCCAGTGGGTTTATTACCGGCTGCATCCAGAGCTGCCCGCCTGGGTACGTGAGGTCCTGGCGACGACGCTGGAGGCCAACCACGAGTGGCTGAGTACTAGCACCAAAAGACTGGACACCATGGGTGACCGCCCACAACGCGTCGCCTCCTGCTGCTGATCATTGCCGAGAAAAACCGATGAAAGTTCTGTTCCTCTGCACCGCCAATAGCTGCCGCAGCATCCTCTCCGAGGCTGTTTTCAATCATCTGGCACCGGCCGGCATGAAGGCCTACAGCGCCGGCAGCCAGCCAAAGGGCGAGGTGCATCCGCTTTCCATCACCGCGCTGCAGCGTGCCGGTATCTCCACCGAGGGCCTCAGCAGCAAGTCCAGCGACGCGCATGCCGAGCTGGCACCAGACTTTGTCATCACCGTCTGCGACAAGGCCGCTGGCGAAGCCTGCCCCGTGTTCTTCGGACCAGCTGTGAAAGCCCACTGGGGGCTTTCTGACCCTTCGGACCTGCAGGGCAACACCGCCGAATTGGACGCAGCGTTCGACGTCACGCTTGAGCAGATCAAACGACGCCTCAAGGCATTCCTCGCGCTGCCTTTCGAAAAACTGGATGCCGCCCAACTCAAGGTTGAGCTGGCCCGCATCGGAACGCTCTGACGTTTAGGGAGATCCACCATGAGCAAAAGCCGACTTTCATTCCTCGACCGCTACCTGACGGTCTGGATCTTTCTGGCCATGGGCCTGGGCATTGGTCTGGGCAGTCTGTTCCAGGGTTTTCCAGAGTGGCTGAACAGCCTGTCGGTAGGCTCGACAAACATCCCCATCGCCATTGGCCTCATCGTCATGATGTACCCACCTCTGGCGAAGGTGAAATACGAGGAGTTGCCGCAGGTCTTCAAGGACAAACGCATCCTCACGTTGTCCCTGATCCAGAACTGGGTGATCGGCCCGGTCCTGATGTTCGGGCTGGCCGTTGTCTTCCTTTCCGACAAGCCTGAGTACATGACCGGCCTGATCCTCATCGGATTGGCGCGCTGCATTGCCATGGTCCTGGTGTGGAACCAGATCGCCGGTGGCAACAACCAGTACGTGGCGGGCCTGGTCGCCTTCAACAGCATTTTCCAGATCCTGTTCTTCAGCGTGTACGCCTGGATCTTCCTGGGCTTGCTGCCGCCACTGTTTGGCCTTGAGGGTAGCGTCATCGAGACCAGCTTCCTCGAAATCGCCCAATCGGTACTGATCTATCTGGGCATCCCGTTCCTGGCCGGTTTCCTGACCCGCAAAATTCTGATCAGCAGCAAGGGCGAGACCTGGTACCAGGAGTGCTTCATCCCGAAGATCAGTCCACTGACGCTCGTGGCGTTGCTGCTGACCATCGTCGCCATGTTCAGCCTGAAAGGCGACATGGTGCTGCAACTGCCGCTGGATGTGCTGCGCATCGCTATCCCGCTGACCATCTACTTCGTGGTGATGTTTTTCATCAGCTTCTGGATGGGCAAGCTGCTGGAAGCTGACTACCCGCGCACCACTGCACTGGCATTCACCGCAGCAAGCAACAATTTCGAACTGGCCATTGCCGTGGCCATCGCCACCTTCGGTCTTGCCTCGCCGGTCGCGTTTGCCACCGTCATCGGGCCATTGGTGGAAGTGCCGGTACTGATCTCACTGGTGGGCGTGGCCTTGTGGCTCAAGCGCCGCTGGTTCGATCAGCCATCTGGCGCCTTGTCTCAGGAGTAAATCATGACCGAACACCACATCCCCAATATCAACAACGATCTGGTCGACCTGCCGACAGAAGACAAACTGGCAGTCGAGCAAAAGTCCACCCACAAGCCTCGCATTCTGCTGCTGTACGGATCGACCCGCGAACGCTCGTTCAGCCGCCTGCTGACGGAAGAAGCCGCACGGCTGCTGGAGCACTTCGGTGCCGAGACGCGGATCTTCAACCCGACCGGGCTGCCACTGGCGGATGACGTGCCCGATGACCACCCCATGGTCAAGGAGCTGCGCGATCTGGTGCTGTGGTCCGAAGGCATGGTCTGGTGCTCGCCGGAACGCCACGGTGCAATGACCGGCGTGTTCAAGTCGCAGATCGACTGGATTCCACTGAGCATGGGCGCAGTGCGCCCCACTCAAGGCAAAACCCTCGCGGTGATGCAGGTCTGCGGCGGCTCGCAGTCGTTCAACGTGGTCAACCAGCTGCGCGTCCTCGGCCGCTGGATGCGCATGTTCACTATCCCTAACCAGTCGTCCGTGCCGAAGGCCTATCTGGAATTCGACGAGGCGGGCCGCATGAAGCCCTCTTCGTACTACGACCGTGTCGTCGACGTGATGGAGGAACTGGTGAAGTTCACCCTGCTACTTCGTGATCGTTCCGACTACCTGGTCGATCGCTACTCCGAACGTAAAGAGTCGGCTGAAGACCTATCCAAGCGTGTCAATCAACGATCCATTTGAGGCTTTGTGAGCATGCAATTGCACCCGTATTCCGTGCTGGCTAATTCTGAACTGGTCGGCCAGCTGATCTTCACTCCGTGCCCAGGTACCAAAGAGACATCGGTATCTCAGGCGTTGGAAACGCTGCGCGAAGCCGGCGCGAGCGCGCTGGTAACTCTGATGCCGAGTGAAGAACTGCTGCAGAACGAAATCGATCTGCTTCCCGTGGAGTGTCAACTGCTGGGCCTCGAATGGTTCCACCTGCCGGTCGAGGACGACGAAGCACCCGGTGAGCCGTTTGCTGCCGCCTGGGACACTCACCGGGAACGCCTGAAAGAGCTGGTGATGACCGGTAAGACGATCGCCATTCACTGCAAGGGAGGCTCTGGACGCACCGGCCTGTTTGCGGCCCGTCTGATGATCGAGTGCGGCATTCCTGTGCAAGAAGCTGTTGCCCAGGTCCAGGCCCTGCGCCCGCGTGCGATCCAGAACCCTGCGCACGTTGGATACATCAACCAGTTCAGCGACACCCTCTAACCTTTCGCTAATCGCGATTCGAGAACAAGAACATGGCTATCAAAGTAGGCATCAATGGGTTTGGCCGTATTGGTCGCTTGGCGCTTCGCGCGTCCTGGGACTGGCCGGAATTCGAGTTCCTGCAGATCAATGACCCTGCCGGCGACGCAGCGACCCACGCCCACCTGATCAACTTCGATTCGGTGCACGGGCGCTGGCATCGTGAGGCGAGTGCTGAAGGCGACTCGGTGATGATCGAGGGCAAGCGCATCAAGGTCACCGCGAACAAGACGATTGCCGACACCGACTGGTCGGGCTGCGATCTGGTTATCGAGGCCAGCGGCAAGATGAAGTCGGTGGCCGTGCTTCAGGCCTATCTGGATCAAGGCGTCAAACGCGTGGTGGTCTGCGCTCCGGTGAAGGAAAAGGGTGCACTGAACGTGGTGATGGGCGTCAACCAGCACCTGTTCGACCCGGCGCAGCACCGTATCGTGACCGCCGCCTCCTGCACCACCAACTGCCTGGCACCGGTGGTCAAGGTGATTCACGAGAACCTGGGCATTCGTCACGGTTCGATCACCACCATCCACGACCTCACCAACACCCAGAGCATCCTCGATACGCCGCACAAGGACCTGCGCCGCGCCCGTGCCTCGGGCATGAGCCTGATCCCGACCACCACGGGTTCGGCTACTGCGATCGCTGAGATCTTCCCCGAGCTACGCGGCAAGCTGAATGGTCACGCCGTGCGTGTACCGCTGGCCAACGCCTCGCTGACCGACTGTGTGTTTGAAGTCGAGCGCGAGACGACAGCTGAGGAGGTTAACGCGCTGCTGAAGGCGGCGGCCGATGGACCACTGAAAGACATCCTTGGCTACGAAGAGCGCCCCCTGGTGTCTATCGACTACCGCACTGATCCACGCTCCTCGATCATCGACGCGCTGTCGACCTTGGTGGTCAATGGTACACAGGTGAAGATATATGCCTGGTACGACAACGAGTGGGGCTATGCCAACCGTGCGGCAGAACTGGCACGACTGGTCGGCGCGGCGGAGTAAACGGCGATCATGAAGGCGTTGTCAGCCCTATCTGGGGAAGTGCGTCAGTACCTGCTGATTACCGGCAACTACTGGGCCTTCACCCTCACCGACGGTGCATTGCGCATGTTGGTGGTACTGCACTTCCATTCGTTGGGCTACACGCCGCTGCAGATCGCCGCGCTGTTCCTGTTCTACGAAGTGTTTGGCGTCATCACCAACCTAGTGGGCGGCTACCTCGGCGCCCGCCTGGGGCTCAACCGCACCATGAACATCGGCCTGGGCATGCAGGTGCTGGCCTTGCTGATGCTCACGGTTCCGGCAGCCTGGCTGACAGTGCCGTGGGTGATGGCCGCCCAGGCGCTGTCCGGCATCGCCAAGGACCTGAACAAGATGAGCGCCAAGAGCTCCATCAAGCTTCTGGTACCGGATAGCCAGCAAGGCACTCTCTACAAATGGGTGGCCATCCTCACGGGCTCGAAGAACGCGCTCAAAGGCGTGGGCTTTTTCCTCGGCGGAGCATTGCTCGCGTTGCTTGGCTTCACGCTGGCGGTGCTGGTTATGGCAGCAGTACTGGCCCTGATCTGGATCGGCAGTCTAGTGCTGCTGAACAGGGACTTGGGCAAAGCCAAGGCCAAGCCGAAGTTCCGCGACATGCTGTCCAAGAGCCGGGCCATCAACATCCTTTCGGCTGCACGACTGTTTCTCTTCGGTGCCAGGGACGTCTGGTTCGTCGTGGCGCTGCCGGTGTACTTGAGCACCGCGTTTGGCTGGGACTTTTGGCTGGTCGGTGGCTTCTTGGCCGCGTGGATCATTGGCTATGGCATCGTCCAGTCGTTTGCTCCTCACATCACCGGCAAGAAGCGCGGTCATGTACCCGACGGTCGAGCGGCCTTTATCTGGGCGATCGCCCTGGCTGGATTGCCCGCGCTCATTGGTCTGGGCCTATCGGCAGGCTGGTCGGCCCAGGTAGTGCTGCTCGGCGGGCTGATGCTGTTCGGTGTGCTGTTCGCGGTGAACTCATCGCTGCACAGCTACCTGATCGTCAGCTATGCCAAGCAAGACGGCGTTTCCCTGGACGTAGGTTTCTACTACATGTCCAACGCATTGGGCCGGCTGATCGGCACGTTGCTTTCAGGTTGGGTGTTCCAAGCCTCTGGCCTGGAGGCATGCTTGTGGATTTCCAGCACGTTCGTATTCGCTGCTGCACTCATCTCGATAGCACTGCCAAAGCAAAGCAATACGACCAGTACCTTGGCCTGAGGTCGCTCACTACAGCCAGCAGACAGGGGAGTCCTGGCCACAGCGCCGGCTTAGGCGCTGGAGCCAGGAGGTCCATCGACGATGCGATAAAGTCCAGAACTTCCCGGCACGTGCGTGGCAAGCAACCGCCAATAAACGCTCGCCACGCCAACCCCTACCTTTCCAAGCGTACCCGCAACCGTCTGGCACGCTCTTGGAAAGCGGTATCACCACCTTCCAAGATCTCACACACTGCTGTCCGGACTTCACAGTTCTCAAGGCCGCCCGAAACATACGTGATAGGCGGTAAGCCGCCTGGAGTATTGGGCCCCGAGGATGCCACGATGATCTGATCAGCATCAGTGTTGATCACTAGGTTGGCATTGTGCGTCACCATGATCACCTGACGTTTCGCTTTTGCCGCGATAAATAGGTCGACCAGCTCATCGAAGACCGATTTGGGATCGAGGTTCTCCTCCGGCTGGTCAATGATCAGGGGGCGATCATCCGCATCATCGAGCGCGAGATAGAGCAGTAGCAGTACGATCCCGCGCGTGCCAGGTGAAAGCTTTCTAATATCGATACCGTCGTACAGGATCTCGTAACTGACAGTCATGTGGTCGGTGCTATAGAGCCAGGTAGCGAACTGCTTGGACCAAGCGCGGAACTCCGCCTGCTGGGCTTGTGCAACCGGAGCATGATCAATGAAGTGCTTGCGATATTTGTCCATGAAGGCTGCCATCGCCGCTTGGATGTCCTGAGCCGAACCAGTCTCCCAAGCTGCTTTGAGATCCTTCGTAGCCGCGGTGATCAGCGACCCGCGCCCGTTGAACGGTCCTGCCTTGCGCCGATCAAGCAGCTTCTCTTCACCAATTTCACCCCAAGCGGCGACGTCGGCAGTCCGTCGAACCAAGATGCCTAGTTTTTTCAAGGTCCCTGAGGATTCGCCAAGACGAGCCATTAAAGGTGCATAGAGATCGGCCAAGGCATCTTGCTCATTGATGATCGCCTCAAACACCCGGCCGTACGTCTCACTGCGTTCAGCCTGCAGTGCTTTGCGGCGGGCTTCCGCCCCTTGAGCATCTGTGAGCTTGGTTTCGAGAGCCTTGAGCGTCGCGTTTTCCTGAGTAATACGGTCGGTCAACGCCTTGAATTGCTCTTGAATAAGCTTATCTGCGCTGAACAACGCTTCAAGGCGGGTCATTTCAGCAGCGATAGGCGCCAGAGGAAGCGTTGCAAGATCCACAGTGTCGGCAATCAACGGGACCAGAGGGTCACCGGGTACCGGTGGTACTCCACGTAGCTTGATGATCTCCTGATCAGACCACTGAATGTATCCGGCAAGACTCTTGTCGACATCCCCCTTGTAGACCAGAAGAAACTGTTCCCATTGCTCCTGTCCTAAACCACTATTGGCATGTCTGGCTTGAACCTGCCGGAGCATTTCGGGCGCTCCAGTGGCCCGCATACTCTTGACCTCGTCTTGCAGGGCCACGAAGGTCCGCCGCTGACTGCTGTAGGCCTGAATCCGACTGCGCATCTTCTCTGCGGCCGCGCTAAGCTGCGCATGCCGTGTCGCATGAGCCTCTGTGCCCTGAACGACGAGCTTTGCCAAGTCGACAGAATATCCAGCGATCTGCTGTTTTTTCTGCGCAACCTGGAAGCCTAGCGAGGCAACCGAGCTCTCTTTCTCAAACTCAGTGGCGATTCGCTCCGAGATGTCATCTATCGCGGCAGCCTCTCGATCCCTCGACTGCTGGAAACGGCTTGTCAGCTGTTCTCGCAGCTGTTCAAAGTCAATCGCCCCGTCTCGACTGTCGGGGCTATGGGAGTCAAAAATTACCCGCTGGATCTCATCAACGAGGCCGTCTGACATGCCCTTCGCGGAGCACAACTCCTCGACGAACTGCTGCGAGAGGTAACGAGCTCGCGGGAAGGCCATATGCCCGTTGGCATCTCTTCCATCTAAAGCGCGCTCAACCGACGCGCCACCTCCCCAGGTCAGGGTCGTAGAAGCGTTGCCGATCAACCTACGAGCACGGGCCAGAAATGACGCACTACTATTTTCGTCCGCGTCCCAGCTCTCTTGGGTGATCGCATCGCAGCCCGCAGCGATAATGTCCGCCAGCGCCGTTTTTCCCGAACCTCTCGCCCCAATGATGGCAACAAGGCCTGGATTGAGCGGTATATCTGGAGTCGCCGCCCAGTCCGCGCGGTTTATCCTCACGTGAGAAATGACCTGGGACGGCAGCGCCGATCGAGGCGGCAACTCGCCTACATAGGCTCGTCCCTCTGGATCGATGCATGCTTGGCGAAGAGAATCAAAATCCAGCGCACCTTTGATCCAAGAAAACCGGTTATCCACCGGCTGACCAATTGATTTCTGGTCATGTGAATCACTGCCATGAAGGCATGGCTTGCAGCCACCATAACGAAGGCGCAGGTCCTCAGCCGTCATGGCAGGTCGCTGGCCGAGCCAGAATTCACGCTGGGCCGGATGGCTGGAAAAGATGATGTGAGCAAACTTCTCGATTTCTTGCCGCAGGGTCGCATCGGCCGCCTGTCTAACCCCGGACGTACCGTCACTCGCGTTACCCGCGACAGCGACCAACGTATTTTTTTTGGCCCAGTCGCTTTCCCCAAGCACCTTTCGTAGCTGGTCAAAATTGACCTTGAACTGCGTCGCCCCATGCCGCAACGCCGCGAGCTCATCCACAATCAAGGGATCTGCACACTTACCGAGCTTGATCAGCTCTTCTCGCGTGCAATCGAAGCGGTCACCGAAGGCATGGAACTGGAGCCGCTTGAGGATGCGCTTGATCTCATCTATGTGATCGGGATCTTCAGGACTGACGAGAAGGTGAAGGTTCACATAACCCGTTTTGGCGAACACATCCAGACGAAGCTCGATGTTGGGGAAGATGAGCTGAACCCCCGGCAAACGGCCGGCTTCTTTGTGCTTGAGAATTTGCTCGTAGGTGTCCGTGACATAGTAGTCAGTCACAGCGATCGCTTCGACTGCAGGCTGTAGCCCTTCAAGGGAGCTGAGGTAGGCCTCCCACGGATCGTTTGAGCCAAACCGGTTATTAAGAACCGTACCAGGAGCGTGGATATGCGGCTCCCACCGATGCCATTCAGATCCCCTGCTAATCATCTGAAGCCCCCATTGCCGTAGTCTCCATACCTGGACCGCGAAGGTTTTATCGGAGCTTAAACGAGAGCGATGGGTGTTTCCTATGGCTATTTGATGGCGCTGCGCCATGTCCTTCCCACGTGGTGCTCGAGCTGGTCGCTTTCCAGATGAGACGGACTAGTGAGCAAATGATCGGGAGCTTATGCTTTGAACAACGGTTCGCGGAATGTGAATAGCGCCTGGCATATCAGACCCATGCGCCATGGTCCGGAGCGGCATCGACGACAAAGGAGGCGGTTTTTAGTGGCGATCTCAAGTGAGCTCACTCATGATCAACAGGCAGTAGCCCTAAAAACCGCGCTGCGGGTGCTCGAGGAGTGGAATGCCACTCATGATCAGGTGTGCAGCATCCTCCGCATCTCGCCGTCTTCGCGAAAGCGTATCGCCCACCACCCTGACGCCGTGCTGCGCCTCGACACTGACCAATTGCAGCGTGTCAGCTTGGTGCTGAACATCCACGCCGCCTTACGAAATACCTTTGACAACCAAGCGAACGTGAAGGGTTTTCCTTCCATGAAGAACGACAATGCCTTCTTCCAAGGTCGTTCCCCCTTAGAGGTGATGTCAAAAGGAAGCCTCATCACACTGTACGAAACCTACAAGCGGCTCGATCACCTCCAGTGGAGTGGCTAATACCCAGCGCACGCTTTCGCGGGTAGCAGACCGCAGCTCCATCGAAGGGGATGCTGAGGTCCCATTGAGGTGATCCCAAGTCACCGCGGAAGTCACTGATGTACTATCTCCCATCTACTTTTCTCAAGAGAGTGTTGCTTGCTACCAAAAAATGCACCGGTCACAGAGCCATTCGATGAGGAATACTTTGCGTCGACCATCTTAAGAAACAATGAACTCTGCGGGATAGTCGAAAACGAGTCCCGGTATCTTGAGATCACCGAGTTCGAGTTGAATGTATTGAAGTTAGGAGACACTAGGGCATTTCGCGGAATCTTTGGCCCTGATGCCTTGAGCAGGCATACTCTCTATCCGATAGCTATATTGTTCGATAGGGTCCGATACCGATCCGCGTCTGTACTGCCCAGGGGACCATTTAGGGTATGCGCTCAATGTGTCATTGAAGATGTGCAGCGCCTAGGTACCGCCTATATACACCGCACCCATGTAACTCCAGGACCGCTGGGCGTTGAAGTATGCCATCGACACGCATCGCCCTTGCTGGAGAACTGCCCTACCTGCAAAGTAACATTGCAGCGGCACAAGATTACGAAGCTAAGTTCATGCCTAACCCATGAGCGCTATGGCAAGGCGCATGCGGTGCAAAGCTCATCCGAACATAATTATTCTAAATTCGTTTATGACGTACTGAATTTACCATCCCCCGAAGAGTTTCGAGTTTTTTCCATCCCCGCCATAAATCGTTCTCTGGAGGTTCACGGTTATGAAACTCCATCAATTAGTAGCTATTTCCAGTTTTGTATAAATGAAGACCCTACCACGGCGATTGATGAACGGATTTACTTGCAAGCTGAAGCCGCCATAAAAAGTTCGCCTCGTACACCTATGCAGTTATTCACTCGGGTCGCATATCTCCTGTACGGCAACCTAGACAATTTCATGACCGCTATGAATGCCTGTCGCGCCGACAATGATTGACGCAACTTCACTCTCCGCCAGATGCAATACTCTTATGTTAGCCTGCCTGAATAGGCTGGACCGAGTAATATTCACATTTTTCATAGCTAGGAAACGAGCGGCCCAGTGTAGCTTTCTGAGCTGATGATCATGCCGGCTTTCCAAACACGCCTTGATGAACGCCGTAGACCTGGGCAGCTTCCGCTGCTGTCGAAACGCATCAGGAGGTACAGATAAGACGCGACACAGAGCCGCTAGTGAAATAAGAACTGGCCTACCTGGCAACGCGTATAAGTCATCCAAAGCGCGTGACAACCTTGCGACTAGCTCACGGTCTCTCCCGTCCCAGTCAATGTTATCGTTAACTGCCAAACGCTTCGCATGACAAGAAATATAGTTTCGGAGCCATGCCCGGTCGTGACGATATAGCCAAGTATAATTTTGCGCCTTCTTAGCTGGACCTATAGCGTAGCTTGTAGTAAAGGATTGTCGTCTAGCGACCAGCTCAAAATGGGGCGCAGGCGACGCTTGAGACACGGCTTTGAGTAACGGAGCAGGGCAAAATTTCACACTTTCAGCATCGTCTTGGATTAGGCATTGAAGGTCTACACCAAATGAATTGAGGAAAACATAGAAAAAAATGGGGTGATGGCTTGAGGCGCGTGCCCGTAGCAAATTGAATGGCCAAACTACTTTTTCACCGTGGAGCTCGAACAACCTGCAAAATTCGTCTCGTGGCGGATATAGCTCAGTAGCTTCTAGAAAATGCTCTGCAAGCATGCCAGCACGCACCCTCCCACGCGAAATATACCCAGCTCTGTCTAAGACGAATAAAAGATAGCGGGCCTGAAGCAGGCTGGAGATCGCTCGAGGGTGGGACCTCCCCCAATCCACGATGTCTGCAAGCTTCGCAAGCCGGCAGAAATACGCAGTAGGCGCAGACTCGATCTCCTCACGTCCCCGAAGCCGAATCACATCTGAGGGAAGAAAAAACTGGTTGAAATAGCCGAACCGTGGGTCGGATAGAACGCGCTGCAGGGAGCAATGATGGACCGGGCAGACATGTACGCCAGTGGCTTGGTGACCGACATGCCAGTAAGACACCCCATGTACCGAAACGTCCACGGCGACACATCGGGGGCAGTATTGCCGGACGCGGAACCGCTCAAATCCAGCTGCTGTGATACCCAACGTCATCTTGAGCCCATCAGACTGGGCCGACTGCATCAGCTGCCTGGCCCGCCTGGCTATCCCAGGGGAAAGAAAAGGCTCGAAGTATGGAAGTAGCGTATGGCTGTCCGCCAGGCCGCCAAAGCCTGACGAAGCTTCAAGGCGGCTCAGATAACACGGCAGGTCAGATGCGTAGCTGCGAGTGACGCTCCCAAACAGATCAGTCAGCGTCCGCCGGACCCCGACACCTCCAGAGATCTGATGGTAACGGGTTACCAGGCTGGTGATAGTTTCATCTGGAAGGGGCGTAGGGAAGTTCAGCACAGAAGCCATATCATCCCGCTCCCTACCATCACCAAAGATCTATTTTGCCGTCCAATGTAGTAAAGCCCTTCTCGGCAGCAGTGGCTTCCCAGTCATCGGATTCCGCGATCTGCTGCGCGTCGCTAACTACCGAAGGATCAGCCACTGCAGCCAAATGGCCGCGCCTGCGACCAGCAGATTTCTCGGCTGTGTCAATCGACAGAGGGTCGGCCAGAGGGGTACGGTGAATAAGCGATCCAGCTCGCCGTGCCTGGCGCAGATGAGCCGCAGCGAGCATCTGCGCCACTTGTTCACGGGCCGGCATCATGTCTTCGAAATCGCCGATTTGTAGTGGATCACGGCTGCGTAGAGCCTCTATGGGCTTATGCAGAATGATCATCTGCCGTTCATAGACTTTTCGGTAAAGGGCGGGGGTAATTTTCTCGTCGTTCGATAGTGCGTACCACTGGGTTAGCATCATCAATTTCGCTAGGAAATCAGTATTCCCCTGGCTCAGGTCGTACAATGTTTCGTTAAGCTCGGGCGTGAATTGGACCAGCTCCCTTGTCCAATTGTAGGCAAGGAAGGTTTGTACCAAGGCACTCCATTCGTCGTCGTCGATCCGAAACCGATCAAAGTAATAATCGCTCATGCCAAGGGCACGCCTTGCGTTTCGAACAACCTTGGAGAAAAGTTTGAAGGTGGAGTTCGTGCCGGAATAAACTAGCGGTATGCCCGAATCATTAGATAGGGTCAGGAAAAAATTGAGAATGCGCTGCTTTGCTTCAGTATCAGCTAACAAATTTAGATTCTGTAACTCGTCAATAATTAAAACGCCCACATTGAAACTGCGGCTGAGCTGACTGACGTGCTGAAGCAGCATACTGACACTCGCTCTTGGCTTCATGTACCTATCAGTATAATCACTGCCGATTGCTGCATCGAGCGCAGCGAAAAAAGCAGCACACAGACCGCGCGGGGAGCCATCGTGAGGACAATCAATTTTTAGCCAGACAACCTGCGTCCTATTCAAGGCCTTACCGGCATATCGCTTGTGGACAATCACTTGAGGATAGGTCTTGACCACGCTGTTTAGCATTGTGGTTTTCCCCATGCCACTCAACCCAAAAATTGCGAGCGAGGATGCAGAGGATTTGAAGCCGCAATGCCGTAGTTGAGAATCGTCAGCTGCATGAAGCATGGCCACAGCGTTCCGATCAAAGGGGTTTCGAGCAGTGTAGCCTGCCCTAATCAGTTGGCTTAGGGACGCTTCGAACTGAAGATGCAGTTCCATAGGTACAACAATGTCGCTAATACGGCTAACGCAGTGCGCTCTGAGCTTTGCACTCAATGTCATCTCTGCCGCGCTGGGAAATTCGGGAAAATTGCAGAGCAGTTCGCCTATAGCCTCATCTTCATGGATGGCGGGAAGCGCCTCTATCAGAGGGTTGCCGTCATAATGAGCGAGCCCGGTCGGAGTGTAGATCGCAGCAGATGAGCGAAGCATTATTCAGGCCTTTTGAGCTTGGAGGAGATCAAACTCAAAACGACCTTCTTGCGCGCTGTGGGCTCGCGCGTCGAGACGTCTTGATCCGATTGCTCAGCGGAAGGTGGCGATGAGAGCGCCAAATCGTCGGTCTTCAATCGCGATAGATCAGCACTGTCTGCTGCCCGAAGCACCACTACCTCTGAACGGCGATTAACTAACTTATTGGCCTTTGCCGCAGCTTTGGATGGCGGAGCGGGCGAGGCCTGTTTCATTTTTTTCGCTTGCTGGGATATTTCATCGTTGGCATCTCTTGTCCGAGCTGCTTTGTTGAGCCGGTCGTACTCTTTGTCAGGTGATACTTGCTTCAAGATCGCAATCCGGTCTTCAACCTCCTCTAGCCGAAAACCGCTATATTTTTCCTTCAGGTACTCAACTACTTCCAAGCGAACGAAGCCCGCCCCATCACGGATCCAAACATTATCAACGCTATTTGGGTCATACCAAACCTTCAGCCGCTGGACGCCGAAGTTATGAGCTTTGGCAAACCATTCCTCGCGCTGAGCCAGGGCGCAGGTGTAGTACACCCCTTTGAAGTAAATACCCGCTCGGCGTACGGTTGCTAGCGCGGAGGGTAATAGACCAATCTTGATCTCCGTATCCGTGCGAGTCTTTAGCCTCAGGAGATTATTCTCCATTCCCCACTTCCAAATATCGATCGGATAGAGATCTATCTCATCCCGGACCATATCGTTAGTGGCGAGATGTGGTAAATGTAGGGTGGAGTTGTGGTAGAGGATTTCATTAATAATGATTGACGTGAACTGATCTAAATCGTACTGAGCATCCAGCTGATAATCGCGATCCCCACGCTCGTTTCTTCGAGCGTCGACGCCACCCGGCATGAACTTAAGGCTAAGCCCTTGATTAATGAGCTTGAAACGACTCTCTACGATGGACTTCCAATCAGGCCTGTAAGGGGGCGCAATTTTCAAAATCACATCAAGGGTGTTGGAAAACTCCTCGCCTGCATGACTAAGCAGCTCCGCCCGGTCTGCTGAAACCTCAGCCGGGATGTGATGGCACGGCCACTCATCTTCATCGATTGTTATGCCATAGCGCTTGCAATAATCCACTTTGCTTGTAAATGCGTTGTATAACGCATGGCGAGCACCCTCCCAGCTTGGACCTTCGAGTCCGACGTGTACTCCCACAATCATGCGCGAATAGGCATCCACTACAATATAAAGTACAGGCCTTCCTATGATCCAATTTCTATTCACACGGTGGACGAGATAAATATCTGCAATAGTGGCGTCTATCTCGTATCGATGAGCCGGGCCGGATACACCATCAACAGCACTACCTTTAATAGCGCGATGGTCTTTAAGCCAACGAATCTCACCGGCGTGGGACTTCAGTATAGACAGACGATCGAAGTATTGACCCGAGTATCGTCTGAACTGGGTTATGGTCGGATGTTTACCGCGTTTGACATCTCCGACAGTCCCATCTGAATGTATCTCTCGATAATAGTTTTGGATCATCCAGTCGAAAGATTTCTTAACTGAAGACTCCTGTTTGTTGACATACCTTAGAAAGGACGTCTCAATGCAGATCAGGTCAAAGTCATTGATTCGTATCGCTCGATCCTTCTTGACGATTCCACGGTAGAGCGGCGGCCTCCCTGGTTGAGCGCCCTCCTTGTAGACCTTCCGTTTTCCTGGGGCGCCCCACTTGGTCGATTGCCAAAGGAATACGTTTTTGGACTGACCATGCGCCCAATATCTATAGAGTAGCCTATAGATCATCACTCGCGAAACGTTCAGCCTAGCCGCATGGTCAGCTACGAGCTTACCGAAGCCACCATCCACAAACATATCGCCGGCGGTTTTATCTACGACGATGTCTTTAATAAGCTTCCATGCTTTTTCGCGTGACAATTTTTCTTTATCACTGAGCTCGTCCTCATCCTTAAGCATGTATGCCGCAGGGAGGTCCTGCTCAACTCGGAGGATTCCCTGCTCCAGCTCGTAGGAAATCTCCTCAATGCCGATCACGCCTGGCTTCTTCAAGGGGTACTCAAGCCCAATGATCAGCGCCTGCCCGGTACTATGGTTAATATCTATAATCCTTGAGACCGACTTTATTAAGGCGGATTCGAGTACCGGGACTAAGACATAATTAATGGGCAATTTCACAACGTGACCTCACCGAAATATACCGCTGTGGAGGGCACTGTTAGCCCCATCAGAGGCTTAGATATTCCAAGTTCGAACTCATCTAAATTAACTATGATTCGCTTATGCCAAATAAGATAAAAAACTAGCTCTTTTACAACCGAGTATTCTATATATACGTTCTGACTGATAAGCCTCAACAATCGCCTCAGTGAAATACGCTCTACTTCGACTGGGTCGGCAGCACTCAGGAACTGCAGAATCTTCTTGACGTTGTTGTCAGATGCAATAGACAAAGGCAAATTGGCATAGCTTCGAATGATGATGAGATTCTTGATCTTCATGTGTGGAAGATCTTCGAAGAAGCATAGCTTCGATTCGACTCCACGCCGCGCCCAATACTCTTTCTCGATTTCTTGCTTTTCGAAGATGCGCTTTCGCTTTTCGACAGAAGCGTTAGCTATTTCACTTCGATATTTAAGTGAAATTGCGACAAGCGTCGTCGCATCAGCTCCAGCGCGGGTGTAGCTAAGCATGAAGTCTGCGGTGTGAACGAACGGCACATCCGTACCGATATAACGGGCGGGCTTGATATTTTTTTGCAACGCGATGGAGTGGGTCTCATCGTAATCAAGCAGCGGGAACTGCTCACGGATGTCCGTGATGTCTTGATTGAACTCCATCAGGACGAAGAAACTGAATTCGCCATTGGACAAGCAGTGATGCCCGCGAGCGACCCGGACTCCAGGCACGACTCTGGACGTGCCCCTGGAAGGAACCGACCGGATTTTGAGCCAGGGCCGGTAGGACTCACGTTCACCGCTGCCGACGCCTTTTTTGATCAGCTTCTCGAGGTAATCCCTGCTAACAAGCTTTCCCCGACGCGGATTGAAGGCCGCGGGAGGTGTCGGATTGGGCTGGGAGGGATTCATAGCGGCGCCAGCCTCGGAGTGCAAATCGCTTCAAATCGACGATGCGGCCGCTATACAGCCGCTTGAACCCCGATTTTACGCCTCCGAGGGGCTTGTTACCTACTTAATTTCGCTTGTTACCTACTTAATTTTTTTTGTTACTCCCTTTTTTAGGAAGCAACAGCCGGCACTGTTGAAACGCTACCTTTACTCCACCGTCACCGACTTCGCCAAGTTGCGCGGCTGGTCAACATCAGTCCCTTTGAGCACGGCGACATAGTACGAGAGCAGCTGCAAAGGAATGGTGTACAGAATCGGCGCCAGCGCATCCGCGATATGCGGGACTGGAATCACATGGGTGCCTTCGCCGTTGCTCAAGCCGGCTTGCTCGTCAGCGAAGACCACCAGCTCACCGCCGCGTGCACGCACTTCCTGCAGGTTGGACTTGAGCTTCTCCAGCAGTTCATTGTTCGGCGCAACGGTCACCACGGGCATGTCGTTATCCACAAGCGCCAGTGGGCCATGTTTGAGCTCGCCCGCAGGATAGGCTTCGGCGTGGATATAGGAGATTTCCTTGAGCTTGAGCGCACCCTCCATGGCCACCGGATATTGAGCGCCGCGCCCCAGGAACAAGGTGTGATGCTTGTCTGCGAACAGCTCGGCGATTTTCTCGACGGTTGCGTCCATGGCCAATGCTTCACCCAGACGGGTTGGCAAGCGGCGCAGCTCCTCGACCAGCTCAGCTTCGACGCCCTTGTCCAAGGTGCCGTGCACCTGGCCCAAGGCCAAGGTCAGAAGCATCAACGACACCAGCTGGGTGGTGAAGGCCTTTGTCGAGGCGACGCCGATTTCCGGTCCGGCCAGGGTCAGCAACGTCAGGTCAGATTCACGCACCAGCGAGCTGATGCCCACGTTGCAGATCGCCAGGCTGCCAAGGAAGCCCAGCTCCTTGGCGTTGCGCAGCGCTGCCAGGGTATCGGCGGTCTCGCCCGACTGGGAGATGGAAACGAACAGCGTATCGGGCTGCACGACCACCTTGCGGTAACGGAACTCGCTCGCCACCTCTACTTGGCAGGGGATCCCTGCCAGGCTTTCCAGCCAGTAACGTGCAACCATGCCAGCATGATAGCTGGTACCACAGGCCACGATCTGCACATTGCGCACTTTGCCGAACAACTCGGCTGCCTGCGGGCCGAATGCCTGGACCAGCACATGGTCACTGCCCAAGCGACCTTCCAGTGTGCGTTGCACCACGCGTGGTTGCTCGTGGATTTCCTTAAGCATGAAGTGGCGGTACTGGCCCTTGTCGGCGGCCTCGGCACCCTCGTGGTACTGCACGGTTTCACGCTGCACGGGGTGGCCATCATGGTCCCAGATGGCGACGTGGTCGCGACGGATCTCGGCGATGTCCCCTTCTTCGAGGTACATGAAGCGGTCGGTGACCTGTCGCAGGGCCAGCTGGTCGGAGGCGAGGAAGTTCTCACCGAGCCCCAGGCCAATCACCAATGGGCTGCCGCTACGGGCAGCGACCAGGCGGTCCGGCTGGCTTTTGCTGATCAACGCCAGGCCATAGGCGCCGTGCAAGCGCTTGACCGCAGCCTTCAAGGCGTCTGCCAGGTCGGGGATGCCCTTGAGGATATGGTCGATCAGGTGGACGATCACTTCGGTATCGGTCTGCGACACGAAGGCATAGCCCAATCCCTTCAGTTCCTCGCGCAGCGCCTCGTGATTCTCAATGATGCCGTTGTGCACCACGGCCACGTCATGGCCTGAGAAATGCGGGTGGGCATTGGTTTCGGTAGGCGCGCCATGAGTGGCCCAGCGCGTATGCGCGATGCCGAGCCGTCCTGCGATCGGCTCGAGCACGACGGCTGCTTCGAGCTCGCTGACCTTGCCGATACGGCGACGGCGTTGCAATTCGCCTTCCGGCGTCAGCACCGCCAGGCCTGCGCTGTCATACCCACGGTATTCAAGACGCTTCAGGCCCTCGATAAGGATGGCGGTAATGTTGCGTTCGGCCACAGCACCTACGATTCCACACATGCTTGGTTACTCCTGACTGATAGCGGCGCAGATCAAATTGACGCCGCGTGCTTTAATTTGTTCGCGTGCCTGTTCGCACAGGCGTTCGTCCGAGATCAGGGTGTGCACCCTGCCCCACGGCAGTTCGAGGTTGGGAATCTTGCGGCCGACCTTGTCCGACTCGACCATCACGATCACCTCACGGGCGACCTCGGCCATGACTCGGCTCAGACCCAGCAACTCGTTGAATGTGGTGGTGCCGCGTTCCAAGTCGATGCCATCGGCCCCAATGAACAATTGGTCGAAGTCATACGAGCGCAGAACCTGCTCGGCCACCTGGCCCTGAAAGGACTCGGAATGTGGGTCCCAGGTGCCACCCGTCATCAGCAGCACCGGCTCGTGCTCGAGTTCGCTGATGGCCCTGGCAACATTGAGCGAATTGGTCATGACCACCAGACCAGGCTGGCGTCCGAGTTCAGGGATCATGGCAGCGGTGGTACTACCGCTGTCGATGATGATCCGGGCGTGTTCGCGGATGAGGCTCACGGCGGCGCGAGCAATGGCGCGTTTGTAGGCCGATACGGGTTGTGCCGGCTCAGCCAGCAATTCCTGCGGCATGGTTACCGCACCGCCGTACCGGCGTAACAACAAGCCGTTGGTTTCAAGTGCCGCCAGGTCCTTGCGGATAGTGACCTCAGACGTGTCAAACCGCTTCGCCAGCGCGTCCACGCTGACTTCACCCTGCTCCGCGAGCAGGGCCAGTATGTTATGGCGACGTTGTGGCGTGTTTCGTTTCGACATCGGCGCTTTAAGTTTCGTTTCGAAAGATAATGATCGCAATCAAAACCTAAATGCTCGGGTTCGTCAACCTGTCTTAGCGCTGTGGATAAAAAACGCTGTGCAGAGGCATAGCCCAGCTTTGGCTATCCATCTGATGCCGGACAAATAAAAAGGCCGGCTTGTTATGCACAAGGCCGGCCTTGATAGAGCTGTGGATAAATCAGGGCTTCTTGATTTTCTCTGGACGCTTCCACCCCGAGATGTTGCGCTGACGGGAGCGTGCTACCGCCAACTCACCTGCTTCCACGCATTGAGTGATCGTCGAGCCCGCGGCAGTCGTGGCTCCGGCCTTGATTTCCACAGGCGCGACAAGGGCGCTGTTGGAGCCGATGAAGACGTCTTCGCCCATCACTGTCTTGAATTTGTTTGCGCCATCGTAGTTACAGGTGATGGTGCCAGCACCAATATTGGTACGGGCACCGATTTCGGCATCACCCAAGTACGACAGGTGCCCCGCCTTGGCGCCTTCACCAAGATGAGCATTCTTCAACTCGACGAAGTTACCCACATGGGCCTTGGCATCGAGTACGGTCCCCGGACGCAAGCGTGCAAATGGACCTGCATCACTCCCCTCGCCCATGACGGCACCCTCAAGGTGACTGTTGGCCTTGATCACGGCACCTTTGCGCAGCGTGCAATCCTTGATCACGCAATTAGGGCCAATCTGCACGTCGTCTTCGATGACAACCTTGCCTTCCAGAACGACGTTGATGTCGATCAGCACATCCCGGCCGACCGTCACTTCGCCCCGGACATCAAAACGCGAAGGGTCACGTAAGGTCACACCCTGCGCCATCAGGCGGCGGCCTTCACGCAACTGGTAGTGACGCTCCAGTTCGGCAAGCTGACGACGGTCATTGGCACCCTGCACTTCCATGGGATCGGCGGGTTGCTCGGTGGCAACCATCAAGCCATCGGCGACTGCCATGGCGATCACATCCGTCAGGTAGTACTCGCCCTGGGCATTGTTGTTCGACAAGCGGCCCATCCAATCCGCCAGGCGAGCGCCAGGAAGCGCCAGAATGCCGGTGTTGCCCTCACGAATGGCCTTCTGCGCCTCGTTAGCGTCTTTATGCTCGACGATGGCCGTTACTTGCCCATACGCATCACGCACAATGCGGCCATAGCCCGTCGGGTCTTCGAGCGTGACCGTGAGCAAACCGAGTTGCTGCTCGCTGGCTTTGGCCAACAAACGTTGCAGGGTCGGTACCTCGATGAGCGGAACGTCGCCATACAGCACCAGCACGGTGTCCGACGACAGTGCTGGCAAAGCTTGCGCCAAGGCATGCCCCGTACCCAGTTGCTTGTCCTGCATGACAAAGTTGAGGTCGTCGCCTGCCAGTCTCGCCTGAACCAACTCTGCCCCATGGCCTATCACCACGTGGATGCCCTGCGGCTGAAGCTGGCGAGCGCTGTGGATAACATGACCGAGCATGGAGTTGCCGGCTACCGGGTGCAGTACCTTGGGCAGCGACGAGCGCATGCGGGTGCCTTGGCCGGCGGC
The DNA here is from genome assembly GCF_002425525.1 of Pseudomonas sp. UBA5568. Classification (NCBI taxonomy): domain Bacteria; kingdom Pseudomonadati; phylum Pseudomonadota; class Gammaproteobacteria; order Pseudomonadales; family Pseudomonadaceae; genus Pseudomonas; species Pseudomonas sp. UBA5568. The sequence continues at coordinate 21,282 of NZ_DIMK01000028.1, read as the reverse complement.
AAGAATAACGATATCGAGGGACATGACTGGCTACCAATCCTGGGCGGTCAGTTGCTTGACCGAAAGGGGGAAATCGAAAAAAGAAAAAGGGTAGCCGAGGCTACCCTTTTACTCAATCGCAACACAAATGATGGCCGTAGCCGATCACTTGCCTCTGCGCATCTGCTGGACAGTACGCAGCTGAGCCGCAGCCTCGGCCAGACGTGCGGCAGCAGCGCCGTAGTCGAAGTCCGAGCCTTTGGTGTTCAGCGCGTTCTCGGCAGCCTTGAGGGCTTCCTGAGCCTGAGCTTCGTCCAGGTCGGCAGCACGTTGCACGGTGTCGGCAAGAACCTTCACCATGTTCGGCTGCACTTCGAGGAAGCCACCGGAGATGTAGTACACCTCTTGAGTGCCACCCTGCTTGGTCAGCGTGATCGGACCCGGCTTGAGATTGGTGATCAGCGGGGCGTGACCTGGTGCGATACCCAGATCGCCCAAGTTGCCGTGCGCTACTACCATCTCGACCAGACCGGAGAAGATTTCTCCTTCCGCGCTGACGATATCGCAATGGACTGTCATAGCCATCTGCTTGCCTCAACCTGATTAGCGCCCCTTGCGGAGCGCCGGGATTACAGTTTCTTGGCTTTCTCGATCGCTTCGTCGATGCTGCCGACCATGTAGAACGCTTGTTCTGGCAGGTGGTCGTAGTCACCTTTGAGGATGCCGCTGAAGCCAGCGATGGTGTCTTTCAGGGAAACGTACTTGCCTGGCGAACCGGTGAAGACCTCGGCCACGAAGAACGGCTGCGACAGGAAGCGCTGGATCTTACGAGCGCGCGCTACCAGTTGCTTGTCGGTCTCGGACAGTTCGTCCATACCCAGGATCGCAATGATGTCTTTCAGCTCTTTGTAGCGCTGCAGAACATACTGAACCTGACGGGCAGTTTCGTAGTGCTCGGTACCGATCACGTTCGGGTCCAGCTGGCGCGAAGTCGAGTCCAGTGGGTCGACCGCTGGGTAGATACCCAGGGAGGCGATGTCACGGGACAGAACGACGGTGGCGTCCAAGTGGGCGAAGGTGGTCGCTGGCGACGGGTCGGTCAAGTCATCCGCAGGCACGTAAACGGCCTGGATGGAGGTGATCGAACCTTCCTTGGTCGAAGTGATACGCTCTTGCAGAACGCCCATCTCTTCGGCCAGGGTCGGCTGGTAACCTACTGCCGAAGGCATACGGCCCAGCAGTGCGGATACTTCGGTACCGGCCAAGGTGTAACGATAGATGTTGTCGACGAACAGCAGAACGTCGTTACCTTCGTCACGGAATTTCTCAGCCATGGTCAGGCCAGTCAGCGCAACGCGCAGACGGTTTCCTGGTGGCTCGTTCATCTGACCATAGACCAGCGCTACTTTGTCGAGAACGTTGGAGTCCTTCATCTCGTGGTAGAAGTCGTTACCCTCACGAGTACGCTCACCCACACCGGCGAACACGGAATAACCGCTGTGCTCGATGGCGATGTTACGGATCAGCTCCATCATGTTCACGGTCTTGCCGACACCGGCACCACCGAACAGACCGACTTTACCACCCTTGGCGAACGGGCAAACCAGGTCGATAACCTTGATGCCGGTTTCCAGCAGGTCGTTGCCGCCTGCCTGGTCAGCGAACGAAGGCGCCTTCTGGTGGATACCACGACGCTCTTCTTCACCGATCGGGCCGGCTTCGTCGATTGGGTTACCCAGGACGTCCATGATGCGGCCCAGGGTAGCCTTGCCGACAGGAACGGAAATGGCCGCGCCGGTATCGACGACGTCCAGACCGCGCTTCAGACCTTCGGTCGAGCCCATCGCAATGGTACGAACCACGCCGTCGCCCAGCTGCTGCTGAACTTCCAGGGTGGTTTCCGCGCCTTGTACTTTCAGCGCGTTGTAAACACTCGGCACGACGTCACGTGGGAATTCCACGTCGATGACGGCGCCGATGATTTGAACGATACGTCCGCTACTCATAGCTGGATCCTCTGAATTTTTGAACCGTTAAACCGCGGCAGCGCCGCCGACGATTTCCGAGATCTCCTGGGTGATCGCAGCCTGACGCGCCTTGTTGTAGATCAGCTGGAGTTCGCTGATCAGGTCACCGGCGTTGTCTGTGGCGTTCTTCATGGCGATCATCCGGGCTGCTTGTTCAGCAGCATTGTTCTCGACCACCGCCTGGTACACCTGCGACTCCACGTAACGCACCATCAAGCCGTCCAGCAGCTCTTTTGCGTCGGGTTCGTACAGGTAGTCCCAGTGATGCTTGAGTTCCTGATCCGGGGTTGCCACCAACGGTACCAATTGCTCGACCGTCGGCTTTTGGGTCATGGTGTTGATGAACTTGTTCGAAACCACCGAAAGGCGATCGATACGACCATCGAGGTAGGCGTCCAGCATGACCTTGACGGAGCCGATCAAGTCATTGATCGATGGCTCTTCGCCCAGGTGGCTGATCGCGGCTACTACGTTGCCGCCAAAGATACGGAAGAAAGTCGCACCCTTGCTGCCGATCACGCACAGGTCGATTTCCACGCCCTGTTCGCGGTTTTCGTTCATGTCCTTGACCAAGGCCTTGAACAGGTTGGTATTCAAGCCACCGCACAGACCACGGTCACTGCTCACCACGATATAACCGGCGCGCTTTACAGGGCGCTCGATCATGAACGGGTGGCGGTATTCCGGGTTGGCGTTGGCCAGATGACCGATCACCTGGCGGATACGCTCCGCATAAGGACGGCTAGCAGCCATGCGCTGTTGTGCCTTGCGCATTTTGCTGACCGCCACTTTTTCCATGGCGCTGGTAATTTTTTGCGTGCTTTTGATGCTCGCAATCTTACTGCGAATCTCTTTTGCGCCTGCCATGTATCACCTATCAGGTTAGCAAGCGGGGGCCTGGGCCCCCGCTGCGGCTTACCAGGTCTGGGTGGCCTTGAACTTCTCGATACCGGCTTTCATGCCTGCGTCGATTTCGTCGTTGAAGTCACCCTTCACGTTGATCTTCGCCATCAGTTCGGCGTGATCACGGTGGAAGAAGGCGATCAGTGCTTGCTCGAAGCTGCCGACCTTGGAGACTTCTACGTCGGTCAGGAAGCCACGCTCAGCGGCGTACAGCGACAGGGCCATGTCCGCGATGGACATCGGCGCGTACTGCTTCTGCTTCATCAGCTCGGTAACGCGCTGACCATGCTCCAGCTGCTTGCGGGTCGCTTCGTCCAGATCGGACGCGAACTGGGCGAATGCCGCCAGTTCACGGTACTGAGCCAGTGCGGTACGAATACCCCCGGACAGCTTCTTGATGATCTTGGTCTGAGCGGCACCACCTACACGCGATACCGAAACACCGGCGTTCACTGCAGGGCGGATGCCCGAGTTGAACATGGCCGATTCCAGGAAGATCTGACCGTCGGTGATGGAAATCACGTTGGTCGGAACGAACGCCGAAACGTCGCCAGCCTGGGTTTCGATGATCGGCAGAGCGGTCAGGGAACCGGTCTTGCCAGTGACTGCGCCATTGGTGAACTTCTCGACGTATTCTTCCGAAACGCGCGATGCACGCTCCAGCAGACGGGAGTGGAGATAGAACACGTCGCCTGGGTACGCTTCACGTCCTGGTGGACGACGCAGCAGCAGGGAGATCTGACGGTACGCAACAGCCTGCTTGGACAGGTCATCGTAGACGATCAGGGCGTCTTCACCGCGGTCACGGAAGTACTCGCCCATGGTGCAGCCGGAGTACGGCGCCAGGAACTGCAGTGCAGCCGATTCCGAGGCGCTGGCGGCAACAACGATGGTGTTGGCCAGGGCACCGGCTTCTTCGAGCTTGCGCACGACGTTGGCGATGGTCGACTGCTTCTGGCCAACGGCCACGTATACGCAGAAGATACCGCTGTTTTTCTGGTTGATGATCGCATCGACCGCCATGGCAGTCTTACCGATCTGACGGTCACCAATGATCAGCTCACGCTGGCCACGGCCAACCGGGATCATGGCGTCGACCGACTTGTAGCCAGTCTGTACAGGCTGGTCTACCGACTTACGCCAGATCACGCCTGGAGCAACTTTCTCGACCGCGTCGGTCTCGGTGTTGTTCAGCGGACCTTTGCCGTCGATCGGGTTACCCAGTGCGTCCACGACGCGACCCAGCAGTTCCTTACCAACCGGAACTTCCAGGATGCGACCGGTGCACTTGGCGCTCATGCCCTCGGCGAGGGAGGTGTACGCACCCAGTACCACCGCACCTACGGAGTCTTGCTCCAGGTTCAGTGCCATACCGTATACGCCGCCCGGGAACTCGATCATTTCGCCGTACATAGCGTCGGCCAGACCGTGGATCCGTACGATACCGTCGGAAACGCTTACGACGGTACCTTCGTTACGGGCTTGGGAGCCGACATCGAGCTTCTCGATGCGACCCTTGATGATTTCACTAATTTCGGAAGGATTGAGTTGCTGCATTGCTCTGCTGCCCCTTCAAACTCAAGATTTCAATGCTTCGGCCAGTTTCGCGATTTTGCCGCGAACAGAGCCATCGATTACCAGGTCGCCGGCGCGGATGACGACGCCGCCGATCAGGCTGGCATCCTCCGACGCGTGCAGGCGCACTTCCCGGCTGAGCCGTGCACTGAGAACCTTGGCGAGTTTGTCTTGCTGTTCTTGGTTCAACGCAAAAGCACTGGTGACTTCCACGTCCACGGATTTCTCTTGTTCTGCCTTGTACAGGTCGAACAGAGCGGCAATCTCCGGCAGAAGCAGGAGACGGTCGTTTTCCGCGGCAACATGAATGAAATTCTGTGCCGATGCATCGAACTTGTCACCGCAAACGTCAATGAATGCGGCGGCCTTTTCTGCGCTTGTCAGTCGCGGGGCCTTGAGCAGGCGCTGCATGGTGTCGTCTTCGGACACTGCAGCAGCCAGGCCGAGCATGGCTGACCAATTGGCCAGTTGCTGATGGGCCTGGGCATGCTCAAAGGCAGCCTTAGCGTAAGGTCGGGCCAACGTGGTCAGTTCTGCCATGATCGCCCTCGCTTAAATTTCAGCGGCCAGTTTGTTAACCAGCTCTGCATGCGCGTTTTGATCGATTGTGGCGCCAAGGATCTTTTCAGCACCGCCAACAGCCAGGGCACCCACTTGGGCACGCAGGGCGTCTTTGACGCTGTTCAGTTCCTGTTCGATCTCGGCCTGAGCCTGAGCCTTCACACGGTCAGCTTCGACACGAGCCTGTTCACGGGCTTCGTCTACAAGCTGAGCAGCGCGTTTCTTGCTTTGCTCAATGATTTCAGCTGCCTGTGCCTTTGCTTCACGCAGTTGCTGACCCACTTTTTCTTGGGCCAGCTCCAGGTCGCGAGCTGCGCGGTTGGCAGCGTCCAAGCCGTCTGCAATCTTCTTCTGACGCTCTTGCAGAGCAGTGATGACCGGAGGCCATACGTACTTCATGCAGAAGAGTACAAAAATCAGAAAAGCAACGGATTGGCCAATCAGGGTTGCATTAATGTTCACGCCAACACCTCGCTCGGTCTTTGTCCATCACACCAATCAACTCGTCGAAACGAGTGATTAGCCGGCGATTTGACCAACGAAGGGATTCGCGAAGGTGAAGAACAGAGCGATACCAACACCGATCATGGTGACGGCGTCGAGCAGACCGGCAACGATGAACATTTTGACCTGCAGCATCGGAACCATCTCAGGCTGACGAGCAGCGCCTTCCAGGAATTTGCCGCCCAGCAGGCCGAAACCAATGGCGGTACCCAGAGCACCCAGGCCGATCAGCAGAGCAACAGCGATAGCGGTCAGACCAACTACAGTTTCCATCTTTCCTCCCGACTTTTACGTCGTATTGGTTAGGTTTTTTAGTTTGAAGCGGTAAAACGAATCGTTTGGTACAGCATGCCCTTGCGGACTTTTTAAGCCCTCCCCCCAAACGAGCGGGGAAGGCTATCAGACACGCCAGGCGGTCTTAATGGTTATCTTCGTGAGCCATCGACAGGTAGACGATGGTAAGCATCATGAAGATGAAGGCTTGCAGGGTGATGATCAGGATGTGGAACACAGCCCACGCCCATTGCAGCACGATACCCAGGCCGCTGAGCCACAGGATGCCGGCGCCGAACATCACGGCAATCAGGATGAACACCAGTTCGCCGGCGTACATGTTGCCGAACAGACGCAGTGCCAGCGAGATCGGCTTGGCGATCAGGGTCACGAATTCCAGCAGGAAGTTGACCGGGATCAGCAGGATCTGCAGGAAGATGTTCTTGCTGCCGAACGGGTGCAGGGTCAACTCACCGATGAAGCCACCCAGGCCCTTGACCTTGATGCTGTAGAAGATGATCAGCGCAAACACGCAGAAAGCCATGGCCAGGGTCGCGTTCGGGTCGGTGGTCGACACGGCGCGGAACGGAATGTGCGGATCACCCGAGATCAGGATGGCCAGCTGAGGAATCCAGTCGACCGGTACCAGGTCGATGGCGTTCATCAGGAATACCCAGACGAAGATGGTCAGCGCCAGCGGCGCGATCACCGGGCTACGGCCGTGGAAGGAGTCCTTCACGCTGCCGTTGACGAAGTCCACCAGCACTTCGACGAAGTTCTGCAGGCCGCTCGGTTGACCGGAAGTCGCCTTCTTGGCCGCCATGCGGAAGATGAACAGGAAGATCAGACCCAGTGCGACGGACCAACCCAGGGTATCCACGTGGAATGCCCAGAAGCCCATAGCCTTGGCTTCTGCAGCCGAATGGGCGAAGCCCCAGCTGCCGTCTGGTAGTTGACCGTAAGTCAGGTTCTGCAAGTGGTGCTGGATATAGCCCGAAGCGGTTTCTGCTGCCATGGTTGCCTCAAACGCCCTAAGGTCTCGAAAGTCTTTTATTCATCAGCAGGGGCGCGAACCAGCTGACCAAAAGGGTCAACACGAAGACGCCGAATACTGCCAGCGGCGCCAGTGGCTTCACTCCTGCGAAGGTCAGTGCGAAGAGCACTGCCGTCAAAATCATCTTGCCTGCCTCGCCAGCGTAGAACGACTTGACGATGGCCTGCGCCGCCCGAGCTCCGCTAAAGCGAAAAGCCTTCCAGGCGAAATAAACATTGGGCAGCCAGGCAATCAGGCCTCCGCAGAGCCCTGAATATCCGCTGACCGTCCCAGCCAACTGCCACAACACCAAGGTTGCCAGCAGCAGCACGACGAATTGCGTCAGCAATACCGGAAAAACCGCCCAGCGATGGAAAGGCAACCGGTTTGGCGTGCGGATTTCCATCACAACTGCTCCCCGTGAATCGGCCCGCCAGTCAGCGATGACTTGGCATAATTTGTGCCGACAAAATGCGCGCAGAGTATAGGGGTGGATTAACCCCTATTCAACTATTCGTAGTGATTTCCGATTGCGCGCTACAACAGGAATTGTTTCAGCGAATGTGTGCGAGTACGCCCTGCAACTCATCGAGCGAGTTGTAGCGAATGACCAGTTGGCCCTTGCCTTTAGTGCCGTGGCGAATCTGTACAGCCGAGCCCAAACGCTCTGCAAGCCGCTGTTCCAGGCGTGCAATGTCCGGATCAGGTTTGCCGGGTTCTACCGGATCAGGCTTGTCGCTCAGCCACTGGCGCACCAGTGCCTCGGTCTGACGTACGGTCAGCCCACGTGCGACAACATGACGCGCCCCTTCCTCCTGGCGATTCTCCTCCAGGCCTAGCAAAGCCCGTGCGTGACCCATTTCCAGGTCTCCATGGGCGAGCATGGTCTTGATCGCCTCCGGCAACGTGATCAACCGCAACAGGTTGGCCACGGTCACCCGTGACTTGCCTACCGCATCGGCCACTTGCTGCTGGGTCAGCTCGAACTCCTGCTGCAACCGCTGCAAGGCCAGCGCCTCTTCCAGAGGGTTCAAGTCCTCGCGCTGGATGTTCTCGATAAGGGCCATGGCAATGGCCGCTTCGTCAGGGACCTCGCGGACCATGGCCGGAATGGTGTCCAGCCCAGCTTGCTGAGTCGCGCGCCAGCGCCGCTCACCGGCGATGATCTCATAGCGCTCATCGCCAACCGGCCGCACCACGATCGGTTGCATCACGCCATGGCTGCGGATCGAGTGTGCCAGTTCTTCGAGCGCCTGCGGGTCCATGTCGCGACGCGGCTGGTACTTGCCCCGTTGAATCAGCTCGACGGGCAGGTGCTGAAGCTCCTTCAGGTCGATCTTTACAGCCTGCTCTTCGAGCGCGCTCACGGTTGGACCGCTGAGCAGCGCATCCAACCCACGTCCGAGACCCCGTTTCTTGACGGCCATGCGGATTCCTTAAGTTGCTTGTGCAGTGCGGGACTGGCGGCGTTGACGACGGACCAATTCTCCCGCCAGGGCGAGGTAGGCCTGTGCGCCGCGCGATTGCTTGTCGTAGGCCAATGCCGGCATACCGAAGCTGGGTGCTTCGGCCAGGCGGATGTTTCGAGGAATGACGGTGTCGTACAACTGCGAACCGAAGTGCTCCTTGAGCTGCGCCGATACATCGTTGTTCAGGCTCAGCCGCGGATCATACATGGTTCGCAGCAACCCCTCGATCTTGAGCGCGGGGTTCAACTTGGCGGCAATGCGCTTGATGTTGTCCACAAGGTCGCTCAGCCCTTCCAGCGCGTAGTACTCGCACTGCATGGGAATGATCACGCCATCGGAAGCCACCAGGGCATTGAGCGTCAGCATCGACAGTGAAGGCGGGCAGTCGATGAGGATGAAATCGTAATTGTCGCGAATGGGCGCCAGCGCATTGCGCAGGCGGCTTTCCTTGACCTGCATCTCCAGCAGCACCACTTCGGCAGCGGTCAGGTCCCGGTTGGCCGGCAACAGCTGGAACCCGCCATGCTCGGAATAGTGCATGGCCTGGGCCAGGTCACACTCTCCGATAAGCAGGTCGTACACAGAGTGCTCGAGCTCGTGCTTGTCCACGCCGCTGCCCATGGTGGCATTGCCCTGCGGATCGAGGTCGATCAGCAGCACACGGCGCTTGGTCGCCACCAGCGAGGCAGCGAGATTGATACAGGTGGTGGTCTTGCCCACACCACCTTTCTGGTTCGCGATTGCGAATACCTTAGCCATTGATGCGTCTGTTCCCAATCAAGCCTTGCGGCGCAGTATCAGCAGATGACGTTGGCCCTGGCAACCCGGAACGGTCAGGGCCTGCTCGCTTTCCACTGTGAAGTCTGCGGGCAATGCTACCAGTTCATCGGCAGGATGCAGCCCCTTCATTGCAAGCCACTGCGTCCCGGTGTCGCCCAGGTGGCGGGTCCAGTTGGTGAAATTCTCCATGCTGCTGAAAGCGCGGGAGATGATGCCGTCGAACGGCTGGGCCGGCGTGTACCCCTCGACCCTGCTGTGGATAACCGTGAGGTTGTCCAGCTTGAGTTCCATTTTCACCTGGGTCAAAAAGCGCGTCTTCTTGCCGTTGGCATCCAGCACGGTGATTCGTTTTTCGGGATGCAGGATAGCCATGGGCACACCGGGCATGCCTCCGCCGCTGCCAACATCCAGCCAGTTGCTGCGCTCACTGTGGATAAACGGCATCACGCTGAGGCTGTCGAGCAGGTGACGCGAAACCATTTCGTCCGGATCCCGGACGGCGGTGAGGTTGTAGGCCTTGTTCCATTTGATCAACAGGGCCAGGTAGCCCAGCAGTTTTTCATGGTGTTCAAGGCTCAGGGGCACCCCCAACTGGCGGGCACCTGTGGACAACTCTTCGGCATGTTGCGAGGTAACCAGGGAACTCAAACGCTTTGCTCCAGCTCGCGGCCTGCGCCGCGTTTCTTCAGGTGAATGAGCAACAGGGAAATGGCCGCCGGCGTAACGCCCGGAATGCGCGAGGCTTGCCCCAGGGTTTCGGGACGGGTCTGGCTGAGTTTCCCCTGAATCTCCTTGGACAGCCCCGAAATCGTGGCGTACTCGATATCCACAGGCAGGCGCGTGTCCTCACTGGCTCGAAGGCGAGCAATTTCGTCCTGCTGACGGTCGATGTAGCCCGCATATTTGGTACGAATCTCGACCTGCTCGGCAACCTGTGGGTCGATCGACTCGCCGCCGGTAGCCGCCATAAGCCCTGCGTAGTCGATTTCAGGCCGCGCCAACAGGTTCAGCAGGCTGTACTCGTGGCTCAGTGGCGTACCGAACTTGTCCACAACGGCTTGGCCTAGATCTGTGTTGGGTCTTATCCAGGTCGATTTCAGCCGCTGCTCTTCTTTTTCGATTCCGTCGCGCTTGGTGCAGAAGGCGTCCCAGCGCTCGTCGTCGATCAACCCCAGCGCTCGCCCTTTTTCAGTCAGACGCAGGTCAGCGTTGTCCTCGCGCAGGATCAACCGGTATTCGGCACGGGATGTGAACATCCGATACGGTTCTTGAGTACCCAAGGTGATCAGGTCATCGACCAGCACGCCGATATAGGCTTCATCGCGCCGCGGGCACCAGGTCTCGCGCCCCTGGGCGCGCAGTGCGGCGTTGGTCCCGGCCAACAGGCCTTGCGCACCGGCTTCTTCGTAACCGGTGGTGCCGTTGATCTGGCCAGCGAAGAAAAGCCCACCAATGACTTTGGTTTCAAGGCTGTACTTCAGGTCACGCGGATCGAAGTAGTCATATTCGATGGCATAGCCTGGGCGAACGATATGCGCGTTTTCCATGCCGCGGATCGAGCGCACCAATTCCAGCTGCACATCGAAGGGCAGCGACGTGGAGATGCCGTTGGGGTAGAGCTCATGGGTAGTCAGGCCTTCAGGCTCGATGAATACCTGATGGCTTTCCTTGTCCGCAAAGCGGTGGATCTTGTCTTCGATCGACGGGCAGTAACGTGGCCCTACCCCTTCGATGACGCCCGAGTACATGGGCGAGCGGTCAAGGTTCGAAGCGATGATGTCATGTGTGCGGGCGTTGGTGTGAGTGATGTAGCAGCTCACCTGGCGCGGGTGCATGCCGGCATTGCCCATGAACGACATCACCGGGATGGGCGTGTCGCCGGGCTGCTCGGTCATGACCGAGAAATCAACGGAGCGGCCGTCGATGCGAGGCGGCGTACCTGTCTTCAGACGGCCAACGCGTAGCGGCAATTCACGCATGCGATGCGCCAACGCGATGGAAGGCGGATCACCTGCGCGTCCACCCGAGTGGTTCTGCATGCCGATATGGATCAAACCGCCCAGGAAGGTGCCGGTGGTGAGCACGACAGAGTTTGCAAAGAACCGCAGCCCCATCTGGGTGACCACGCCTTTGACTTCATCCTGTTCAACGATCAGGTCGTCACACGATTGCTGAAATATCCACAGGTTGGGCTGGTTTTCCAACATCTCACGCACCACCGCCTTGTAGATGGCGCGGTCAGCCTGCGCACGCGTGGCGCGAACGGCTGGGCCTTTGCGGTTGTTCAACACGCGAAACTGAATACCACTCTTGTCGGTGGCCAGCGCCATGGCGCCGCCCAAGGCATCGATTTCCTTGACCAGATGGCTCTTGCCGATGCCACCAATGGCAGGGTTGCAACTCATGTGCCCGAGGGTTTCCACGTTGTGGGTCAGCAGCAGGGTTTTCACACCCATGCGTGCAGACGCAAGCGCAGCCTCGGTACCGGCATGGCCGCCGCCGATGACGATCACTTCAAAACGGGAAGGGAAATCCACCACGCACCTCGTGCCTGTTGTGCAAATAGAAAAGGTAAGCCGACAAGTATAGGGACATCACCCCCCTCAATGAAACCGTCTGAGCAAATTTTGATCAGGCTGTGGATGAATGGCATACAACAGAAATCAAGAAGAGAGATTTATAAAAGCTTTGTTTTTATGTTTATTCTTATGCACAGCACTATCTGTGGATAACGCTCTGAAGGCCATGTAGCACGTGCTGTACAGAGATCCTGAACCCTGTGGCTTACCCCCTCTGAGCGCTTGGGATAACGAGGAATAGCCTGTGGATTAAAGTGATGGTTACCCACAGGGCCATTTATCCTCAAGAAAAAGTGCCGCTTATCAACGGAGCTTAGCGAGGGTTTTCCACAGGGCTTAGCGGGTGCCGTTCTTAGGCTATGCCTTGCTGGAGGCTTTGTTCGGGCCAAAAAAAACCGCCTCAAAGAGGCGGTTGGCTGATGTGGGACCTGGCTTGTCTGTTACTTGCCGATGCAAAAACTCGAGAAAATCCGTCCCAACAAGTCATCGGAACTGAAGGCTCCGGTGATTTCCCCAAGCACCTGTTGTGCCTGCCGCAGGTCCTCTGCCAGTAACTCACCTGCACCGGCAAGGGTCAGCTGCGCACGGCCATGCTCCAGGTGCTCACTGGCCTGGCGCAAGGCATCCAGATGCCGTCTACGGGCGCTGAAACCACTTTCGGCGGTCTGTTCATAGCCCATGCAGGCCTTGAGATGGTCGCGCAACAGCTGCAGCCCTCCCCCCTCTCCGTTGGCGCTCAGCGTGATGGTGGCTTGTCCATCTTCGCCCTGGTGCAGCGCGACAGGCTCCCCGCTCAGATCCGCTTTGTTGCGTATGAGGGTTACCCGTGCCGGATCCGGGCGCTGGTCCAGAAACTCGGGCCACAGGGAGAAGGGATCGCCGGCTTCAGGGGCCGTGGAGTCCACAACCAGCAATATCCGGTCTGCCTCACTTATCGCTCGTAGCGCGCGCTCCACACCGATCTTTTCCACATGATCATCTGTCGAACGTAGCCCGGCTGTGTCCACCACGTGAAGCGGCATACCGTCGATGTGGATATGTTCGCGCAGGGTATCCCGGGTCGTGCCGGCGATATCCGTCACGATCGCCGCTTCACGTCCCGCCAGCTGGTTGAGCAGGCTCGACTTGCCTGCATTGGGCCGCCCAGCGATGACCACTGTCATGCCATCGCGCAGCAATGCACCTTGGCCTGCCTCACGCAGTACTGTGGATAAATGATCCCTTACGGCATCGAGCATCGACAGCACATGGCCATCGGCTAGAAAGTCGATTTCCTCCTCGGGAAAATCAATGGCGGCCTCAACGTAGATGCGCAGCGCGATCAACGCTTCGGTAAGGCTGTGGACATGTCTTGAGAATTCGCCCTGCAGCGATCGCAGTGCGTTTCGCGCTGCCTGGCTGGAGCTGGCTTCGATCAAGTCGGCGATGGCCTCAGCTTGAGCCAGGTCGAGCTTGTCATTGAGAAATGCCCGCTCGCTGAACTCACCCGGCCTGGCCAGGCGACAACCCAGTTGTACACAGCGCTGTAGCAGCATATCCAGAACGACGGGGCCGCCATGGCCTTGCAGCTCGAGTACATCTTCACCGGTGAATGAGTGGGGCCCCGGAAAGAACAGCGCGATACCTTCATCCAGTACCACCCCCTCCTCGTCTCGGAACGGCCCGTAATGAGCATGACGCGGTTGCAGGCTGCGACCGGTTATCCACTGGCCCGCCTTGGCAGCTAGTGGCCCTGACAACCTTACGATGCCTACACCGCCGCGGCCTTGGGCAGTAGCGATGGCGGCAATGGTTTCACGCACAGTATTCATGCTGGGGAAGCCTCTACGACAAAAACGACAGATAGCAAAAACGCCCCACGAAGGGGCGTTTTATTCACAAGCTAGCGTAGCAGCCCGTCAGGCAGCCGCTTTCTTGTTGGCAGCCTCGATGCTGCGCGTGATGTACCACTGCTGCGTGATGGACAGGCAGTTGTTCACAACCCAGTACAGCACCAGACCTGCTGGGAACCACAGGAAGAAGAAGGTGAAGATGATCGGCATCATTTTCATCACCTTGGCCTGCATCGGATCCGGCGGGGTCGGGTTCAGGCGCTGCTGGATGAACATGGTGGCGCCCATGATGATCGGCAGGATGAAGAACGGATCCTTGATAGACAGGTCGGTAATCCACAGCATCCAAGGTGCCTGACGCATCTCGACGCTTTCCAGCAGTACCCAGTAAAGGGCCAGGAATACTGGCATCTGAACCAGGATCGGCAAGCAACCGCCCAGTGGGTTGATCTTCTCTTTCTTGTACAGCTCCATCATCGCCTGGGACATCTTCTGGCGATCATCGCCGAAGCGTTCCTTGAGCGCTGCGAGCTTGGGCGAGACCGCACGCATACGTGCCATGGAACGGTAGCTGGCAGCGGACAGCGGGAAGAACAGGCCCTTGATGAGCATGGTCAGCACGATGATCGACCAGCCCCAGTTACCCAGCAGGCTGTGGATATGTTGCAGGAGCCAGAAGATCGGCTGGGCGATGAACCACAGGAAGCCGTAGTCGACGGTCAGTTCCAGGCCTGGGGACAACTCCTTGAGCTTGGACTGGATCTTGGGACCGGCATACAGCATGGCGCTGGTTTCAGCCTTGCCCCCAGCAGGCACGCTGATAGCAGGGCCGGTGTAGCCGATGATGTAATTACCCTGGCTGTCCTTGCGGGTTTGCACCACGTTGTTGTCGGACTTGGCCGGGATCCATGCGGTCACGAAGTAGTGCTGAAGCCATGCTACCCAGCCGCCGGACACATTTTCTTTCAAACTACCTTTGTCGATGTCCTTCATCGAGACCTTTTTGTAAGGCTCCGAAGGTGTCCACAAGGCCGCACCCAAGTAGGTCGCGGTACCCGTGGCAGTGCTCGACGATGGATCGGAACTGGCATCGCGCTTGAGCTGGGCGAACATGTTGCCGCTCCAAGCCTGGCTGCTCTGGTTGTCGATCAGGTAGCTGACGTTCAGGTCATATTCGCCGCGCTTGAAGCTGAAGCGCTTGATGTAGTTGACCCCGTTGTCGCTGAACTTCAGGTCCACCACCAACTGGTCCTGACCATCGGCCAACTGATAACGCTTCTGATCGGCAGCGTAGAGGGGGCGACCGGTCGAGCGGGCATCTGGACCGTTGGCACCAGTCAAGCCGCTTTGCGCGAGATAGACGCGCTCCCCACCGTTGTCGAACAGTTGGAACGGAATGTCCGGATGGTCCTGACGGCGTGGATACTGCGGCAGGTTCAACTGGACGACGTCACCACCTACCGGATCGATAGCCAGGTCCAGCACATCGGTCTTGACCCGGATCAGGTCCTTGCTGACAGCCACGGGTGCCTGATCGGCGGTGTGGGTTTCAGCAGTGGCGCTTGGCACATCGGCGCTGGCACCCGCACCGGAATCACCGGCAGGTACGCCATCGGGCAAACCAGGGTTGGTCGTGCTGGCAGCAGTATTCTGAGTCGGCAGGGCAGCCTGGCCGTAGTCCTGGTTCCATTTAAGGACCATGACGTAGGACACGATTGCCAGGGCGACGATCAGGATCGTGCGTTTAATATCCATGATTACTCGGCTATCGAAGAAGTTCGGGAGGAAGGAGCGGGTGGAACGGGGTCGAAACCGCCGTCGTTCCACGGATGACAACGCCCCAGGCGACGAACGGCTAGCCATCCACCACGCCAGAGGCCGTGGTTTTCGATGGCTTCGTAGGCGTAACAAGAGCAACTGGGGTAGAAACGGCAGTGGCTGGCCATCAGAGGACTAATGGCATAACGGTAAAACTGGATCGGAACGAGTGCCAGTTTACGCATCTTGGCTGCTTACCCCTGCGCGATCGGCGGAGACTGCTGGTGCCGGTCGGCTACGCGCCAGGCGCTTCCAGAGTTTGCCGAAGTGTTGGTGCAATTCCGGGTTTTCTATCTCACCCAATCCCTTGCGCGCGACGATCACGATATCCAATCCGGCAAGTGAATGCTGGTTCAGACGAAAGGAATCGCGCATCAAGCGCTTGAGGCGGTTGCGTTGAACGGCGAGCTTGACGCTTTTCTTGCCAATCACCAGGCCAAGGCGCGGGTGATCCAGACCGTTCTCGCGAGCAAGGATCAGCAGGTTTTTCCCTGGAACCTTGCCGGTTGGGGAGTCGAAGACCGCTTTGAAATGCCGGGGTGTAAGCAGTCGCTTTTCCCGACTGAAGTCCTGACTCACCACCTGTGCCGAAAAATCAAATGGCCAGACGCTTACGGCCTTTGGCACGACGACGCGACAGAACAGCGCGGCCGTTCTTAGTAGCCATACGGGCACGGAAACCGTGAGTGCGCGCGCGCTTGATGGTGCTTGGTTGGAAAGTACGTTTCATGGCGTGTTACCTGGGTTTGTCGACGACGGGCCGGGATGGCCCCCTTTTAAGAGACCGGCGATTCTAGAGAAAGCAAGCCCATAGGTCAATTTCCAACCAACCTTTCCTTTAGGTGTGGGATGAACGGGCGTAAGGATTGGCTAGCGGCACTGACATCTCCATGAGGCTGGGCAGGACACCATTGCTCAACATGAAAAATAAGAAAGACATATAAAAAGCTTCTCTAAAGATCTTAATGCTCTTAAGTGGATAACTTTCTGTGGATAACGTGCTGAAGGCCTCATAGCCAGGGCTTCGCAGCATTTTTAAACCCTGTTCGGAAGCCGTGCTGCAACTGTTCTAGAGCTGAATTTAAGCTGTGCATAAAAGGGCTATTTATACACATGCAGGTTATGCACAGGTCGATTCACTGGGTTGTGCATAGCCCTCATGGCTAGTTATCCACAGGGTTTATGCACAGCGTATAAGTGGTGTTTCGGTCATTGAATGACAGTTCTGCCATACATGCCGGCGTGTCCGCATGTGGATAACTGAGCGCGTGCCCGGTACAATGGCCGTTTGTTTCAGCCTTCGTGGCTTTCAAGCTCAGGGGATATCCGTGTCAGTGGAACTTTGGCAGCAGTGCGTGGAGCTTCTGCGCGATGAACTGCCTGCCCAGCAATTCAACACCTGGATCCGTCCGTTACAGGTCGAAGCCGAAGGCGACGAGTTGCGCGTCTATGCGCCTAACCGTTTCGTTCTCGATTGGGTCAATGAAAAGTACCTGGGGCGTTTGCTTGAGCTTTTGGGAGAAAAAGGCACGGGCATCGCCCCTGCGTTGTCGCTGCTGATCGGCAGCCGGCGCAGCTCTGCCCCCCGTGCGGCACCTAATGCCCCAGTGAGCGCGGCTGTGGCAGCCTCTCTGGTGCAAACGACGCACAAGGCCCCCTCCATCACGCCGTCCGAGCCCGCTCCAGTGGCCTCGTCCGACCCCGCGCCTGCAAACGCCAACGACGTGGCCGAGCCTTCTTCGAGGGATAGCTTCGATGCCATGGCCGAACCTGCTCAGGCCCCCGCGGGTAGGACAGAGCAGCGGACGGTGCAGGTGGAAGGTGCTCTCAAGCACACCAGCTACCTGAACCGCACGTTCACGTTCGACACATTTGTAGAAGGCAAGTCGAACCAGCTGGCCCGTGCCGCCGCCTGGCAGGTTGCCGACAACCCCAAGCATGGTTATAACCCCCTGTTTCTCTATGGCGGTGTGGGCTTGGGTAAAACCCACCTTATGCATGCCGTGGGTAACCACCTGCTTAGAAAGAACCCGAATGCCAAGGTGGTGTACCTGCATTCCGAGCGCTTCGTCGCCGATATGGTCAAGGCACTTCAGCTCAATGCAATCAACGAGTTCAAGCGCTTCTACCGTTCGGTCGATGCGCTGCTCATCGATGACATTCAGTTCTTTGCGCGCAAGGAGCGTTCACAGGAAGAGTTTTTCCACACCTTCAACGCACTGCTCGAAGGTGGCCAGCAGGTGATCCTCACCTCCGATCGATATCCCAAGGAAATCGAAGGGCTCGAGGAACGTTTGAAATCGCGCTTTGGCTGGGGCCTCACGGTTGCCGTGGAGCCGCCGGAACTGGAAACGCGCGTCGCGATCCTGATGAAGAAGGCCGATCAGGCCAAGGTGGAACTGCCGCACGATGCGGCCTTCTTCATCGCTCAGCGTATTCGGTCGAACGTGCGTGAGCTGGAGGGCGCCCTGAAGCGCGTGATCGCCCATTCACACTTCATGGGGCGCGACATCACCATCGAGTTGATCCGCGAATCCCTGAAGGACCTTCTGGCACTGCAAGACAAGCTGGTGAGTGTGGATAACATCCAGCGTACGGTGGCCGAGTACTACAAGATCAAGATCTCCGATCTGTTGTCCAAACGCCGGTCCCGTTCGGTAGCTCGTCCACGTCAGGTGGCGATGGCGCTCTCCAAGGAGCTGACCAACCACAGCTTGCCAGAAATCGGCGACATGTTTGGTGGGCGCGACCACACGACCGTGCTGCATGCCTGCCGAAAGATCAATGAACTGAAAGAATCCGACGCGGATATCCGCGAGGACTACAAGAACCTGCTGCGCACGCTGACGACCTGAGGGCCGTCAGCGCAGCCATATGAAGGCAAGGGACTAGACCATGCATTTCACGATTCAACGCGAAGCCTTGCTCAAACCTCTGCAACTGGTGGCAGGTGTCGTCGAGCGCCGGCAGACGTTGCCGGTGCTTTCAAATGTTTTGCTGGTCGTTCAAGGCCAGCAACTGTCGCTGACCGGTACCGACCTTGAGGTTGAACTGGTGGGCCGCGTGCAACTGGAAGAACCTGCCGAGCCTGGCGAGATCACTGTCCCAGCACGCAAGCTGATGGACATCTGCAAAAGCCTGCCCAGTGACGTGCTGATCGACATCAAGCTCGATGAGCAAAAACTGCTGGTCAAGGCCGGGCGTAGCCGCTTCACACTGTCGACGTTGCCTGCCAATGATTTCCCGACCGTGGAAGAAGGGCCAGGCTCGCTCACGTGCAATCTGGAACAAAGCAAACTGCGTCGATTGATCGAACGCACCAGCTTCGCCATGGCCCAGCAAGACGTGCGTTACTACCTTAACGGTATGCTGCTGGAGGTGTCGCGCAATACCCTGCGTGCCGTTTCCACTGATGGCCACCGCCTGGCATTGTGCTCGATGAGTGCACCGATCGAACAGGACGACCGCCACCAGGTGATCGTGCCGCGCAAAGGTATTCTGGAGCTTGCTCGCTTGCTGACCGAGCCTGAAGGCATGGTCAGCATCGTTCTTGGGCAACACCATATCCGCGCAACGACGGGTGAGTTCACATTCACCTCCAAGCTCGTCGACGGTAAATTCCCTGATTACGAGCGTGTGCTGCCCAAAGGCGGTGACAAATTGGTGATTGGTGATCGCCAAGCTTTGCGCGAGGCGTTCAGCCGCACCGCGATCCTGTCCAACGAAAAGTACCGCGGGATTCGCTTGTTGCTCGCTGCCGGCCAGTTGAAGATCCAGGCCAACAACCCCGAGCAGGAAGAGGCTGAGGAAGAAATCAGCGTCGACTACGACGGTAGCTCGCTTGAGATCGGTTTCAACGTCAGCTACCTGCTGGATGTGCTGGGCGTCATGACCACTGAGCAGGTGCGCCTGATTTTGTCGGACTCCAACAGCAGTGCACTGCTGCAGGAGGCAGGCAATGACGACTCTTCGTACGTTGTCATGCCGATGCGGCTGTAAGCAAAGCAGGCCAAATGTCACTTAGGCGTATCATCGTCACCGGGGTGCGAAACCTGCACCCGGTGACGCTCTCCCCTTCCCCGCGTATCAACGTGCTCTATGGCGATAACGGGAGCGGCAAGACAAGCCTTCTTGAAGCTGTTCATCTACTCGGTCTGGCTAGATCCTTTCGCAGCACTCGCTTGAACCCGGTAATCCAGTACGAGCAAGCCTCTTGTACGGTATTCGGGGAGGTGCTCCTTGCCGAAGGCGGTACCTGTAACCTTGGGGTGTCTCGCGAGCGGCAGGGTGATTTCACCATCAGGATCGATGGGCAGAATGCGCGTAGCGCTGCACAGCTTGCTGAATTGCTTCCATTACAGCTCATCAACCCAGACAGCTTTCGACTCCTCGAAGGCGCCCCGAAGATCAGGCGACAGTTTCTCGACTGGGGCGTGTTCCACGTGGAACCTCGCTTCATGCCCGCGTGGCAACGCCTGCAGAAGGCCCTCAGGCAGCGGAACTCATGGTTGCGGCATGGTACACTTGACCCAGCTTCGCAAGCCGCTTGGGACCGGGAGTTATGCCTGGCCAGCGCCGAAATAGATGAATACCGCCGCGAATACATCAAGGCCCTGAAGCCTGTATTCGAAAAGACTTTGAGTGAGTTGCTTGAGCTAGACGGTCTTACCCTGAGCTATTACCGAGGCTGGGACAAAGACCGGGAGCTGCAGGATGTGTTGGCTACTTCCCTCCTTCGTGACCAGCAGATGGGACACACGCAGGCGGGTCCGCAACGTGCAGATTTGCGACTTCGATTAGCTGCAAACAACGCAGCAGACATCCTGTCCCGCGGCCAGCAAAAACTGGTGGTATGCGCACTGCGGATAGCTCAAGGTCATTTGGTTGGCCAAGCACGACGCGGCCACTGCATTTATCTTGTGGACGATTTGCCGTCGGAACTCGATGAGCAACATCGCCGCGCACTATGTCGCTTGCTTGAAGAATTACGCTGCCAGGTATTCATCACCTGTGTAGATCATGAATTATTGAGGGAAGGCTGGCAGACGGAAACGCCGGTTGCTTTGTTCCACGTGGAACAAGGCCGTATCACCCAGACCCACGACCATCGGGAGTGAAGGCATGAGCGAAAATCAGACGTACGACTCCTCCAGCATCAAGGTGCTAAAAGGTTTGGATGCCGTGCGCAAGCGTCCCGGCATGTACATTGGCGACACCGATGATGGTAGCGGCCTGCACCACATGGTCTTCGAGGTGGTCGACAACTCCATCGACGAAGCCCTGGCCGGCCACTGCGACGACATCACAGTAATTATTCACCCTGATGAATCCATTAGCGTGCGTGACAACGGCCGTGGCATTCCGGTCGACGTGCATAAAGAAGAAGGCGTTTCGGCAGCAGAAGTCATCATGACTGTGCTGCACGCAGGCGGTAAGTTCGATGACAACTCCTACAAGGTATCCGGTGGATTGCACGGGGTAGGCGTTTCGGTCGTCAACGCGTTGTCCGAGCAACTGATACTGACGGTGCGTCGCAGCGGCAAGATCTGGGAACAGACGTACGTCCACGGTGTGCCTCAGGCGCCGATGGCCATCGTCGGTGAAAGTGAGACGACCGGTACTCACATTCACTTCAAGCCGTCCGCAGAGACATTCAAGAATATTCACTTCAGCTGGGACATCCTGGCCAAGCGTATTCGTGAGCTGTCTTTCCTGAACTCGGGCGTCGGCATTCTGCTGAAAGACGAGCGCAGTGGTAAGGAAGAGTTCTTCAAGTACGAAGGCGGCCTGCGGGCATTCGTCGAATACCTGAATACCAACAAGACGCCGGTGAACGCCCAGGTGTTCCACTTCAGCGTACAGCGCGAAGACGGTGTGGGTGTAGAAGTTGCTCTCCAGTGGAACGACAGCTTCAACGAGAACCTGCTGTGCTTTACCAACAACATCCCG